>NC_015276.1:0-304423 GCF_000192865.1 Marinomonas mediterranea MMB-1
ATGGCGTCGGGTTACTATTTCGCTTCTGTTTCGCCAATGTTTCTGGGAGTGCTGTTCAGTGTCTTTGGAGTTTTGGGAACGCTGTCTTGGTAAATTACAAGACGAAGTTTCTGCATCACAGTTCAATACATGGATCCGACCACTACAGGCCGAAGAGTCTGTATCGGGAGAGTTGTGTCTATTTGCGCCTAATCGCTTTGTTTTGGACTGGGTTAATAATAAGTATCAGGCTCGTATCAAAGAACTGCTTGCTGAATTCTCGGGTGAAAACCCCGCACCTAATTTGATGTTGGCGGTTAAGCAACCGGGTTTTGCGGCAACAAGTGCACCGCCACCGCCACCACCTGTGGTTGAAACGAAAGCGCCCCCTGTGGCCACTGTTGAAAATGACTCGGGCTATCGTCCAGGGCAAGTAACGTATGAACCGGTTGAAGAGCCGATATCGGGTCTCGAATTTGAAGCACCTTTGACCTTGTCTGATTCAGATGTGCTTTTAAATGGTGATCTTGAACCTTACGAACAGGGTCAGTTACCACTTACTCCGCCCAACCGAAAAGTGGAAGTGGAAGGTGGTATTAATCACGGTGCAAATCTCAATAATTCCTTTACCTTTGATAATTTCGTAGAAGGTAAATCTAACCAGCTAGCGCACGCTGCGGCACTTCAGGTCGCTGAAAACCCTGGCGGTGCCTACAACCCACTCTTTATATATGGCGGCGTTGGTCTTGGTAAAACCCACTTAATGCAAGCGGTTGGTACCGAGCTGATGCGACATAATCCGAATGCGAAAGTGGTGTACTTGCACTCTGAGCGTTTTGTCGCAGACATGGTCAAAGCACTGCAACTCAATGCAATTAACGATTTTAAGCGTTATTACCGATCCGTCGATGCGCTATTGATCGATGATATTCAGTTTTTTGCTGGAAAAGATCGAACCCAAGAAGAATTCTTTCACACGTTTAATGCCTTATTAGAAGGTGGTCAGCAAATGATCCTAACGTGTGATCGTTATCCTAAAGAAATTCAAGGGCTTGAAGATCGATTGAAGTCACGTTTTGGTTGGGGCTTAACGGTCGCCGTCGAGCCGCCGGAACTTGAAACACGTGTTGCAATTCTAATGCGTAAAGCAGAAGAAAGTGGCGTAAAATTATCGTATGATTCGGCTTTCTTTATTGCGCAAAAGATACGTTCAAATGTGCGTGAATTGGAAGGTGCGCTAAAACGAGTGATTGCTAACTCGCATTTTACTGGACGCGCGATAACGCCAGACTTCGTTAGAGAGTCACTAAAAGACTTGCTAGCCTTGCAAGACAAGCTAGTAAACATTGATAATATCCAGCGAATTGTTGCTGAGTATTATAAGATAAAGATCAGCGATCTTTTGTCGAAACGTCGCAGCCGCTCTGTCGCAAGACCGCGCCAGGTTGCTATGTCACTCGCAAAAGAACTTACGAACCACAGTTTACCGGAAATCGGTGACGCGTTTGGCGGTCGTGATCATACGACGGCATTGCATGCGATTCGTAAGATAAAAGAGTTACAAGATACGGATTCTGATATCCGAGAAGACTACAAACAATTGATGCGAATTTTGACCACCTGATCGGTCTAAGACTTTAAGTTAACGAGGAAAATATGAAATTTTCAGTCGTCCGTGAGACGCTTCTAAAGCCATTACAATTAGTTGCAGGCGTCGTTGAACGTAAACAGACTATGCCAGTATTAGCAAACGTACTGGTTGAGGTTAAAGACCAGGTATTAACGCTAACAGGTTCTGATTTAGAAGTTGAATTAGTCGGTCAGGTACCACTTGATGATTGCCAAGAAGGTCGAATTACCGTTCCAGCTCGTAAGCTGGTGGACATTTGTAAAAGCTTACCAGACAGCGCCGTGATTGAGTTTTCACTTGATGAGCAAAAAGCCATCATTCGCTCAGGTCGCTCACGTTTTAGTTTGTCTACTTTGCCTGCCGATGAGTTCCCTAATATTCAAGACATGCAGGGTGATTTAACGGTTAATGTGGCTCAGTCCAGTGTTCGACGTCTAATCGATCGCACTGGTTTTGCGATGGCAAACCAAGATGTACGTTACTACTTGAATGGCATGTTGTTTGAAGTGGCCGATGGTCAATTGCGTGTTGTTGCGACTGATGGACACCGTTTGGCAACCGCCATTGAAGATGCGCAAGTCAGCGGCGATTTAACGCAAGTTATTGTACCTCGTAAAGGCGTTCTGGAATTAAACCGCTTGTTGAGCGATACAGATGAGCTGGTTGAACTGAAAATAGGTTCTAATCACGTTCGAGCAACGATTGATGACTATACCTTCACGTCGAAATTGGTCGACGGCAAGTTCCCTGATTACCATCGTGTTATCCCTCGCAATAATGAAAAAATGGTCATTGCTGATCGCCAAGAGTTGCGTCAGGTTTTCTTACGCGCGTCGATTCTTTCTAACGAAAAATACCGCGGTGTTCGTTTGATCTTATCTAATGGCATGCTTCAGGTATTCGCGAACAACCCTGAGCAGGAAGAAGCGGAAGAGTCCGTATTGGTTCAATATCAGGGCGATGGTATGGAAGTTGGCTTCAACGTTGGTTATTTACTTGATGTGCTTGGCGTTGTTGATGCTCAAGAAGTTCGTATCGCGATGAACGATTCCAACAGCAGTGCTCTCATCGAAGAAGCGCAAAGTCACGCAGCACAATACGTCGTGATGCCGATGCGTCTCTAACTTTTTGACATAAAAGGCGTGGTCTAAACACACCACGCCTTTTAACATAGCCTTTCCTATATGCCACTGGCACGTCTAGATATCGCAAAACTGCGAAACCTCACAAAAATTCAGTTTGAGCCTTCCCATCAGGTCAATGTTATTGTCGGTGAAAATGGCAGTGGCAAAACATCAGTGTTAGAAGCCATTCACTTGCTCTCCTACGGGCGTTCTTTTCGAAGTCATAAACACAAAACCTATATTCAGCATGATCAGGCAGAATGCATTGTATTCGCACAACTTAAAGCGAGCACCAGTGTCTTTCCTATCGGCCTTAAACGTGCTCGCGATGGGGCGATAGACGTGCGTGTTCAAGGTGAGAAGGTCCACTCTATTGTCGAGCTTGCTGAGCGCCTCCCAGTTCAATTGATTAACCCCGATGCGTTTCGATTATTAGAAGGCTCGCCTAAGATTCGACGTCAGTTTGTCGATTGGGGAGCCTTTCACTTTGATGTTCAATTCATGCCAGCATGGAGAGATTGGCAAAAAGCATTAAAACAGCGGAATAGCTTGCTTAAACGTGGTAAAATTTCACCTAATTTACTGGCTGCTTTTGACCAAGAGCTGATCAGACTTGGTGGAACCGTCAATGAGGTCCGTCAAGCCTATGTAAAGCATTTAATTCCATACTTTAAAACCGTATTAAATGCGCTGTCCGATGAGCTCGATGTCTCTTTAAATTTTACCCAAGGGTGGGATGCTCAAAAGACACTCGCAGAAGCGCTTGAGTCTGGAGTAAATCGCGATATTGAGCTTGGTTACACACATTCAGGGCCGCAAAGAGCGGACTTGCGAGTAAAAACCAAAGCGGGTGATGCACTAGACACGCTTTCCCGTGGTCAGCAAAAGCTGGTGGTGTCCGCACTGAAAATAGCGCAAGGACAAGTGTTGACTGATATGGGTCGGCCCTTGGTGTTTTTAGTGGATGACTTACCAGCCGAATTAGATGCCAACCATCGTCAAAAATTATGTCGATTGTTAGAATCGCTTAACAGCCAAATATTTATAACCAGTGTTGGATCAGACAGTTTGGATTTTGTCTGGTCTGATGCGACAGATGTTCGTCACTTTGCTATGCGTAATGGCGAGTTGCAGAGGGTTGCAGGAGACTTAAATGAGTGAAAACAATTACGATTCGTCCAGTATAAAGGTGCTCAAGGGGCTCGATGCCGTCCGTAAACGTCCCGGTATGTATATCGGTGATACGGACGACGGAACAGGTCTGCACCACATGGTGTTTGAAGTCGTCGATAACTCGATTGACGAAGCCTTAGCAGGCCACTGTGACACGATCACAGTCACCATTCACCCAGACGAGTCTGTGTCTGTTTCGGATAACGGCCGTGGTATTCCGGTAGACATGCACGAAGAAGAAGGTGTCTCTGCTGCCGAAGTGATCATGACGGTATTGCACGCTGGTGGTAAGTTTGATGACAACTCGTACAAAGTATCTGGTGGTCTTCATGGCGTGGGGGTTTCGGTTGTAAACGCCCTATCAGAAAGTCTGACGTTGACCATTCGTAAAGACGGCAAAATCTATGAGCAGAATTATGTTCATGGTGTTCCGCAAGCACCATTAGCCATCATAGGTGACACGGATGGCGCCGGAACATCGGTTCACTTTAAGCCTTCTGCAGATACTTTTAGCAACATTTTATTTATCTACGATATCCTTGCGAAGCGTTTACGTGAATTGTCTTTCTTGAACTCTGGTGTGGCGATTCACTTAAAAGATGAGCGCAGTGGTAAGGAAGAATTCTTCAATTACGAAGGCGGTTTACGTTCTTTCGTAGAACATTTGAATACTAACAAGACGCCGATTAATGACATTTTCCACTTTATTTGTCAGCGCGACGACCTAGAAGACGGTATCGCTGTGGAAGTGGCATTGCAGTGGAACGAAGGTTTTCAGGAAAACATCTACTGTTACACCAACAACATTCCGCAACGAGACGGCGGCACTCACTTAGCTGGTTTCCGTGGTGCTTTGACGCGTACGCTTAATAATTTCATTGAGTCAGAAGGCTTGGCGAAGAAACAAAAAGTGGCAACAACGGGTGATGACTCCCGTGAAGGTTTGACTGCCATTGTGTCGGTGAAAGTACCCGATCCTAAGTTCTCTTCTCAAACTAAAGATAAACTGGTGTCTTCTGAAGTAAAAACGGCAGTTGAACAAGAAATGGCGAAACGTTTCGCTGAATACCTGCTTGAAAAGCCAAATGAAGCCAAAATCATCGTTAACAAGATGATTGATGCTGCCCGCGCCCGTGAAGCGGCTCGTCGTGCACGTGATATGACGCGACGTAAAGGCGCATTGGACATTGCAGGCTTACCGGGTAAATTGGCAGACTGTCAGGAAAAAGACCCAGCACTTTCTGAAATCTACCTAGTGGAGGGTGACTCTGCAGGTGGTTCTGCAAAACAAGGCCGTGACCGTCGTACTCAGGCTATCCTGCCTTTGAAAGGTAAGATACTGAACGTTGAGAAAGCCCGTTTTGATAAAATGCTGTCATCGGCTGAAGTTGGCACGCTGATTACTGCATTGGGTTGTGGTATCGGTCGTGACGAGTTTAATCCTGATAAATTACGTTATCACAGCATTGTTATCATGACCGATGCCGACGTCGATGGTTCTCACATTCGTACTCTTTTATTGACGTTCTTCTTCCGTCAAATGCCGGAAATTATAGAACGCGGGCACATCTTTATCGCTCAACCGCCTTTGTATAAAGTGACGCGTCGTAAGAACGAACTGTATATTAAAGACGAGCATGCACTTGAGCAGCATCTAATCGAAGTGGCTCTAGACGGCGCCGCATTGTACGTAAATGAAGGAGCGCCTGGCATTCAAGGTAGTGCGTTAGCGAAGCTGATTCGTGACTACATTGCAATTCAAGAAGACATTGAGCGTATGGCTCGTGTGTACCCACAAGATGTCATGAGCAAGCTTCTGTATGTTGCACCGCTTCGTTCTGAATCATTAACGGACGAAACAGAGGTCGCTGAATGGGTAGAACTACTTCGTCAGCAAATGCCAATGGATACCCGTACGGGCTTCCAGTTCGACTTCTCTGTAGAGAAAGACGAAGAGCGTAATGTCTACTTACCTGTTGTCGACATCATGTCGCATGGCGTAAACAACCGTTACCGCTTCGAAGCAACCTTCTTCTCATCGCCAGAGTACGCTCGCATTGTCGAGCTGTCAGAGACGGTGAAAGAGTTGTTCAGCGAAGAGTCTTACATCCAACGTGGTGAACGCACACAGATCGTAACCGACATTGACGTGATGAAAACATGGTTGATGAAAGAAGCGAAACGTGGAATGGACGTACAGCGTTACAAAGGATTGGGAGAGATGAACCCTGATCAACTTTGGGAAACGACCATGGACCCTGATTCTCGTCGTATGCTTCGTGTGACCATTGATGACGCGGTTGCAGCCGATCAAATGTTTACCACACTGATGGGCGACGAAGTTGAACCACGTCGTAACTTCATACAAGACAATGCATTGTCTGTAGCGAATTTGGACGTTTAATTAATCGTTAGTTTCGCGTAAGAATATAAAAAGCCCGATTTAGTTTTCTAAATCGGGCTTTTTTACTTTTTGCATGCGGCTCAATGTAGGGGAAACGATGAGCCGCAAGTTTTGACGCTATGTCGTTGCTTAAAGCGCTGCTTTAATGCTGTCTTGAATCGGTGTAGAAGGACGGCCGATTAGTGTTTCTAGGTCCTTGCTGTCGCTGTATAGCGCACCATTGGATGTACCCACATCTGAGTCCGCTAGAACAGCGGCGAACCCTTCTGGAAGACCTACACCGACAAGTACTTTTGTGTATTCTTCTGCTGGAAGATCTTGGTAAATTACTGTTTTACCAGATAGCTCGCTAACGTATTGAGCGTATTCTGTTAGCGTGTAAGCGGTAGAACCTGCCAATTCGTAAGTTTTACCTGCGTGACCTTCCGTTGAAACGGCTACCGCTGCTGCTTCTGCGTAGTCAGCACGTGTTGCAGAGGCGAATTTACCGTCTTTTGCACTACCTAATACAGCACCGTGTTCCAATGCTAAGCCTAGGTTTTCAGTGTAGTTTTCGTTGTACCAGCTGTTACGTAGGAGTACGTGAGGAACGCCAGACTCCGTCAAGGCTTTTTCAGTACCAACGTGCTCTTGTGCCAAGATCATTGGAGACTCAGTTGCGTTTAGTAGGCTGGTGTATGCGATGAGCTCAACGCCCGCTTCTTTTGCTGCGTTGATGACGTTCTGGTGCTGTGGAAGACGTTGACCCACTTCGCTAGAAGAAACCAAAACAACGCGTTTTACGCCTTCTAGTGCTGTCGTCAATGTTGCTGGATCTGAGTAGTCTGCTTTGCGTACTACAACGCCTTGGTCAGCCAGGTCTGCCGCTTTTTCTGGTGAACGAACGCCGGCAACGATGTCGCTTGCTGGTGTGCCGCGTGCTACTAAGCTCTCGATGACTAATTTACCTAATTTGCCTGTTGCGCCTGTTACTAAAATCATAATGTTGACTCCTAAGTTAGATTCTTTATGAAATGTTATTTTCTGTGAGAAAGTAGTTGGTTAATTCGATAAAACTAATTTAGACTATAAACTAACTAAAAGTAAGTACGTACAAAAAGGTAAGTATGAAAAAAATTGTGCAAATATATGGTAAACCGATGGACATCGATTCTGAGAAGATGTTTGCCGAATACGATCGAGGTGACGTTCTGTCCAGTAACTGTCCTTCTAGAGAGATTATGAAGCACATAACCAGCCGTTGGGGCATTATGGTTTTTGTGGTTCTGCGGGATCGAGAGAAGCACCGTTTCAGTCATTTGCGTCGACGTATTGAAGGCGTCAGTGAGAAGATGCTGGCACAAACGTTAAAACAACTCGAAGGCGATGGTCTGGTTGAACGTATTGTTTACCCTGTGGTACCGCCGCATGTTGAGTATCAATTGACGGAGTTAGGGCACGAGGCCTGTAAAAAGGTGCTTGAATTGGTTTGTTGGATCGAAGGCAATACCATCGACATCATGGAGCAGAAATTAGGGGCAGGATAGTTGGCATTTGCTTTAAAGTCTGCACCTAAATAGTGGGTTAATATTTTAGAAAATTAAGTATTTGTTTTTAAAGCTCACTACTTCTTTTTGTACGATCTCCGTGATTAAATGCGCATTGTTTGGAAGAGCATTCGTTTCTTCTTTTCTCCCTTATGCTTATTTAGCAATGCCTTTGAGATCATAGAAATGCGTATATTTGAATGGAAACGCACGGTGACCTATTGCCTGATGTTTATCGCCTGTGGGGCGGTCAGCGGTATGTTAGGGCCTTGTTTAATCTATTTGGCGAACCGATCGGATTCGTCCGTCGCTGAAATTTCTGTGCTTTTCACTGCCCGTGGCATTGGTAATATTTTGGGTGCCTTAGTGGCATCTAGAATGTATGACCGCTTTTCAGGGCATCATTATCTGGTCGCCATGTTGGTGATCATGATATCTGCTACGTTACTTGTGCCCTTCTCTACCGCCCTGTGGGTACTGATTGGATTGTTTGTTTTACTTGGCGCAAGCGAAGTGTCCGTCAATACGGGCGGTAATTTGATGATGCTGTGGTTGCATCGAGAGAAAGTCGAGTCCTATGTCACTGCTCTGCATTTAAGTTACAGTTTAGGTGCGATGGTTGCACCGCTTATATTTGTGGCGATGAATGGGTTAGGTGGCAGCTATGGGTGGGGAATCTGGCTGATAGGCTTGTATTCTGTGCTCTTCCCTATTCTGTTGCTTAAACAAAAAACGCCCGTATTAGAAACCTCTTCTAGTATTCAATCTGATGAACCTAAAAAGCAGACTAAGCTGTTTGGTGCTTTTCTATTTGTCATCTTCTTGTATGTTGGAATTGAAGTCACTGTGGCGGGTTGGATTTCAACGTATGGCAGTTTAATGGGCATGAGTGAAGACAGTGCGGTTGTATTGGCGACGTGGTTCTTTATGGCCATGTCTTTAGGTCGACTGATATTTGTCCCCTTATTGCGTTGGTTAGCGTTAGTGCCCTGTGTGTATGCTTTGATGTGTGTGTGCGCGGTTTCGATTCTAGGGATTAACGTCAGTGGCTCTAGTGAAGGGATGTTGGCTATGCTGGTCTTCGGTCTTGGTTTTGGTTGCTCCGCGTTGTTTCCTATGATTTTCTCGTTCGCCAATCGGATTCTAACGTTAACAGGTAAACGTACGGGCATTATTTTCTTTTGTTGTGGTTTGGGCGCCTTGGTTGCGCCATCGCTAACTGGCCCTTTAATCGATGCGTTTGGTGTAGGCTCATTTCCGATATTGCTTATGATCCTATTTGGTTTCTTTGTTTTGAGCTGGACTTATGTATTGAAGCTAGCGAAATCACATTAACCTGCGATTGTTATTAAACGCTCGCAAAAGCACTTTATCTATCATCTTCTATAGGACTTACTTTTTATAGACAATGATAGATAAAGCGCAGAATAAGCCAGTGGACTTGTTCACACCTTCCTTAATTAATTAAACTTATGCAGTGTCGCTAGCGCAAATGCAGCAAGGTCTGCATAGACATCGAAGTAAAAATCGAACGCTTTGTACTGAGTGTCACGACCTTTGCCCGTTAGAACTAATGAAGGGTGGCAGCCTCTAGCATGACCGGCTTCTAAATCGCGTTTTGAATCGCCGACAATAATGGCGCTTGTTTGCGTAAAGTCGACGCCTATCTTGGACTCAATGGTTTCAATCATACCGGGCAAAGGCTTTCTGCAATGGCAGCCATCATCTGGGCCATGAGGGCAATATTCTATGCCTTCGATTGTCCCGCCTTCAGAATGAACTAAATTCAGCATTTTCGTGTGCATGGCGTTCAATTCCGTTTCATCATAGTAGCCGCGTGCAATGCCTGATTGATTGGTTACGACGAAAATCCGAAACCCTGCTTTTGACAATGCTGCGATGGCTTTGATACTCCCAGGCAAGGGCTGCCATTCATCAACCGACTTTATATAGGCGTCAGAGTCATAATTGATAACACCGTCTCTATCAAGCAAGATAATAGGTTTAGTTTTACTGTTGTTTCTATCGGTTGTTTGCTGCATTTTCGTTTCTGTCGCTTTTATTGTGTCTTGTTTTCGCATGTCTGTATTTTCAAGTACGCTCAAGGAACGTTTTTGGGTAATGCGTTAATCAAAGAAGTCGAGGGAAGTTAGCCTATAATTTACTGTGTTTGTTCGATCAATGCGACTTTTATTGATGACGTTTGAGTCGAAGAAATAGAGTACAATAGCGCTTCTTATCATGTTGTTTTTCGTTGTCTTTAATTGTGTTTGTATTTAACTGCTTTTATTTAATGGTGGCCTATGTCCTCAGATCAGCCTAAGTCTGCGCTTGTTACAAGTTTAAAGCTTATCGGTGCTTTGCCGTTTTCAGTCAAGCGAACACTAGGTCGATTATTTGGCCGTTTCTTTATTCGGTTAGATAAACGCACGGTCAGAGGGATTGATCAAAACTTGGCACTCTGCTTTCCCAATATGGCACTGGATGAGCGTAAGGCACTTCGTAATCAACGCTTAGTGCACATCGGACAGACGGGGATGGAGATGCTGCATGCTTGGACGCATACGCCAGAAGAGCTTCTGACCTTGCTAGAATTTGGTGAGGGCGTAGATGAGTTCAAACACGCACTAGAAAGCGAGCAAGGCGTGTTGTTAATGGCGCCGCATTTAGGCAGTTGGGAATACATTCCGTCGTTCGTTTCTCAGATGCGCACGATGACGACGATGTATCGTCCGCAGAAAGACAAAGCAATGGATGCGTTTATTCTTGAATCTCGCAAGAGAGCGGGGACGGAACTGGCACCGACTGATCGCCGCGGTGTCATGCAGCTCATGAAAGCATTAAAGTCCGGCGGTGTTGTTGGGATTCTGCCTGATCAGGTTCCAGCAGAAGGCAGTGGTGAATACGTCCCCTTCTTTGGACAGCCTGCTTACACCATGACGTTAGCGAGTCAGTTAACTTCCAAGTCTGGCGCGAAGGCGTTTATCTGTGCCGTCTTTCAAACTCAAAAAGGTCTGAAGTTCGAAGTCTTTCCCCTAAATGAAAATTTCTATAGTGAGGACTTACAAACTTCTACAGCTTCTCTAAATAAGAGTCTTGAGTCATTGATATTACGTCACCCTGAGCAATATCAATGGGAGTATAAGCGCTTTAAAAAGCAAGCGGATGGTTCGTCTTTGTATCCTAGATCGTCGGATAATGATTAGCCGCCATACTGCGTTGTGAAGCGTGAATACCTCCTTACGATTCACGAATATCTGAAAACTGTCCCTGCCGACACTGAGCTGCTAGATCTTGGGGAGATAAACCAATATCTAGTCCTCGTTTTCCCCCACTGACATAAATCTTATCGTACTCTAGTGCACTTTGATCGATCAGAGTTCCTAGTGCTTTTTTCTGTCCAAGAGGACTAATACCGCCCACTAAATACCCTGTGAGACGCTCGGCTTCTTTAGGTTCGGCCATACGCAGTTTTTTGACCTTAAGCGCGGATGCTGCTCGTTTTAGGTTTAAGGTTCCAGTCACCGGCACGATGCAGACGAAGAAGAGTTTATCGTCTGACACGAGTAATGTTTTAAACACTTCTTCGGGTTGTAAATTCAGTTTATCAGCCGCTTCATTACCAAAGTTTTTACAACTCGGGTCGTGATCGTATTCATGTAGGGAAAAGTCGACTTTGGCTTTTTTTAATTGATTGATTGCTGGTGTCACGTAACGTTCTCCTTTTGCTTTTTGTTTTATCGTTGCCAGAACATCGGCGTAAATAAAACAAGCAAGGTAAAGACCTCAAGACGCCCTAATAGCATAGAGAAGCAAAGCATCCACTTGGCTGGGTCATTGATACCCGCAAAGTTGGCGGAGACGTCTCCTAAACCCGGTCCAAGATTGTTAAGCGTTGCTGCCACCGCAGACCACGCTGTCACCTGATCGATGCCTGTCGCCATAAGGCCAATCATCAGAATAACGTAGACAATGAGATACGCAGAGAAGAAACCCCAAACGGCCGAAACGACTCGTTCAGGAATGGCTTTTCCGCCTACTTTAATTGGGATCACAGCACTAGGATGAACAAGTCTTTGGATTTCTCGTACACCTTGTTTCAGAATCAGAAGGATACGCATAACCTTCATACCACCGCCAGTGGAGCTTGCACAACCGCCAGCGAAGGAAGTAACAATTAACAAGAAGGGTAAGAAATGCGGCCATGCTGAAAAGTCTGAGGTGCCAAATCCAGCGGTGGTCGCAATTGAAATACTTTCGAAGACCGCGTAACGGAACGCGAGATCCCAGTCGTAGGTAGCAGTTAAGGTCAGTCCGAGCGTCGTCAATGTGACGGTACAAAACAATATAAAGATAAAGAAGCGCGCTTCTGGGTCTTTGAAATAGTGTAAGACGCTTTGATTTCGCCATGCGTAAAAGTGCAAACCAAAGTTGATTGCCGATATGAACATAAAGAGTGAACACACCACTTCAATCGCGACACTGTTGTAATAACCGATACTGGCATCGTGCGTTGAAAAGCCGCCGATTGCGACAGTAGAGAAGCTATGACAGATTGCGTCGAACAAGGTCATACCTGCTAACCAATAGCCGACTGCACAGACCGTTGTTAGCGATGCATAGATATACCAAAGTGCTTTTGCGGTTTCTGCTATTCGAGGCGTGAGCTTGGAGTCTTTCACTGGCCCAGGTGTTTCGGCGCGATAAAGCTGCATACCCCCTATGCCTAGCATCGGCATGATAGCCACAGCCAGTACGATAATCCCCATTCCGCCCAACCATTGGAGCTGCTGACGATAGAATAAAATGGAAGGGGGTAATCCATCGATGTGAGTAATGATGGTTGCACCGGTTGTGGTTAATGCTGAAATAGATTCGAATAACGCGTCGGTAAAAGTCAGAACGGGGTCCGTCGAGATAAGAAATGGGACTGAACCGGATAGCCCCAATACGAACCAGAAGAGAACGGTCACCACGAACCCATCGCGTATTTTTAAGTCTGCTCGTTGGTTTCGGACTGGAAACCAAATAAGAAAGCCACTCAACAGGTTAATCGCAAGCGCTGAGGCAAACGCGCCGAGTGTGTCATCTTGATAGATCAAGGAGACAATGATGGGTGGAATAAGCGATAAGCTGAACACCATCACTAGGATACCAATCACCCTTAGAATAACCTGTATGCGCATATGTTTTTTCCGTTTCTCTTAATACGACTGACTGGTCAGCACGTCGATCTTCATTTGGTTGTCTGAGTGTTGTGGTGACGTTAGAAGAACGTAAGTCCTACTTGGAACAATTGCTCTACTGCTGGAATTTGTTTCTTGTTGGAGACGAACAAGATAACGTGGTCTTCGGCTTCGATCTTCACATCTCCCGATCCCAATATAATGTCATCGCCTCGCACGATGGCACCGATGGTTGCGCCTTCTGGAAGGTGGATATTTGAGATCTTACGGCCAACGACTTTAGAAGAGTTATAGTCGCCATGAGCGACGGCTTCCAATGCTTCGGCTGCCCCTTTACGCAGTGAGTGAACGTTCACAACATCACCGCGACGGATATAGGATAGAAGACTACTGATGGTGGTTTGCTGAGGTGAGATCGCAATGTCGATCATGCCCTTTTGAACAATATCAACGTAAGCAGGGTTATTAATGATGGTCATGACCGTTCTCGCCCCCAGTACTTTTGCAAGCATGGACGACATAATATTGGCTTCATCATTGTTTGTCAGCGCACAGAAAACATCGGTTGATTCTATGTTCTCTTCCAGCAATAACTCTTGTTTCGATGCATCTCCGTTTAGAACGATTGTACTGTTGAGTGTTTCTGAGAGATATCGACAACGCTCTGGGCTGCGCTCAATAATTTTTACTCGATATTCTTTTTCCAAACTTTGCGCTAGGCGCTCACCAATATTACCGCCACCTGCAATGATGATTCTACGGTATGGTGTATCAAGTGGGCGCAGTTCACTCATGACGTCCAACACATCGCGTTGAGCCGTTAGGAAGAAGACTTCATCGTTTGCTCTAATGTGCGTATTACCATCGGGCTTAATCGCCTGACCATCGCGATAAATCGCAGCAATACGGGTTTGGATGGAAGGCATGTGTTCTTTCAAAAAGCTAATTGGCTGATCGATTAGCGGCCCGCCTGTCTCAGCTTTAACCACGACTAACTGGATTTTGCCCTCTGCGAACTCCATCACTTGAAGCGCACCTGGGTAACGAATTAGGCGGCTTAGATGTTTCGTGACTTCTTTCTCTGGACTGATACGCACGTCGATCGGCAACGCAGCGTCGGAAAATAGTTTTGGGTATTTCGCATAGGCGCTGGATCGAACACGGCCTATTTTTGTCGGGGTTTTGAAAAGCGTGTGTGCAATTTGGCAGGCAACCATGTTGATCTCGTCTTGGTTACTCACTGCGATGAGCATATCGGCATCATTGCAACCCGCTTGATCGAGTACGTCTGGGTGTGACCCACTTCCTTCTACAGTTTGAATATCGAGTCGATCTTGCAGCTCTCGCAGCCTTTGTTGATTACTGTCGACAACGGTAATGTCGTTATCTTCATTTGCAAGATTCTCTGCAAGAGTGGCCCCAACTTGGCCTGCACCGATAATGATAATTTTCATATACTGCCTTAGGAGGAGATGGCTCTCACTCAGGTTCTGATTTGCTAGTATGTTAAGGAAGCGGTGAACAAGACGAGATTACTCACACGCTGAAGTATATCGACTCGCTCGGGTTTTCCTGAAGTACGAATGTCGTTTCCTATCTTGTTAATTCTAAACTCCTTCTTCGTTAGTTTTAATGTCTATTTCAAATTAATTGACTCTTTTTTTCATTGGCTGTGGTAATTCGTAATATATCCGCATACATCCGACCACTTACCTACTCTTTATACAGTCTCTCGTACCACTCTTGTTATCTCTTAAGTCGTCAGATCGACCATCAGAACAGCGGAACTCATCACGCCGACTATTGCCGACATCTGCCGATATCCTGAATCCCTCGCTAGTTGTGCATGTGTTTCCGTTACCATATTTTCTAGTGTTGTAATTAAGTATTGTCATTGAAAGCGCGTTAAGTGTTTCAAAGAAAGTCGTCGATAAACGATCGATTTAGACGGCGCTTTATTTTACAAAAGGCTCTGTTTAAAGAGCTTTGTTTTAGATCGCTCTATTTTTCAGAGAGCTTTGTTTTACAGAGAGCCTTGTCGTAGAAGTAAGTTGCATTAGACAGATAATAAAAAAGGAGTGTTTCACGTGAAACACTCCTTTTAAGGCGTTAGTTGCAGAGTAAGGTTGTAGTTGATGAGGGCGCGGTAGTCAGTTTACTAAAGTCGTTTGACTACGCTCTATCAAGAAAGACAGCTGTCATTCGGTCGTGACGATCATTTTTAATTTTTGACAGCCGTTTTTTGAAACAAGCAATAGTAGAAACCATCATGTCCGTCTCGTTTGGGCAGTAGCTGAATACCGTGATCCGTTTTTGCATTTGAGATGTTCATCGCAAAACCACTATTAATGGTATTCAGAGGAACTTCTAATGCGTTTGAAGTCCGAGCGAGAAAGCGATCTACTTGTTCGCTGTTTTCTTCTGGCATGATGGAACAGGTTGCATAAAGTAAGTATCCGCCCTCTTCAACCACTTGCCAAACGTTATCCAGTAGCGTCGACTGAATTTCGACGAGCTCTGAAATATCAGCTGGCTTTCGGTTAATCTTAATATCTGGATTGCGTCGAATGACACCTGTTGCAGAACAAGGTGCGTCGAGTAAGACCTTGTTGAACGCTGTTTTGTCCCACCAGTTATTTAGGTCACCTGCATCACTCACGATCAACTCGGCTTGATAGCCGAGTCTCGTTAGATTGTCTTCAATGCGTTCGAGTCGCCAAGGTTCCAGTTCAATTGCCGTTAGTTCTTGATTCGGCATTGCCTCAAGTAGATGCCCCGTTTTTCCTCCTGGCGCTGCGCAGGCATCCAATACCCTTTCGCCTTGTTGAGGGTTTATTATCCGAGCAGATAGTTGAGCGGCTTCGTCTTGGATGCTCACAAATCCGCTTTCGAATTTTGGCAATACAAAAACAGGCACTGGATTTTCAATATACAATCCTGAGTCTATAGAGAGTGTTTCACGTGAAACAATGCCCTCCTCATCGAGCCATGATTTATATGTTTCACGTGAAACCTTATCAAGGTTAACTCGAATACACATCGGAGGACGTTCGTTGCTGGCTTCAACAATAGACTCAAAACTGTCAGGCCAGTTCTTTTTAATACGTTTCACGAGCCACTTAGGAAGATTAAATGCCACAGAGGGCTGAGACGAAATCTCTGAAATGATCTCTTCACTGTCTCTTTGATATCGGCGCAAAACAGCATTTATGAGTTTCGTGGCCCAGTCCTTTTTTAGCGTGCGACAAAGTTCAACCGACTCATTTATAGCAGCGTGATCCGGTGTACTCATATGCTGAAGTTGATAAAGGCCTAACAGCAACGTCGAATAGACATCGTAATCACGCTCTTCAAAAGGCTTTGCGAGTAGGCTCAATGCAATCGAGTTCAGCGTCGGGAAATGACGACAAACACCAAAGCAAAACTCTTTTAACAATGCGTGATGATCGAAATCTACTTTGCCCTGAATCTTTGATAATTGAGTCGACAAAGAGCCCTGTTGAAGCAACACTTGTGTGATTACTTCAACGGCGGCTTCGCGAGCGCTAAGTGAAGGTGGGTTTTGTTGAACATCTGACATTCGTGTTTTCTCTTAATTGTTTTATTGACTCACAGGGCCTAGTAAGTCGCTTCGCTCTACTTAACATTATTAGCACTACTACTAACTATCAAGGTATCTATTAAGGAGTAGTGCTAAAGAATGATCTAAGGGTGATCGTTAAGGAATCGTTCTAACGAACAGCGCTAAGGCGTGCTTAAGAATCGGCTTTTAACATCGAGCGCCCGACACTCAAAGAGGCTTTATGCTTTCCATTCAACGCATCTTGAACCGACATCCGTTTACCACTGGGGAACTGAACCGTTTCTAAAGCGAGGATGCCATTACTTGTTTGAACGAATACACCCTCTTTTCCTGATGCGATTATGGTTCCAGAGTTAGACTGTCCTGCTGCAATAACCTGATCCGCGTTAATTCCTTCAATGCTTTCAGAGTTAACAGTTGTCGCTGAATGAATTTTCATTACGCCAGACTCTGTTTGCGTATAGGCAACAGGCCATGGATGTAAGCCTCGTACCTGACGCGCAATGCTTTCAGCAGATGTTTCCCAGTTAACCTCACCTTCTGTCTTGGTCAACTTACCTGCGTAGCAAGTTAACGCCTCGTCTTGTTTTTCCGGCGTAATCGTACCAAGTTTGATTTCCTCAAGCGCGCTAATCAACGCCTCTCCACCAAGCGGTGCAAGCCTATCGTGCAGAGTACCAGAGGTGTCTTCTTCAAGAATGTCACATTCTACTTTGAGTAACATATCGCCAGTGTCTAAGCCGACGTCCATCTGCATAATGGTGATTCCGGTCTTTGCATCCCCTGCTAATAATGAACGATGGATCGGCGCCGCACCGCGCCATCGTGGTAGCAAGGAAGCATGTACGTTTACGCATCCTAATCGAGGCGTATCCAATACCACTTTGGGAAGGATAATGCCGTACGCTGCGACAATCATAATGTCGGCGTTTAGATTGGCTAAGGCGTTTTTATCTTCGTCTAGTTTGAAATTTAACGGCTGATAAACGGGAATATTATTCTCAAGGGCAAGCTGTTTGACCGGGCTGGCAACGAGCTTTTGCCCTCTTCCTGCTGGACGATCGGGCTGGGTATAAACGGCAATGACTTCGTAGTGGTTTTCTTGCGCATTATCCAATACCGCTTGAAGACTAGCCGAGGCAAATTCTGGCGTGCCTGCAAATACAATTCTAAGGGGTTTATCGTGAGAGGTTGTGGTGTCTTGTGACATTCAATTATTCCTTATTCGATAACAAAAAAATCAGGCCGGAGCCTGATCTTTAGGGATTCATCTGCTTCATTTCTTAGGCAATGTCTATGCACGCTTCTTTTGGAGCTTCTGAAGTTTGGACTTGATTCGATTGCGCTTTAGCGGAGAAATGTAGTCGACAAATAACTTGCCGTCCAAATGATCGATCTCATGTTGAACGCAAACTGCCATGAGTTCATCGACTTCCATTTCGAATGGCTTACCGTCGCGATCAAGGGCTTTGACTTTTACCTTTGCAGCTCGGTAAATGTGCTCATAATACCCTGGTACGGATAAGCAGCCTTCTTGAAACTCATTTGGCTCGTCGTCTAATACAACAAACTCTGGGTTAATAAACACCATTGGTTCATTGCGTTCTTCTGAGTGATCCATAACGACAATACGTAGGTGTATATCAACTTGTGTCGCGGCAAGACCGATGCCGCTTTCGTCATACATAGTATCCAGCATATCGTCGATGTATGCTTGAATCTCAGGAGTGACTTGCTCGACCTCTTTCGCGACGGTGCGCAATTTTGGATCTGGGTATTCTAATACGGGTAAAACTGCCATAGCGGTATTCCAAATAGTTCTGTACTGACTTTGTTTTGGGTCGCCCCAAAAAGCCTTATTCGATTCTCTTTATTGTAACTCAAACAAGGCGACAACGCCGAGTGCCTATGGCCGAATTTTGTGCAATATGATTGAATAGCGCCAATAGAAAGTCTTAATCACCTCATGATTAAGTGAAAGCCTGTGCTCAGAAATGTGTTTTGAGGGAGCATTCATGTTACGCCGCTCGGTAATAGCGCTCGTGATGCAAGTAAGTGTGACGTAATAACGACGACAATCAATATGATCAATACAAGGACCGTATATGGATCAAACCTACCTAGACCTTTCGCTAGAGCAATGGTTTTGCCTCAGCTTTATCGACGGCGTTGGCCCTACGAGATTAGCGCGCCTTTATACGTATCTAAAGACATTAGAAACTGACCAAGTTGCAACGCCTTTAAAAGTGGCAACGCCTTTACAAGCCGCAACGACGTTAAAAGACCGTTTAGATATTGAAACCTTGCAGAAACTCAAATGGCCTAAGCCGACCGCCATTCACGCTATGGCCTTTTTACACTCGAATGTTCTGCCTGAAGACGCAGAGAAAAAGCGAGAAGTAACCAAGCATTGGCTGCAAGCTCACGAGCAGCATCACATCGTATTTCGCGATGATGACCGCTTCCCTCGTTTACTTCGAGAAATACCGGTGGTCCCCACGTTTCTTTACGTGCAAGGTCATCCAGCTGTGTTGCAGCATCAAACTTGTTTAGGTGTTGTTGGCGCTCGACGTGCTTCAAGTTTTAGTTGTAAAACCACGCAAGATTGGAGCGCTACGCTCGCCTCGAAAGACATCTGTATTGTCAGTGGTGGTGCCATGGGCGTCGATACTTATGCTCATCAAGGCGCATTGGATGTTCAAGGAAAGACCGTGGTTGTGATGGGCACGGGATTGCTTAATCTCTACCCGAAACAAAATATCGGATTGTTTACGAAGATTGTTGAACAAGGTGGTGTACTAGTAAGTGAATACCCGCTAACAACAGAAGTAAGAGCGCACTTGTTCCCTCCTAGAAACCGAATTATCAGCGGTATCAGTTCTGGTGTACTCGTTGTCGAAGCGTCTGAGCGCAGTGGCTCATTAATCAGCGCTAAGTATGCGCTCGAGCAGAATCGAACTGTCTACGCTGTGCCTGGCCATATTGGCGATACACTCGCATCAGGCCCTAATGCATTGATTCGCCAAGGAGCGACCCTTGTACGTTCCGCGAATGACCTGTTAGAAGACTTAGAGTCGCCGTTTATGTCTTACGCGATTTCATCTAGATCATTTAGAGACAGTGGGTATACGTCGTCTCTTGAGCCCGTGTCCTCAACTGAGCTCGCTTTCTCAACGTCGCCTCTCTTGACGAATTCAGGAGGGGAAAGCGTAAAGGAAACATTCGATGTGCCCGTTCAGAATCGCTTACCGGACTATTTATCTGAGGACGCCAAAACAGTGTTCTCGCATTTAGACCGAGAAAGGGTTGGGTTGGACTTTGACGAATTGATTCGTCTGACAAATTGGCCTGCACCCAATCTGATGCAGACTCTCATGGAGTTGGAGTTAAACAGTTTAATTTCAAATCAACAAGGTATGTATTTAAAATGCTAAGAACCGAGTTAAGCGGTTAACTCGGTTCTTATGCTGAGTTTAGTCAAATGAGTTAAAGACATCTTTTTTGAGTTGTCGTATATCTCGGCGTTCTTTTTTGTTGGGTCTGTGGTCGGCCATAATCCGTCCACCATAGGATTTATTTTCCAGCGCACGACGTTCGCGCTTTTCAATGGACTCTGCGGTCTCTTCATACAATAAGCGCGCTTCTGGCGCGCCTCGGCGTTGTTCGCTCAAAGCGAGTACCTTGATGGTTCTTTCATCCCAACCAAGGCGTAAGCGGATCTCTGATCCGACTTCGACGTTCTTGGCGGCTTTGCCCTTAGATCCGTTATAAATTACCTTTCCTCCGTCGATTGCTTCCTTACAAAGTGTGCGGGTTTTATAAAAACGTGCGGCCCAAAGCCATTTATCTAATCTTACCGCTTGTGGTGAGGCTTGCTTTTCTGCTTTACTCATATGTTATCGCGTTAACCCTAAATTGTTTGTACTGAGGCTGTTATGCAGGATGTTGGTCGCCACCCAATTTTTAAAGCTCTACAAGAAATAATACACAATGCTGCTGATGCTATCATGGAAATTTATCAGCAAGAGGATTTGGGTATTCAACAAAAGTCTGATGACAGTCCTGTAACGGAAGCAGATTTAGCTGCACATAAAGTGATTTCTGAAGGCTTAAAAAAATTAACACCGGATATTCCAATTCTATCAGAAGAAGATGTTAAACCGTTTGAAGAAAGATCCAAATGGCGTCGACTTTGGGTTGTAGATCCGTTAGATGGAACGAAAGAGTTTATTAAGCGCAATGGAGAGTTCAGTATCAATATCGCGTTGGTGATTGATGGTGAATCCGTGTTGGGCATTGTCTATTTGCCAACAACGTCTGAAGGGTATTTTGGTGCGACGGAATCACTAAGAAAACACGATCTCTGGAACGACCTTCCAACGGGCGCGATGAAGTGGCGCGGCGACGATGTGGAAGTGATAAAAGTCAGAGAACCAAACAGCCCTTTTGTCGCTATGACGAGCCGAAGTCACGGCCCCGCGTTACCGGAAGACTTTAAACAACTGTTGATTGAAGAATACGAGCATGTCAGAGAGCTGCCAAAAGGAAGCTCTATTAAAGGATGTCGTATTGCTGAAGGTATTGCTGATTTGCACCTTCGTCGCGGCCCTACATGTGAATGGGATACTGCCGCTCAACAAGCTGTTGTTGAAGGTGCGGGCGGTGTATTGATTACACCAAAGGGCGATCCGTTCCGTTATAATCAGCGCGACACGTTATTAAATGGCCATTTCATCATAGCGAATCCACAGATCGCTGCTCGAGTGGTGAATTGGTATAAGCAGCAAGAAAACGGATAATCTGAGGTTTAGGCAAGGCTTATTTAGGTAAGATAGGAGAGGCTTATTAAACCTACCCTATCTGCCGCCCTTTATTTATTGGTCATTAATCGGGTTACTCGCTTATTAACGTATTAATAGGTGGACTCGCTGGTCTCGGGGCCAATCGCGACGTAACCAACTTGATAGATAACCGTATTCTCGCATTCCTTTATTTCATCCGGCTGCTCAAGATAAAAGCGCCATCTCTGTAATTCCCAACCCTGAGTGTCTAGGGAAGGTATGAACAAGTCCACTGGCTTCAGTGTGTGGATAACTCTTCTTTATTCGAGGCAAGTTTCGCTGTCCAATATTGAGCATATTGGCAAGAAAGTTAACAAAGAATTAAAGAAAGCTTAGCCCACGCCCTTTGGGTCTTTCAGAGAAACAGCCTATCTTCGTTAAGAGTGATTGAAAGGTATTAACATTCCTGCTCACTCTCGCCTTGATAGGCTGTTTCTCTGATAAGACTGAAGCTCATAAGACTCATTCGAACCTTCCCTAGGCTTGCGACATAAGCAACGCAGTTTGTATCTTGTTTTTGCAAACTTCCCTGTGTGTCTTCCTGCTCGAAAAGATCGCTTAACGTGTTATCGGGGTATACAGGAATACTGTCTCGTACAGCGAAAGTTGCCTGCTTGATTTGGTCTGATGTATAGACCGTAAGTGGTAACGTTTGAATGACTTGCGGTCGTCCAAAACTGTCTTCTAAACCTCGAAAGCCATCTGATTTTAGAAAGTTCACCAAGCCAGTCTCGCTTTTCCAAAGGTAGAACGGCGCATATCGATTTATTTTACTGCCCGCTTGTTGTGTAGAAAGCAGATAGGCTTTAAAGCCTAAGCCCGGAAAGCTGTCCAGCTTATGTCCAAGGTTACGAACTCGTGTTTCAATATCAGATATTGGAAACGTGGCGGGTAACGTAAACGAGTATTGTGCGGCAATCATATTAAGCTTCCTTTGGGAGTGTGGCGATGTCGCCGTGACTAAATGACCAGTCTTCGATGTGGTTGTGTGATAACACAAACATGATATCGGCTGGGTCTATATTGAGTGCGACGCTAATTTTCGTGGCAGCAACTTTGTAAAAGCGCGCTTTCATTTCCTTTAATCGAGGTTTTCCTCCTGTAATCTCAATTAAGATCCAATCATTACTGCGTTGCTTTCCTTTTGGCATTGCGTAAGATGTATTGATCGTTCTTTGCGTGCGATCCAGTTTATGAATGATGTGAAATTGATCGTCTCTCGGGACATTGAAGTCCGACACTAAGCACTCCTGTAATGTATTCGAAAGGGATGCAGTTTCAGCATCAGATCTCGTTTGGTCTACATAAATACGTACAAGTGGCATACGGTATTGCTCCTAATATTGCTTTCAAACTGTATCTGAGACCTTTTCGCGGCTTCGCTCGTGATTTTGTACAAAGGTCTCTGCTTGTTCTTATCGCTTGTGCTTTTAACCTTCTTTTTAGCGTGGCATGTCATTTTTGTTCCTGCGCTATCTTCACATCCTTTAGCCTCTCAAATGCCGATGCGGCACATGGCCAGCCTGAATAGAATGCTAAATGTGTGATGACCGCGCTGAGCTCTTCTATAGACACACCGTTCTCGATTGCTCTATGAAGGTGAAATGGCAATTGCTCCCCTCGGTTCATGGCGACCAAAGCCGACACTGTGATTAAGCTTCTTTGCCTGCTGGAAAGTGTTTGCCCTTTCCACACTTGGTTAAACAAGATGTCATCCGTTAGGTTGGCAAACTCTGACGCGATATCGCCAAAGGCTGTTTGAGCGGGTGAATGTGTGTCTCTAGTTGTCATTGCTTTGTCTCCGTGTTGATTCCAGAAGTCGTTACAAGAACGATGGCTTACTGGAATAAGTCGATACAAATAGACTAAGATGGTTTTATGGTTTAAAAAATCGAAATATTTGGAATCATTAATCCTAAAAAACAGGATGGTTATTGAATTGTGAGAAGGCCGACACTTGATTTAGAAGCGTTGCGAACACTGGTAACAGGCGTTCAACTCGACAGTTTTGCTAAAGCGGCGATACAGTTAAATCGTTCTACTTCAGCGGTCAGTGCGCAGCTTAAAAAGCTTGAGGCGCAAACGGGGCACCCGCTCTTGGTTAAGTCGGGAAGAGGACTTATACTGACGCCATTCGGTGAGCGATTACTTACTTACGCTCAAAAAATGTTGATGATAAACGATGAAGCATTTGTAAGTTTTGCTGAGTATGAAATGACAGGCAAAGTCTCAATTGGACTGCAAGAGGACTTTGGAGAGAGGTTACTGAGCGGCGCGCTGGCAACCTTCAGTCGGGCATTCCCAAATATCGAAATTGAAATACAGGTGGCGCGAAACAAAGATTTATTGGACGGGGTTCGCACGGGTAAGTTAGATCTTGCTTGGGTATGGACGGATGGAAGCGTGGCATCAAAGTGGCATGAAGTCATTGCTCAATTTCCAATGCGTTGGATTGTATCCAAGCAGACTCAATTTCCGTTGCCGCCTCCTCAGACAAGCGCCCTTCCCCTCATCATGTTTGAACGCACCTGTTTGTTTCGCGAAGCGGCCATCTGCCAATTGGATCAAAATCAAATTCATTGGCGACAGGTTATGTCGAGTCACAGTCTTGCGGGGATTTGGTCCGCTGTTAGCGCTGGGTTGGGAATGACGGTACGTACCGAAGTGGGCATGCCCGATGACCTTATCTCTATCGATCATGAACTGCCCAGTTTGCCTGATTTGACGCTGTGTGCGCTGTCCTCTCAGGTGACACCATCAGAAGCAGCCTTGGCTTTGAACAAGGTGTTAAAAGAGTCTCTTTTTGAACTGTACCCAAACAGCAGTAAGATACGGTAACAGGCTGCTAACTCTCTACCTCATACTCTCTCTAACTCACTTTATTAACCCTCTCCATGAGTGGGTGCATGTTCGAGTTTTTGGAATACACGTTGCTGCGCTCTTTCTAAAAACGCTTTTTGTTTTTCTATGCTCACAATAGAGCGTGCGACTGTAACGGTTCCGACTAGACTGACAATGGTGTCCTCAGCGAGCACTTTTGCGTTTCTTACGCCTTTACGCTCCATTATCGCGGTCAGGTTATCCACCAAATCGAAATAGCAGGTTTCGTATGCCTTGCGTACCTTTTCTTCTTTATGAGAGGCGTCTGTCACTAAAAACGTCATGGGACTTAAACTCTCTTCTAAGCTGACGTGGGCTTTGCCTAAATACCTTGCGACCAGCGCTTTAAGATTAATGTCTAATGCATTTTTCTTGGCTTTCGCACGAGCCCAATAAGAGTTCGACGCGGCGAATTTAAGCGCTTCTTCATAAAGCGCACTTTTCCCCGAAAAATGGGCGTAAAACGCGCCGTGGGTCATTTTTGCCTGCTTCATTATTTGACCTAGGGTGACAGCGTCAAAACCGTAACGGCAAAACAGCTTAGCCGCAGCTTGTAATATGCGCAGACGAGATTGCTCTTTGTGTTCGGATGAATAAGACATGATACGTACCTAAATATTATCTTGATCATATATTGCCCATATCTAGGATAAGGACATCAGAACTATAGAGGAGAGTTCCAATGACTGGCAAGCAACAATCAGACAATCTTAACTCATTCGACAATGAGCATTCGGAAGCTCGGCCCGATCACGAACGTATTGTTATTACAGGGATGGGGTTAGTGAGCCCGCTGGGGTTAGGTGTTGGCTCGGTTTGGTCTCGTTTAATAAATGGCGAATCGGGTATTCGACCATTGCCGGATGAACTGTGCGAAAACCTACCCACTAAGATCGCCGGACAAGTACCCAGTATTGATGTGCTCGACAACGGCATGGATGAGTCACACTATCTGTCACCTAAAGAGCGAAAACGGGTTGATCTGTTTACTCTTTATGCCTTGGCTGCCGCTAAAGAAGCGCTAGATCAAGCCAACTGGCGCCCTGAAAGCGATGAAGAGAAAGAATCGACTGCGACGATTATTGCCACGGGTATTGGTGGTTTCCCGACCATCACCAAAGCACATTCTACCTTGCTGAATTCGGGACCAAAGCGCGTTTCTACCTTTACGGTACCGGCGTTTCTTGCCAACCTCGCAGCGGGCAACGTGTCGCTAAAATATGGGTTTAAAGGCCCATTAGGTACACCCGTTACCGCGTGCGCCGCTGGTATACAAGCAATCGGTGACGCGATGCGTTTGATTCGAAGCGGTGAAGCAAATATTGCGCTTGCTGGTGGCGCTGAAGCTTGTATTGATCCGCTCTCCTTAGCGGGATTTGGTGCACTAAAAGCACTATCGACTCGAAACGAGACGCCTGAACAAGCTTCTAGACCGTTTGATAAAGACCGAGACGGCTTTGTTATGGGCGAAGGTGCGGGCTTGCTCGTGATTGAATCCTTAAGTCATGCTTTAGCGCGCGGCGCGACGCCTTTGGCTGAAATTGCAGGTTATGGCACCAGTGCCGATGCATATCATTTAACCGCTGGTCCAGAAAGCGGAGAAGGTGCTGCGCGCGCCATGAAGGCGGCCGTAAAAATGGCTGGGATCGACGTAGCGGATATTGGTTATGTGAATGCTCATGCCACGTCTACCCCCGTTGGTGATAAAGGTGAAATCAATGCTTTGAGAGCCTTGTTTGGCGAGCATGTCCACGAGGTCTCTATCTCTTCAACGAAATCGTCAATCGGACATTTACTCGGCGCAGCGGGTGGTGTTGAAGCCATTTTCAGTGCACAAGCACTAAGGACTCAAACTATCCCACCGACGTTAAATCTAGAGGAACCCGAAGCCAGCATGGCGGATTTGGATCTAGTGCCGTTGGTGGCGAAGGAAAAGGCATTGAATTATGTCTTGTGCAATGGGTTTGGTTTTGGGGGAGTAAACGCCGCGATAATATTAAAGAGAATGTCATAGAAAACGACCTTTTCCGAAATAGCTTTGTATGCCGTGTACTCGAACCCTCATTTACTAAAGTAAACTGCGGTACTGCGTGCACGGCATCCTTGTTCTGTCGACAAAATCCTTTTTTTTGTATTGCCCTTCTAATTTGTTTTATCTAAATCATACTTGTTTTTGGATTGGAGTCGACTCGACTTAATTGTTAGTCGGCGCGCTGTATATAGAAAAACTATTAGCTGGATTTTAAGTGTTATTCGTGGAAACCTCCTTCTCTTTCTCCTTCCATTGATTCCAAGCTCTGTTAGCTTCAGAGATTCTGCTGTCCTTACTGTTATGTAATTCTCCTATTGTCTTCTGTATTTCCTGTGATGGAGGTTTCAACTGCGCAAGCTTCGATATTGTTATTGGCTCTAGCAATTTCTAACATCATCAAATGGCGTTTCTTTCCTAAAGAGATTATCTATACTATTGATAGTTGAGGTCATATATTCGCCACTCAATGTGTTCGACCACATTGAGCAAACTATCTTCGATAGTTTTTGAACGCCAATTTGGGGTTTGAAAGCACGTGGATTTAGAGTCCGAAAGAAGAAGAACTCTCCTTGCGAGAGCATGAAGAACATTGGCAGACTTTAAAGCTTTTTTATACTCTGATCTAAGGTGCTCTTCGAGCTTTTCCTTCTCCTGCTTTTTCCAACCAGTAATTGCGACCCAGATGCCAGATGATGCAGCAAAAATTGAACCGAACGCCGCGAGAGCACTAAAAAATTCCTTTTTTAATAAACTGTAAACGGCATATTGATCAATGATTAATGCACATAATGCTATTCCAGTTAATAGGCCGAGGATTGCGAAGTAAAGCTCTCTAAACGTAAATTTCATACTGTCCTGGTTAGTGCATCTTATGATTTTTGTTAGTAGCCCTCGTAGTGCCCGCCTATTGCGAAGACATAGATATACCCGTCATCGAATGAGTAAATTAAGCGGTCTTTTTGCGAGATTCGCCTGGACCAAAGTCCTGTGAGGTTGTGGCGAAGTTGCTCTGGTTTGCCTATTCCTTGGCTTGGGTCGTTTCGTACTAGATTTTTTAAGAGGTTACAGAGTGACTTATGTAGTTTTGCATCTCGTTTTCGAAGTTCTTCGTAGACTTCCCAAGTTTTCCCTTCAAATACCAGTGATCTCATTCATTTCCTCGCTGGTTGGCTTATATCCCTGATTGCTCGAATGAGTTTGTAATGACTCTGCAATTTGTTTCATCAAGCTAGCGTTCTGGAGAACATAGAGTGTTTCCTGCTCTCTTTCCCAGTCGTCGGCGCTAATGACAACAAAATCTTCGCCTGCTCTACGGGTTACTTTGAGCGGGGTGTGGTTTTCCGTTACCTGCTCGATAAAGGCTTTCAGTTTATCTCTGAATTGATTTACGCTCACCGTATTCATATCCACCTCTCAGTTGTACGGAAATGTCGTACAAGTATAGATAATAATCTAATAAATAGTAACCTTTGAATTAGATAATATCTTGAGAGGCTCACGTTGCTTTTTCTTCGAAAAACTTTCGTATTACAGCAATAATCTCGTGCTCTTTTTAGAAAAGGATACAGAGCAATAAAATAATATCTGTATCTAGGGAACATTTTTTGAATAAACGTATTCAAACGTTAGGGTAATTTTTAATCCATTTTTTATACACCTTGATGAGCAAATGGAAACTTTTTGATTTGCTACATAGGTCGCAAGCAACATGTTGCCTTGAGAGTCGCCATTCTTTGTAGCGTCTTCGAGATATATAAAAAAGCGGCGCTACTTAGGGAGGCAACGCCGCTTTGGTTTTCAAATTACTGAGGAGATTAGACTGAAAGTCGTCATCCCATCACTTTGTTCGGTAACCACATTACTAGGTCTGGGAAACACATACAGATAATCAACACGAGTAGCTTGATTAATACGAACGGTGTTACTGAGCGGTAGATATCGAGCATGGTCACTCCTGGTGGAGCAATGCCTTTGAGATAGAACAAGGCAAACCCATAGGGCGGTGTTTGTACTGCAATCTCGATGTTAAGAATCATCAAGATACCAAACCAGATCGGGTCGAATCCAAGTGATACGGCAATCGGCGTAAAGATCGGTGCACACATCAGGACGATGATGAACTCATCGATAATAAAGCCCAGTAACAACATGATGATCTGGAACATGATGATCACCATAATGGGCGGCAGGCCGAGATCCTGTGTAAAGCTGGCCACCATATTCTGTACGCCCATCAGCAGATGGAAGTTACTGAATACCGTTGCACCAAAGATGATCCACATAGCGACACTGACCAAAAGTGCTGCCTGAAATCCGGCTTTCTGCACCATTCGCGGTTTAAAGCGTTTGAACAGAATCGCTAATAAAATGGCGCCAACAACACCAATCGCGCCCGACTCGGTGGGCGTTGCGATTCCCATTATGATACTGCCGAGTACGGCCACAATGAGCACCAAAGACAAAAGACCGTCACGACCTACAAGGAGCTTCTCTTTGGTGGTCGGTGGCGTTTCTGGTACCACATCGAGTGGGGCTTTCTTTGGGTTCAGCTTACATGAGATAACGATGTAGGTGATCAACAACACAATGGTGATTAGCGCAGGCACCAAGGCGGCAATGAACATGCGACCAACTGAGTTTTGGGTCGATGATGCGAACATGATCATAGGAATGCTCGGCGGAATAAGAATCCCTAGGCCACCACCGGCCATGATGACTCCCAGTGCTAGGCGTTTATCGTAACCGCGTTCGAGCATCGGGCGAAGTGCGATACTTCCCGAAGTCATGATGCCTGCCCCGATGATGCCCACCATGGCCCCAATCATTGAACAAACAATAACGACACTAATTGCCAGAGAGCCGCGTACTTTACCAATGATTAGCTGACTGGCATTAAACATTGCGTCGCCAATGCCTGAGCGTGTGAGCAATTGTCCCATGTAAATATACAGAGGAATCGCGAGCAGGATAAAGCTAAAATGCGTGCCTTCAAGTGTTGTTGGGATCACGTTAAACAACGCATCGCCCCACGTTATGTAGCCGATCGCCATAGCGATACCACCAAGTGCAAAGCCCACTTGAGCACCCAGTGCGAAGGTCACTAAAATACAGACAAGTAATACGCCTGTTAATACTTCAATACTCATCATGATTTAGTCTTCCTCGTCGATTATGTCGAATTCTGGCAAGAGTGTAGTGCCAGTACATACGTGGTATGCGTCGCGCATCCAATCGCTTGAGAATTGTAATATCAGCATCACACTTGCAACGGCCATCATGACCCAGTAGTGGTGCATGTGAGGTGCCCATTCGCTTTGGCGACGGTAGTTGTATTCAATCGCTTCCTCGAATTTACCAATGCTCATTTTTAGAACAATGGCCATGAAGAAGATCGCCAAAGCAAACGAAAGCAGATTAAAGATACTGCGGACACGAGGAGAAACTTGGTTGTAAAGGATATCGACATTAATATGAGCGCGTCGCTGTTGCGCGTACGCACCACCCAAAGCGGCGATATAGCCAAACATAAAGAGTGAAAGGTCGTATGCCCAAATGGTCGGCTTATTCAGGAAATAGCGCGAGAATACTTCGAAGGCCACGACAAATGCCAGCATAGGCATTACATAAGATACTGATTTTCCTGTAAATTCCACTACTTTGTGGACTACAAGACAATAGCTGCGTATCGCTGCTGTTATCATGGAAATTACCTCAGGGGATGAATGAAAAAAGGCGAGTTTAGGGAAGGCGTTAACCTTGTAAACTCACCCTGAGTCGTGCTTAGAACCTCTCGGCTAGACACCGAGAGGGAACACAATATCGACTTATTGCTCTTTGCGCAGGATGTCGATTAGCTGCTTGCTGTACTTGTCTTCGGCTGCGTACTCATCCCATAGACCTGCACCTGCTGCTGCCCATGCTTCACGGTCAGAGGCACTTGGCTCTGGGCTCCACTGAAGGCCTTTTGCTTCCATTTCAGCAACGGCTTGTGATTCCCAAAGCTTAGACTTCGTCATTTGTTCTTGAGCATGTATGGTTGTCGCTGCTTTAACAATGGCTTTCAAGTCTGGTGTCAACTTGTTCCAAGCGTTGCGGTTAACGATGATCGGCAACACTTGTGCGCCTGCTAGAGGCAGTTTGTACATGTATTTAGCCACTTCAACATGGTTACCATCGCGGTGGTCAATCATGTTAGAACCGATAGAACCGTCGATAACACCTGTTGAAAGAGAGGTGTAGATTTCAGACCAAGCTAGAGAAACCGGTGATGCACCTAGGTTACGTAGGAACTTACCGTAAGCGCCTGGCGCACGGATTTTCAAACCTTTGAAGTCTTCGATAGACGTAATTGGCTTCTTGGTGATGATGTAAACCGGTGGCTGAATATAAGGGTCAAGCCACACTAAACCTTGTGAGCCGTAGGCTTCGGTTAGAACCTTGCCCCATCCTTTTTCGTGGAACAGTGTAGAAAGCTCTGCGACATCGTCAGTTCCGCCTGGAAGACCGATTTCGACAACACCTGCAGGAAGTTCACCTGCGTGCATAGATTGGAATGGAGCACCCATGGTCACTAGGCCCGTTTTGGTTGCGCCTAGGATGCCTGATGTACCGACGCCTTCGCCAGAGTAAAGAACTTGTACTTTGATGCGACCATCAGACATTGTCTCGATGTTCTTCGCCAGGTTTTCGTATACTGCACCGAACGCTGTACCGCGTCCGTATAGGTTTGCGAAACGCCAATTGTGATCTGCTGCTTGAGCTGCAGTTGAAGCAACTGCACTAAAACCTAATGCTACGGCAAGAGAGCTCGTAACCAAGTGCTTCTTTAGTTTTTTTACTGTATTGAGCATGTGTTACCTCGTGATAATTTTGTATTTAAAGGATTACTTCATCCTCGAAGTGGTTTCCTTAATTCGATCCTTTCAAAAAGGCGGATTCTGTTAAAGCGTATGAAATCTACTTAAAGTTTTATCAGCATCAAACAATCAATTTCCAATAAAAAGAGTCAATAAATCAGAATGATAGAGCACCATAACTGATCTCTGAGAGAGGATTAACGCACCTAAACAGTGCTTTATGATTGATTTCATTAGATGTTTAAGTGGAAATAGGACAAATCATAGGTGTTCGTTTTATATGCATTTTTTTATCATAATCACCGTAATAGCACATATCGAGATAACGGTGGATCAATAAAAGCCAAATTAACCTGTTCGATTATGGTGCAAAACTATCATGCCGCCCTCTTTTTAATCTTTTTCTTTAACCCATAAAAAAAGCCCGCAGACGTAAGCCTACGGGCTAAAACAAAAGACTGCTGAAAGACTTCAGAAGAACAATGCACGTTGGTCTAAAGAAGTGTTGTCGATGGGAAGTTACACAGAGCATCGTGCAAATCGACGTTATACAAGGTAAAGAAGGTTTCAGTTTGATGAAAGCCAATCTATTCAACTTAAAGTTGTGCTGGAATCGAACTAATATTTAATTTTTGATAGGTATCATATTTTATTAGAGGTATTCTAATAGCTTAAGAGGTAAGGCACCTGTTATTTGGTAAGTTTATTAAGGCTAGTTTATTAAGGTAAGCTGATGAGCGCTAAAAGTTATTCACTTGGCCAAGTAGGCGATTACGAGATAAAACAACTGAAAGTGTTTAAGACCGTTGTGGATTGCGGAGGTTTTTCGGCCGCCGAAACGTCGCTCAATATCGGTCGATCGACCATCAGTTTGCACATATCTAACCTCGAATCTCGATTAAACCTTGTACTTTGTAAGCGGGGGCGAGGCGGTTTCTCTCTCACCGAAGAAGGTGAGATTATTTATGCAATGACTGAGAAGCTATTGGGGACGCTGGATGCGTTTCGCTCAACCGTTAATAACCTGAATTCCAGTTTAACTGGCTCATTGCGTATCGCCTTGTCTGATAAAGTAAGTTTAGACCCTCGCAGCCGCTTCCCTGAGTTGGTTCATCATTTTTCTGTTGAAGCGCCAGAGGTTTCTATCACCACAAATGTTGCTTCGATGAATAACATTGAGCGCATGATTCTAAATGATGAGGTTGATGTCGGTTTTATCCCCTATCACCGTAAATTGGACGGTCTGGATTACATCCATCTTTATAGCGATACCTGCTATCTATACGCGGCTAAAGATCACCCTTTGACTCGTATGTCTGAAAGCGAACAGTTAGAAAGCCTTGATTTGTTTCAGGCGACGCACGGAGGCTTGAAGCCCCATCAAGGTGTCAGTGAACATTTAACTAAGATGAACTTGTCTGCAATTAGCTACTTTTACGATAGCCGACTGGCGTTAATTTTATCTGGGCAATACATTGGTTTTTTACCAGAAAAGTATTCTGCGCCTTATGTCGAAGCGGGCGATATTCAAGCCATAGCCGTCAATGAACGTTTTTATGATTTGGGCATGGCGGTTGCTACAAAGAAGACCGCGCAGCCAAGTAAGCCTAGAGAGTTGTTTTTGCAAACCATTAGGCAAGTGTTTAATCAAGAAGAGCTTGATGCTGCGCCCTATTAAAGTGGCGTAATATCTGTCTGTTGAGGCTATTGTGTGATTTTCTGCAAAGGTCTAATTTTATAGTTTCGTTGGGCTGTATGGGTTTAGTATGTTTCCCTCGCTTTCTTGCTGTATCCATTTCACAAAGGCATTGATACGCTCAAGCCTCGGTGACTTTTTTGAATGTGCTAAGTAAAACGTGAGAGGTTCGGCGAGTGGAAGGTCGAATGGCTTCACAAGTTCGCCTCGCTCTAGTTCTTCTTGAACCATAAATTCGGGGCATAAAAAGACGCCATGCCCTGCTTTGACTGCACTGATACCCATATACCAAGAGCTGACCTCTGCCCATAAATGTTCTTTCCCCGCAATGGTTAAATCGTATTCCTTGCCCCACTGAGACCAGCTGTATTCGGGTAACGTTGTTTGAATGAGCCAACAACATAGAAAATCTTCGATGTCTTTAAAACCGATGCGTTGAAACAGTTCACGAGAACAAATAGGTACAATAGGAGAGGTAAGTAATATTTGATTTTCTGTATCCTCTCTTAGTATTGGATCGTTATAGATAGATACGTCTATATCGCCTGACTGTAGGTCTGGTAGCTCTTCTGCTGAAAAGAGCCTGACCGTAATATTGCTGTGCATGTCGGAGAAACGCCAAAGTCTTGGCATAAGCCATAGTGAGCTGATACTTTGCAGACCATATACCGTCAGGCTGCCAGCCATGGGTTCGAGCTTCACACTGTTTAGCCCCTGTTCAATTTGTTCGAATCCTGAGCTTAAGTGGTCCGTGAGTGTCTTTCCTTGGCTGGTTAGCAGCATTTTTCGACCTGATCGATAGAACAAAGACACGCCAAGGTATTCTTCCAGCAATCGTATTTGCTGACTGACCGCCGCTTGCGTAACCGACAGCTTACGCGCCGCATCGGTATAGCTTTGAGTTTCGCTGGCGACCACGAAGTAATGGGCTGCTTTTAAATGTGCTAAACGAGTGCTCATAAGATTATCTAATAGTATTGTTTAGATTATAACGTTCGTTTTTACGCCTATTTCCTCCCAAAATAAAGCTTAATTATTGAGGAGGTCTATTATGTTGACGTTATTTTTATGGTTAAACCAGAAAGTGTTAGATCGCTATAATGCCTATTTAGAAAGTCAAAAGCGCTATAAAGAAAAGCTAAGTATACGTGAAGCACAGCGGGCCGCAGATGCACTTCCTGATTATTTAAAACGAGATATGGGCATTGCTCCGTATGGTGAAAGGCTTTCAAAGGATAAGAAAATTTGATTTCTAAGGCGTTGATTATTCAACATGTCTGCTCACTCTCGCCTTGATCGGCTGTTTCTCTGATAAGACGGAAGTTCATAAGACTTATTCGTACCTTCCCTAGTGGGCTCTTATGGCTAACGACTCTTTCACGTATTATGATGGAGGCAATAAAGCATCGTTTGAGTAGTGTAAGGGGATAGTCGTTGGTTCAAAAGAGAGCGGTCGTTCGTCAGAGTTTACCCGATTTGATTGTGTCAGATCTTCGCAAACGTATTTTATCCGGAGAGCTGGCTGAGGGGTGCTTGATTCGACAGGAAATGCTCGCGGAAGAATACGATGTTTCCCGTATGCCAATACGAGAGGCGCTAAAGCGCCTTGATGCAGAAGGGCTGGTGGTGTTTCAAAATAACCGAGGCGCCACGGTCACAAAGCATACGCTGGAAGAAATAGCTGAGATTTTCGATGTACGAATTCTATTGGAAGCGGATCTGTTTCGGCGTGCGATTCCAAACATGAAAAACAGTGACTTTCATCATTGTCAGAACCTACTTGAAGAAATGGACGAGTCCTACTCCGCTGGCCGAGTCGCCGATTGGGGGCCGTTAAATAGTCAATTTCACAGTGCTTTATATGAGGCTGCAGATCGTACTTTGACAAACAGTCTATTGGAACGAGTGAGCCTTCAAGCCAATCGCTATGTTGCCTTGCACATTGATCTACTCAATCATACCGACAGTGCACGTTCAGACCACACAACACTGCTTGAGCTTGCAAAAAACGGTCAGGTGGAAGACGCAGTGCAATCTCTGACTTCCCACCTAGAAAGTACGAAGGAACAAGTATTGGCGTATGTGGAGCGTACACGTAAGTCGAGTGACTGAGCACGGCACTCATTCTTATAAAAATAGACTGTTATAAAAGGCAAAAACACGCTGTACCTATCGAATGACTTTCATAGGTTACAACCATGTTCTCGCCGCTGGTGAGAGTATAGAAGACAATGGGTTTTCTTTTCCCTCCATCTGATCAGCAAGAATATTGGCGGTTGTCGGTCCAAGGGTAAAGCCCTGATGCCCATGACCGAAGTTGAACCAAAGACCTTTATGGTTCGGTGCGGGTCCAACGAGCGGTAGCATGTCTGGCAAACAAGGCCTAACCCCCAACCATTGTGGTTCTTGCACCTGTTCCTCAAGATTAAGTAAATCCCGAATGGCCACTTGTCCTCTGCGAATCTGCTTTGGGTCAGACAATGAGTTTAGGCTAACCAGTGCTGCCCCTGAGGTGAGCCTTACTCCTTTTGTCATGGCCGAGGCTAAGATGCCATTTTCAACATCTAAAAAAGGCACTCGGGGTAATGACTTTGATGCGAAGTGAGCATGGTATCCGCGTTTGTAAATCATTGGGATTCGATACCCAAGTGGTTTTAACTGTTCTGGAGAGGTGTGTCCAAGACAGATAACGGCATGCTGTGCTTCAAGGTTGCCTTCTGATGTCTCTAGAACGCGCCAGCCTTGCTGAGTTTGTGATAGTTTCTTCGCGTCGCCTTGGACTATTTGCCCTCCTCGTTTGAGAAATAGACTCGCGTACGCGTTAGTCAATGCGCCGGGGTCGCTGCAACTCCAGCTGTCTTGCCAGTGTATGGCACCTGCTGGCGCGCTTTTTAGAGCGGGTTCTTCGTTTTTGTATTGGTGCCCGTTAAGAATGCGGAAGTTGCGACCATATCGTTCCTTTATTGTGGTCGCATGCTTTGTCGCTTTCTCTAGTTTTTGCTCGTTGCGATAAACCAGAAACAGTCCGCTTTTACGGATAAGATGGGTTGCCTCGCTTGCCTCTATGAGTGGAGCATGGTCTTGAGTCGAACGAGAGGTCAGTTGGGAATAGGTTTGCGATAGCGCTTTGTGAGTATTCACTTTCGAAAACTGGTTATATAAGGTGAGTGCTCTTCGCATCGATAAGACGCCGCTCATTGTCCACACAACATCATTTGAACGTTCAAATAGATACGAAGCAAGCGTCGGAAAGTCTTGAGGTAGCGCATAGGGTTCGGCTGCCTCCGTCTGAATAATGCCCGCATTGCCATAGCTTGCCTCACGTCCAGGCGAGCCTAGCTCGACGACAGTCACGTTAAAACCTGATTCCTGAAGCGCAAGAGCGGAGGTAATGCCAACCATTCCTGCGCCGAGTACGATAATGTGATCTGTTTTGACTGAATGCATCTTGTTCTTAGCTTCGCTAGATATATTGGTAATGGGAGCGGCGGCTTGGGTTACTACGAGATCGTATTCGTATCTCACAACCTTATATATTTCATGTTCGGTTGTGAGATAACGATGTATTTCATTATTCTAGTTGGTATCTATGCAAATATGAGTTTCTCAAGGACTAACCAAATTACATAGAAATTTGCAGTTAAAGATATTAGATAAAAATAGGTCCGCGGGCTAGGGTTCTTTTCTGTAGCGATTAGATAGTACAGCACCATATGTAATATTCGGGATATGACGTAAACCCATAAGGCTGCACTTAAAGAAAAGGCATCAACACCAATAAATATCGCGATAAAGGAAGGTATGAATATCTGTATCGCGTTTTCTAATGAGTTTTGATGAGTTCTATGACTTCGAAAAACAAAAGAATCATGCTTTAAATTTGCACCTAAAGTACCAGGTGGTAACTGTTGCTTTTGATGAGCGACGGTCGCGATAGTCGCTTGTAGAACAATCACTAAAATAAGTGCCATTTGAGCTGATACTGCGATTGAATATGAATCAAACATGAGCGGAGCCTCGTTGTTTAGTTTAATTAAATTGTGCACAATTTAATTGTGTAAACTATTATTGCGCAAATTTCAGTTTTATCAAGTATATTTAATAGAAATATTTAGAATTGATGATTATCTGATGAAAGAGAACGACGCCTTGCTCGATGTAGAGAACCAAATATGCTTTGCTATATATACAACAAGCAACGCAATAATGAGGACTTATCGTCCTTTGTTAGAAGACTTAGGGTTAACTTATCCTCAGTACATTACCATGCTTGTAATCTGGAAAGATTCCCCTATCAGTGTGAAAAAAATTGGCAATAAACTGAATTTGGACTCAGGAACACTAACTCCACTGTTAAAGAGACTTGAGCAGAGAGGATTAGTGGATCGTGTTCGGAATCAATCTGATGAACGTATTGTCGAAATTTATTTAACTGAAGAAGGTAAGGACTTAAAGAAAGCGGCCCAGTCTATCCCTGAAAAATTCGCTTGTGCGTTAAAAGTAGATTATGACGAGGCCAATCAAATTCTCGCTCTTCATCGTTCGTTATTTGAACGGCTATCAAGTTAACTGGAGCAAATAGAAAAAAGTTACTTCTATACTGATTTAATTAAGGCCATACGTTAGGCAAGTGGAAATCATGAAGACCTGAAGCCGTCTGCTAGGATCTAAACCTTTTTATCGAGTATGGATCAACGGGAATATCCGGCGTTTTATTCATAATAAGATCTGCTACGATTTCGGCGGTGCCGGCAGACTGGGTTAAACCTAAATGGCCATGGCCAAAGGCATAGACAACCTTGTTTGTGTCGGTCGCGGTGCTGATCACGGGTAAGCTGTCTGGCATAGACGGCCGAAATCCCATCCACTCCTTACCCCCTTGAGTATTGATTTCTGGAAGAAAGTGAGCCGCTTTTTGTAAAAGCGCTTTTGCCCGATCGAAGTTCGGTGGAAGTTCCAGTCCGCCCAGTTCGACTGCGCCACCGACTCTTAGTTCTTCACCGACTTTTGTCACGACAAAGCCATGATTGCTAAACGATAAATGGGTTTTCAACTCGAAGTCACTATTAGGCAACGTTGTGTTGTATCCTCTTTCTGTTTCTAGAGGCAAATTGTCACCGAGTTGCTTGCAGAGTGTGTTCGACCATGCGCCTGAAGCGATAATGACTTTATCGCTAGAAAGTGTTTTTCCCACACATTGAATATCTACATGCTGATCTTTTAATGAGAGCCTGCTGACCGAGGTGAGTTCGATTCGTCCACCCATTTTTAGAAAACGGTTTGCTAAATGTTGTGTCCACTCTTTTGGGTCACACACGTTACTCCAGCGCGGAGTAAAAGCGCCGTGAGTGAAACTTGAATGAATGCCTGGCTGTATCTCTGCCAGTGCATCGGGTGAGGTCAATAGATCAAATGCAACACCGTGCTCTTCTCGAGTTTGCCAACCGCTCAGGCTATTTTCATATTCTTTTTGCCCTTGGTATAGCTGCAATTGCCCTTCTCGTCGGATAAATACTTCACCATTTGTCTTTAGAATTTGACGTTCTAAAGCTGATTGAGAATGCGACATAAGGCTGGCTTGGCTGGTTAATGCGTGCTGGTATTTATCTTTCCAGCTGGCGCGCCAAAACCGCATCATCCACGGTGTAATCTTAAGAGCGTAAGCCGGTGGAATAGACAAAGGCCCAAGAGGGTCGAGTAGCCATTTGGGGGTTTTTCTCATAATGCCGGGCGTTGCCAGTGGGATCACGTCGGAAAATGCAAAAGCCCCTGCATTCCCCGCTGAAGTTTCACTAGCAACGCCTTTTCTATCTAAAACGAGTACTTGTAGGCCTTTTGATTGCAGCTCCAGCGCACAGCTTATACCGATGATTCCCGCGCCAATGACGATGATATCTGGCTTCTCTTTTTTCATGTACGCATCTCAAGTTATTGTTTAGAGAATTTCTGTATCTGTACCTAAATCAACATTTACGTTTAGACGTTGACGCCTAAACGTAGTGGATCGTCCGGGTTATCTACCATCATGGCTTCTTTAGTAACGAATGCTTGCCCGCATAGTTTGGGAACAACGGAAACGGATGCTTTGTTCTGTTGTTCACTTAATTGGTAGCTAAGAGTATAAGAGCTGCCAATAATGCTTTCTTGAATAATATCAGTATTGGGCGCTAGTTTGTCGTCGGCAGCGAGGCAGGCTAAGCGAGCAGAACTGCCAGTCCCACAAGGCGAACGATCGTAAGCATTGTCTGGGCAAAGGACGAAATTACGGCTGTGTCCGTGTGTTGTCAGAGCCGGACCATAGAAAATGATATGATCTATGATTCCGCCATTCTCACCTTCAAGATGATTGGCGTAAAGCGTCTCACGAATGGCGATGCCTGCTTCGGTGAGCGCCCTAATATTATCGGGCTTAACGTCAATTGGGCTGTCATTGATGATAAAGAACCAATTCCCCCCCCATGCAACGTCTCCGATGATTTTTCCAACGCCTGGCACAGTTAGCTCAACTTGGGTTTGGTATCGATAACTGTCTATATTGGTCACGGTTACGGTGTTTTTGTCACGGAGTTCGACTTCGACAATCCCCACAGGTGTCTCGATTTTGTGTCTGCCAACGCCGATTTTTCCCATATGTGCAAGCGTTGCCGCCAGCCCTATTGTACCGTGGCCGCACATGCCGATGACTGCGGCGGCGTCAAAGTAGACGACACCAGTAACGCATTCTGCATTTGTCGGTTCGACAAGAAGCGCTCCTACCATCGCTTCTTGTCCGTATGGTTCCGTCACCAGAGGTCGATAAAAGTCTTCATGCTCGATAGCAAGTTTACTTGCGCGTTCTGATAGCGGCCCTGTACCGAGGTCTGGCCCGCCTTTTGCGACCACTCGCGTTGGTTCGCCTTCCGTATGACTGTCTATGACAAGCATTGCGATATCACTCCTCCCTGGCTTATCCAGTTTTGGTACCAGGCTCTGAATAATTGATATTGATTTTCACAGTAGTGGCGTTGCGCTGGTGATAATTCATCCGTTTCGTTGAAGTGTAGGCGATATTCTTCCTCACCATTAAGAACGAGCAAATATTTAAAAAATAATACGAGTTCAGGGCCTTCGTCAAAGCTGGCCAGTACGGAGAACGCTTCTTCTAGCTCTTGGGCACGGCGTCGCGCTTCTGCATTGCCTTTCGCTGCCAGTTTAGAAAGTGCGGCTAGCACAAGCACTTCTTTTGGCAGCGCGGTTCCAATACCTGTGATCGCTCCGACCGCATCACAATTGACATAGCCGTGATAAACCGCCGTATCGACGCCAATCATGAGAATCAGATCTTGGTCCTTCGAAGTGATATTTTCGGCCGCATAGCGCATGGCTTCTTTACTCCCAAATTCTTTGAAGCCGACAATATTTGAGTGATCCTTTCTGAGCTCAAAGAACAAGTCCGCCTTCGTTTCAAAACCATAGACTGGACTGTTGTATATGATTGCAGGAATATCTGGTGCCGCGCTCAGAATGGCTTTGAAGTGATTACGTTGTGCGGCGATGACAGAGCCTCTAGAAAGAACACGGGGTATGACCATTAACCCTGCGGCTCCGACACGCTGGGCATGTTCTGCAAGTGCCACCGCTGACTTACTGTTTATCGCCCCTGTGCCGACAACAACTGGGATGCCTGCATCTATCAAGCGTTCTACCCCGATCATGCGTTCTTCGTCCGTTAGCAGAGGCCAGTCGCCCATAGAACCGCAATAGACAACGGCGGACATGCCTGCCTCGATCATTTCTTTGCCTTTTTTAACTAGCCCGCTGTAGTCGGGCTTTCTGTCGGCAGTGCAAGGTGTCATGAGTGCGGGCATAACGCCATTAAAGATTTGAGTGTTCATCTGGTGACTCCTGCTACATTAAGTACGCTATGAGACTTCGCTTGCGGTTTCAGGCAAAGATTCCTCTATGAATGTCTAGAGGAAAATATGTATATTGGATACAAAATATATCTTTCCATGTGCATTGGTCAATACTTGATCTAATTTTGTTCGACCTTTATTGACTGTTAAATTGCGTAACTTTGAAGAAATTGTTGGCGTATTCAAAGGACAAGCCTTTGTTTATTAGCGTATTATTAAGCGTATTGAGGGAGAGAAATAATATGAAGTTAAAAATATTCTCCATTGTTTTCTTAACGAGTGCGATTTGTGCTTGCAGCACTCAAAAATCGGCTGATGTAGCCGATGTGATGACGAACGAGCAACTGGAAGCGAAGTTATTAGAGCAGCAAGAAGAATGGAATGCGATGAAGCCTCAGCTTGAGCGAATATTGGCGCTTGAAGCGGATCTTAAACTTTTGGTTGAAGCCTTAGATACTGTTCCAGAATCATCCGAGGCGTTAACACAACAAGCCACTGCATCAAGAGAAGCTCAACAGGCGTCGAGCGATGTTCCCATCCTGCCAAGTACAGCGTTAATTGACATTGAAAGTGCGGAAAGTGAGCCTTCGAGTGATGCTGTCGTTACCGACGTTGTTGAACAGGATGAGAAGGCCATGGCGGATGAGCCGAGTACGAAAAGTGCGCAAGCGCTAGGGCGAAGTAAACCGATTTTAGTACAGTTCTTTAACGAGCCTAAGGCAAATGATAGCGCGGTGCCATCACAACCATTTGGTGTGCAATTGGCTGCGTATTTGTCATTTTCTCAAGCGCAAAAAGCGTGGCCTAAGCTACAGACGAAAAATGCCCGTCTAATTAAAGGTTTGAATCCAGTGATTGCTCATTCTGTTATTAGAGACCGTGATTTCTATCGCTTGATCGTTGGACCGATAGTAAAGCGGTCCGCTGGGAAAGCATTATGTTCACAATTAAAAAAGAACAATCAAGACTGTCTGGTAACACGGTTTAGTGGAACGGCGCTTTAATCATCGCTTAACAGTGAGATAACTTTTATATGAGTATGATTGTGAATGACGGGGAAGCCATTGAGCTTCCTCTTCATCTTAATATCTCGCTCCTCACCTTAATATCTCGCTCTTCCCTCTTCTTCCTTTTTAACTTTCAACGATTAAGTCTCGGTTTGTTCCTTTATTCTAGATTATTGCCGCACGATATCGCGTACCGTACATGAAGGGCTGTTTTCATTGCCACTGCTATTGTCGTTTCGAGTACGGTTTCGAAGTATGGAACACGCCGCTTCTGCATTTTGCTTGGTTTTACTAAAACCGACGTATAAGTCAAATACGCCATTGTTGTTTAAGTAGAAGTAAGAATAGTCTGCCAATTGTGGATGGGCATTGCGCAAGAGTGTCCAATAGCTTCGAAGAGACAGAACACTATTAAATTGACCAAGGTGTGCGCTATATCCGTTGCGTTGATAGGCTTTTCGAAGTACTAGATCGACACCTTCAATAAATTCTGTTCCCATTTCCTGAGAGACTTCAACTGACGAACCTTTTGTTAGAAGGTATTGGTTGGTGTCGATAAACGCTTGCGCGACTCTCACGGTAAAGGCTTGTGGAGGCAGTTCCGCGATAGCATAATAGCCATCAAACTCACTGATTGCGGTCTTTATAACAACGCCTTGTTTGTTAACGACCTCTAGTGGAACGTAGGCAAGCATGCCTTCTGAACCATCTTTTCTATACTCTTTAACAAACCCCTCTACTTCACGGGCAATAACGATCGGCAAATCAACCGATTGTAGTGTTCCTTTTCTTGGCGATACGGAAACACCGGCGCCACTTCTTATCATATAAGGGTTCGGCAGAGTTGTTGTATCTACATCAATATCGGTTTTCTGGAAAACAGGCAATGCGGCGAGCACCGCGATTCCTTGTTCATTGGTCTTGGCTTTGCGCACACTTTGTTTACTCTCCACAGTGACGCCTTTTAATAAGGGCTCATTTAGGTCGTATATTCCATTATGGTTCTGGTCGTGAAACACTCGCGCCGCAACCGATCCTGCGCGGGTGAGCGATTTACTGGTTGTAAAGGCCGCTTTATCAGCCACACCGAAACTAAACTGGGCAATAAGGCGAGCTGACCATTTTGTTAGGTCGCTGTAGGATAAATTGGAGCTTATAGAAAACTCGTTGGGCTTCCATTTTACGTCGAGGCTTGATTCGTTGTTTTTGGTGCTGATGTTTCGTTTATACGCAATTTGAGCTTGAATATCTTCACCAAAGGCCCGACTTATCGCCGCGTTGACGGTGTTAACCCTCATACTGGGGTCGATGTTGTAGTCTATCCCCCCCTTTATCGTGTATATATCGTAGAAATCGCGCGCTTGGAGTGATCCCGTCGCGTAATCGTTATCGCCAAAGCCCCAAGAGATCTGATTGGTAATAGGCACATTAAACAATCGGGTACCAATGCGATTTTGCAGTACATAGTCTTCTGAAGCATTCGATTTTATTCTGGAAATGCGTTGAGAGTAAGACAGGTTTAAGTTTGAAAATGCGCCAGAGATAGAGGCTTCTTGCGTGGTTGTCTTGGACTCGACTGATTCGTCCGTTAGTGTTTTCTCTGTACTGTGTATGAGGTTAACTGCTTGGTTTGCTATTTTACTGGAGAGCTGCGTTTTTTGTTTATAAGCACCGTTGTCGTCTTCGAGATAATCCAAGGTAAGCAGTGCTTTGCCGAAAAGCGCGAACGTTGAATTGTAAGCGTTTTGATTTGCTTGTTCCGTTGTCTCTTGATAGTGCTTAGTGCCGGCTTGGATATTCCACCAATCCGTTACGGACAACTTCACTAATGCATTGATTGCCAGTGCCGATTCTCCGCTGTTTTGTGACGAATAGTGCTCAAACAGTCTTTGGTTTTCTTCAGCGATGGTAATGTCGTAGTTAAGACTTCCTGCACCTTGACCTGCGGCGCTGACATAGTAGAACTTTTCTTCACGCTTTATTTGCCCTTGTGGCCCGTAGAAAATCAACTCAATCTGGTTATCACCGAACTCCAGTGGCACATTGGAAAATGTATAGTGTCCATCGGAAGATGAGAGTTGGCTGGCGACCAGTAGCTTATTGCGGTAAACCTCAATGTCCCAATTGGGTTGGATGTCACCTTCTAGGTTTATCGTGTTGTCACTCTGAGAGTGGTACAATGGACTGTTGTTTACTCTTATTCCGACGCCAGACTGCGTGCTTTCTAAAGGGCTTATGTCAGTGGTGGATAGATCGCCCACTTGAATTTCTGTTGCTGACAGTGGCCCTAACAAGGATGCGCTTTTATCCTGTCTACTGGCATTAAATCGTGAGGTTGTGATCTCTTTGTTTTGGTCGATGGCTAAAAAGTAGTTGGTACTGAAATACGCGAGATCGTTAGCGCCTTGCATAGAAAGCGAATACTTTGAGTCTTGGTTATGCGCCGCAGATGCGCCAAGTCTAAGGTCTAGTAGAGGCTGTGTGACCGATGAGTACTCGAATGCCTGTAATGGAAAGATGGATCTATTTTGATAGCTATTTAACCCTTCTAAACGCGCTTGTCGTGCTAGCCTTTCTTCTAATGGAATCGGAATTTTGGAGGATATGGTCGCGTTGAGTTTTTGGTAATTAATGTTGAATTCAATGGAAAATAAACGGGCGAGCTGAGTGCTTTCTATGTAAATATCGTCGTTAATCTGTACCTCTTCTTGCGGGATAGTGCGTAATGTTTCGCCAATTTTGACTGTAAATTCGTTTTCCCTTTGAGTCAGCTCGAAGTGATTGTCAGGTGTTCTAACCCACCCTGTCGCCAGAACTTGCAGTGTGTTTTCTGTTTCAGCGTCATCAGTGTTAAAGAGTACGTCATCGTTCACTGTTATTGGAAAATCCAACACGTTTGATACGTCACTCAAGGACATCATCGCGCCTGCCGGTGATTTGATCGCAATCACGTCACCCAGTAAATATTTGCCAAGTTGAAGCTCAAAAATGAGCTCTTCTCCGACGGGGATACTCACTGTGTCTTGTGTTTCTTCGACTTTTTGCTTTAAATCGGGTAGCGTTTCCTCGCCCGATTCGATTGCCTGATAACGGTTTTTTAATCGCTCGAAGGCATCGTTATTTGCGTAAGTCTGCGTCGAAGCTAACCCAACACAGGTTAGGCATAAGATTGTCCATATTCTCATTAAATTGATTTTCAAAAAAGGTTATTGTCGGGCTGCGTTTCGCACGATTGCATCTGTGATTTCAATGCTTCGGCTGGCTAACAATCTGCCCGCAAACTCTTGTTGTCCTTCGTAGCGTACTTCAAGAATGCCTGCTTCTAGTTTAAAGTCTTTCCAATATAGCTCGGCGTTTGTAACTGGGGTTTCTGGATAAAAGTTAAACCCATTAAGCAAACCTACTTTCCTACGCGCACCATTCTTAGGTGTCCAATAGGCGACTAGACGCCCCGTCGCACTGTATTTGTCTTTGTGTGCGAGTCTCACTTTTACAAAAGTTTGTCCGGTTTCTTTTTTCGTTGTGATGGAAACGTTTTGGATAGCAGGTTGAACGGATACCGTGCCATTACGGTACATGACGGGAATGGAGTAGCTCAAAAGCAGGTTTATGTTTAAGCTCATTTGCCCCTGAGCAGCGGGTGCTTTTTGAACGGGCAATGCAACAAATTTTAAATGTGAGCGATACTCGCCTTCGCTCAACTTGCCTTTTTTACGTAGTAGTAATTTTATAGATTGGCTTTGGCCTGCTGGAATCGTGACTTGTTTCGGACTTATTCTGACGATTCGTTCTAACCCCGAATATTGCTGTTTCTCATTTTCAGTTAATTCCCTGTAACTTCCATTCGGTAATGCGACTTTTTGTGTCCACTCGATGCGGTAGCTTCTGGATAGGTTACTTGAGTTGATTAAAGTCACTTTTGCTGAACGGTCACGGTCTCCTAAAACAACCCGTGTTGGCGAAATCATAAGGTCTGCAAGTAGGCTGCTACAGAATGAAAGGGTCAGTATTGAAATAAGGAGCTTAAGCATAAGAAAAATAAAGGCTATGTGGCGTTAATGGTTAAATTCGGGCTAATAATTAATAGAAATCCGGTAAGTAATTGAATAATTCGTATCTCCATAATAGCCCGAGTTTCCCGAGGTCGTGAGCGTGCCTCCAACGTAGAAGGACGCGCCTCCTGAGGAATCTGTCGTTATGACAGCAGGTACACTGAGATCCGTTAAAGTAAACTGCTCGACGGTATATCCTGTGCTGGAACTGTTAGGTGTAGTAACGCTGCTTGATAAAAAAACACGTTGGTTATTAGGGTAATCCGTTAAAATAAATTCGGCTCTTGTAGGCTCTGTAATAGGGAAGATGCCACTAGAATACGAGACATTACCATTGTAACCGACAGACAAGCTTTGGGCGCTGCTGTTTGACGCGACAACAACCGTTCCGAAGTCCAAACTGGACGACTCCGTTACGTCCGCATAAGTACTCAAAGGAGTACTTATGCTCAAAGCAATGAAGGCCGCAGATAGACCGGCTCGCTTTTGACTACGCATCTTCAACAAACGTATCAGTAGTCTACCGTGATTGAGTAGGTACCGGTATAGCTGCCATCATCATAAGCGCCGTCGGTTGCGCCTGTTCCAGTGGTCAGAGTTGCACCTACAGCGAATGTTACTGCACCAGTAGAGTCTGTTAGTAAATTTCCAGCGCTGTACGCTGTACCGTCACGAGGGCCGCTGGTAATGGTAGCTTCAAACGTATCGATTGAGAACAGACCGTCGTTCAATGTGCTTGTTAGCGTGATTGCGGATGACGGTAATGTAATCGTTAGGTTGGAGCTTGGTGCAGCACTGTCGATAGTGAATACGGCCGCATTTCCGGCTGTAATGACGCTGATCGCCGCCGCGGTAGAATCCGTGGACGTAGGGTTGTTGCTGGTTCCATCGGAACTAATTTGCAGGGCGGCTGTTTCCGTGCCTGCTGTATCGCCTGTTGCCCTGATTGTCCCGAAAGACAATGCAGTTGTTTCTGATAAGTTGAACGCATTCTGAACGGTGACAGAGGCATTACCCGTGACTGTTTCTGCGGCCATTGCGATGGACGAAGAGACAGCTAAAACACCAATGGTTAGCGCTTTTGCAAGTCTAATATCATGAATCATATAATCCTCCTCTCGGATTTATAAAACTGCACATACTTTATCGGCGATAGAAATAATAACTTTAAGCGATTAAAACAATTCTATTAAAAATAGTCACTTAATAAACGAAACAAAAAAGCCACTATTCAATGAATAGTGGCTAAGCTGCAAGGGGAGGCCTTGCAAACGGAAGTCTAATTTACGTCGGTTTTACGTAAATTGCTTGCTTAAAGCAGATAAAGATACTGCGATTAAACGAGTTCTTTAAGGCATTCTTTGAAGACAGTCATACCTTCATCAATTATTTCCATTTCTATCGTCAGAGCAGGCAAGAAACGGATAACGTTACCGCGAATACCGCAAGATAAAAGAATTAGGCCCTTTTCTGCTGCTTTAGCAGTCAGCGCTTTTGTCAGTTCAGGGTTCGGTTTGCTCGCTTCGCCGTCATTAACGAATTCCATTGCGATCATGGCACCGGTATTACGTACGTTACCGACTAACTGCGGGTATTCTGCTTGAATGTCTTTTAAGTGAGTCATGAAGCGCTCGCCGACGGCAACCGCACGATCCACTAGCTTTTCTTCTTCAATAACATCAAAGACAGCGAGGCCCGCGGCACAACCAACTGGTGAGCCACCGTAGGTGCCACCTAAACCACCAGGTAGTGGCGCATCCATAATGTCAGCTTTACCGACGACAGCAGCGAGAGGAAAGCCACCAGCAATGCCTTTCGCTGCTGTCATTAGATCGGCCTCAACTCCAGCGTGTTCGTGCGCAAACATTTTACCTGTACGGCCAAAACCTGATTGAATCTCATCTAAAATCAACAAGATACCGTGTTCATCACAAAGAGTACGCAGGGCTTGTAGAAATTCTGCTGGTGCTTGATAGAAGCCGCCTTCACCTTGGACAGGCTCAATGATAATGGCTGCAACACGTGATGGTTCGATATCACATGTGAAACGCATCTTTAGTTCTTCAAGAGACTGCTCTATTGTGACGCCATGGTATTCATTTGGAAATGCAACATGGTAAATTTCATTCGGAAACGGACCAAAGCCCGCTTTGTAGGGCGCTACTTTACCAGTCAGCCCCATTGTCATGTTCGTACGGCCATGGAAGCCACCGTTAAAGGCAATTATGCCTGAGCGGCCCGTATAGGCACGTGCGATTTTTACGCAGTTCTCAACCGCTTCAGCGCCGGTAGTGATAAAGATAGATTTTTTAGGAGTGTTACCAGGGGCCGCTTCGTTTAGCTTCTCTGCAAGTGTCACCGCAGATTCATATGGACTGACCATGACACAGGTGTGTGAAAAGCGTTCAACTTGCTCTTTTACCGCTGCAACAACTTTAGGGTGGCTATGCCCTGTATTACATACCGCAATACCCGCACCAAAATCGATATGGCGTTTGCCTTCTACATCCCAAACTTCAGCGTTAACGGCACGCTCAACATAAACGGGCGCCATGTTACCCTGACCACGAGCGATAGCAGCGACTTTGCGCTCTTGTAAATTTGCGTTAGTTGTCATTGTATTTCTCTCTAAATAGTATGCGGCGCGAATGGGATCGTGCCGCGTATCGTGTCTACTTCACACCGGTATGGTGCGCTGTTTTTAAAAATTACTTTAGGTTGCCCATGCATAGGTATTTGACTTCAACGTATTCGTCGATACCATAAACAGAGCCTTCGCGTCCGCTACCGGACTCTTTTACACCACCAAAAGGCGCGACTTCACTGGAAATCATCCCTTCGTTGATACCCACCATGCCGTACTCTAAGTTTTCAGAAACGCGCCATATACGGCTTAAGTCTTGAGAGTAGAAATACGCTGCCAGACCAAAAGGCGTATCGTTTGCCATAGCAACCGCTTCTTCTTCTGTACTGAACTTGAAAAGAGGTGCAACAGGGCCAAAAATCTCACTTGAGAAGATATCCATCTCGTCAGTGACGTCTGTTAGGACGGTCGGAGCAAAGAATTGAGCGCCTGTTGTCGATAAGGTGCTTCCGCCCGTTAGCGTTTTTGCGCCTTTTTCAAGCGCGTCAGAGACCAGCCCTTCAACCTTTTCGATTGCAGCAGGGTTAATAAGCGGACCGATTGTCACGCCGTCTTCGAAGCCATCGCCTGTTTTTAATTCGGCGACGCGTTTAGCGAGCTTTTCAGCAAAGGCGTCATAGATGCCTTCTTGAACTAAAATGCGGTTTGCACAGACACAAGTTTGACCCGCATTACGGAATTTCGAAGCCATTGCACCGTCAACTGCTGCATCTAGGTCTGCATCGTTAAAGACGATGAAAGGCGCGTTACCGCCCAGCTCCATAGAAGTACGTTTTACGGTTTGAGCGCATTGAGATAGCAGTAGTTTTCCGACAGGCGTAGACCCAGTAAAACTCAGCTTACGGACAATCGGGTTACTTGTTAGAACGCCGCCAATGTCTTTTGCGCTTTTACCAACCACAACATTTAAGACGCCAGCTGGAATACCTGCTTGATGCGCAAGTTCTGCCAAAGCTAATGCACACAGAGGTGTTTCGTCGGAAGGTTTGATAACAATGGTACAGCCTGCCGCAAGTGCGGGTCCTGCTTTACGCGTTATCATGGCAATTGGGAAGTTCCACGGCGTAATCGCAGCGACAACGCCCACACCTTGTTTAATGGTTAAAACACGCTTGTCTTTAGCAAAGGTTGGAATCACATCGCCATTCAGGCGGCGTGCTTCGTCCGCAAACCAATCGATAAAAGAGGCACCGTAGCCGACTTCACCTTTTGCTTCGGCAAGCGGTTTACCCTGCTCCAATGTCATTAATTTTCCGAGATCTTCTTGGTTGTCTAGGATCAGCTGATTCCAGCGGCGCAGCGCTGTAGAACGTTCTTTAGCCGTTAATGCTTGCCAACCTTTAAGTGCTTTTTCGGCCGCTTCGACCGCGCGCGTGGTGTCGTCTGCACCTAAGTCAGCAATATCAATAATGTGTTCGCCATTCGAAGGATTCGTAATAGCGTACGTTTTACCTGAGTCAGCGGAAACCCATTCACCATTGACGTAAGACTGGTTCTTTAACAAATTTGGCTGAGATAAGGTCACTTGCATAAGGCGCTCCAGACAACAATATGTTTGAGGTAGATCATGCAGACCTACGTGTGTTTTCGATAGTAGGAGATGCAGTATCTAAGGAAAATGAGAAGCTATCAATGCTTTGTTTGATGCCATTCAAACTTTATTAATTAATGGTTTTTTGATCGGTATTTGCGCATAAATTCAGCTAAAATGCGTCGAAAATGCACTGGCAGCATGTTGAAAATGCTGTCGTATTTATTGTTGCAAATCATAAAAATGTTGTTTAAGACTTTTTGCAATTCGGTATTGGAGTTCGCAGTGGTCGTGAAAAGGTCTCAAATTTTGCTAAGAGGGAAAATCAACCGTCTCCATGGTAGCAAGTTTTGATTATTGCAAAGTATGTCGGGGTGGTTTACATATCATTGGTTGATGGACTTATGATCTATTAAGCCCTTTCCGCCCTGTTTCTTTTTCTTTATGCTTTACGCACATTCTTTTAGCTAAGGAAAAGCAATGATTTGGAAAGGCTTGAAACCTATTCTGCTCTGCGCGTCTTTACTCGCTTCTTTTCTAGTGAGTGCGGAAAAGTATCAGTCAAACGGATTTCAGTTTGAAACCAAAGACTTTCCGTCATGGGTAACGCCTAAACATTTGCCTGATCTGCTACCTACGCAGCATCAGGGGTCGGTGTCTTACCTACTTCTTGACCGACAGGAAGTCGCAGATGGCAACGATAGCGGATATTTTTATCATCTTGTCCAGCGAGCCAATAATTTGGATGGCGTTGAAGATATTTCAAAACTGAGTATCTCGTTTAATCCAGAGTATCAGAAGCTTGTTTTTCATAACATCAGTGTCATTCGTGACGGTCAGGAAATGAATCGTTTAGAACCCTCCGATATTTCTCTAGTGCGAGAAGAGAATGAACTATCTCAGGAGTTGTTTACAGGGTATGTGGATGGGATTGTTTTTCTAAAAGACATTAGAGTTGGCGATATAGTGGATTATTCCTACTCTATTGAGGGACGCAATCCGGTCTTTCAGGGACATTTCTTCAGCTCCTGGTCGATGAACTGGCAAGTCCCCGTCAATTACTCTTATCTCAAAGTGATTACAACGCCTGATTACCCGTTAACGATTAAAAATACGGGCTATAAAAGTGCCCCGCTGATTACGGATAACGGCAGCCAACTGGTTTACGAATGGACAGCAGAGAATACCCCTACCTACTATTATGAAGACAACTATCCGAGACGTTTTTCTCCGAGACAAACGGTGAGCTTGTCAGAGTTTGATAGTTGGGAGAAGGTCAATGCATGGGGAGAGACACTTTATAGCTATGATTTTACGAATGAAGAGCTTAACCAGTTTGTCGCTTCTCTGTCTAAGAAAAGCAAATCCGATGCTGTGTTAGCTGCCTTGGATTTTGTTCAAGAAGAAATTCGTTATCTAGGCATAGAGTTGGGACTAAATTCGCATCTTCCCCATTCGCCTGACGAAGTTATTCAACACCGATATGGCGACTGTAAAGACAAGACACAGTTACTGGTCAGTTTGCTAAAGAAACTAAATATCACAGCCTATCCAGCGTTGGTTTCCTGGGATAAAGGAAGCGGTGTGGATCTGTATGCGCCTTCTCCTGGGGTATTTGATCATGTCATTACGTATGTTGAACTTGATGGACAGGCGTATTGGTTAGACCCTACTCGCAGTTTTCAAGAAGGCACATTGGAAACTCTGGGGTATTACGATTATGGCAAGGCCTTAATTCTAGGACATCCAGAGAAAAAATCCTTAGTAACGGTTGGCTTAAAAGACAGTCAAATCCCTGTGGTGGAAACGAGAAATCGGTTTAGTGTTTTGAGTACAGAAGCTCCGGTCGAGTACACGGTGATAACAACTTACACGGGCACGCGTGCAGATCAAATGCGCCGCCGAGTTGCAACAAGTCGCTTGGAAGCATTGGAGTCGGATTACATCAATTATCTAAGTGGCTTTTTTCCTGGCATTGAAAAAACTCAGGATATGACATTTAAAGACCATAAAGCCAAAAATCAATTCGACGTAGAAGAGCATTACCTGATCCATGACTTTTTCTCAGAGGAAGATGGCAGGAAGTATTACACGCTTTATGCTTATGGTCTTTACGGGTATATCAAGAAACCAGAAGTGACCAGAAGAAAGGGACCCTTGTGGCTGCAAGGCCCTGTAAAACTTAGTCATCAAATTGACTATGTCACTCCTAATAAAGGAGCGATGAACATTGATTCGAAACGCGTTGAAAAAACAACCGATCAGTTGTGGTTTATGAAAGAGGAAGACTGGTTTAATCGAACGCTTACCATTCGTCATGAGCTCATGATTAAAAGCGATGAACTGCAAGCCAAGGATATGAAATCCTATTTAAAATTCTATGAAATGATTAATGATAATACAGAGCATGCTTACTGGGCGGCAGAACAACAAGCTGACAATGGTATCTTTGCCGATTTTATTAGTGATCTTCAGCAGCTCATTTATACTAAGGAAGGTTCGTAATGACGTTAATTGCGAAAAAATGCTCTTTTATCATAGGGTTATTTGTTCTGGCTACAGTGGGCTTATCTGGGTGCGCCTCTAATCAAACGAAATCAGGAGCGTCATCATCAGAACAAGACGTTGCTAGTGAGTCGGAACAGACTTTTGTATCAAAGTTTCCTTCTAAGGCCTTGCTTGAGTTTGCCAATGATGTTGAACTCGAGCTTATTAGGGGCAATGGGAGAAGCTTGGTGAATAGAGTTGATATGTCGCTTTTTCTTTATCGAGGGAAGCGTTCATATCAGGCGAATACCTTTTCTCTTGAGGCTCTACAAGGGGATACACCTGCGAAGTATATTCAATCCCTTCTTATTAATCAGTTAAGTGATCTGCGTAACCATTACAAGCAAATTACACTGGTGCATAAGGATGTTGAGCATTCTAAATTATTGTATCGCCTAAACAGGAATCGACTCGACTATTTGGAAGTGTATTACCGTAAAAATTACAAAGGGGACTATCGCATTATCGACTTTAGGAGGTGGTTGTCGGTGATGCCAGAAAGTACCCGTCTTACCAGAATCGCGATGCTTTCAGAGGCTTCTAAGAAAGGGAAAAGCCGTAAAGCGACGAGCACAAATTGGAATAAATTGCCGAAAATACTGAAAAAATCCAATGCAAAAGAGATCAAGACCTTTTTTGATGAGCTCTACACCGAAGGGCGAGAAGTGCAATTTTTGCAATTACTGGAAGTCAGTACGTTATTAACGAATACAAAAGATGATAACGAGTATAAAAAACGGCTAAGTTTCCTCGATCTCCAAAGACAGCCTCTTAGCGATGTATTATGGCTTGCTGCATACCATTCTAGTTCGGATCCGCACTTATCTGTCAAAATCGTTGATAAGGTACTGAAAAACGAATATGGCGATGCTGCTATATATCAGTATCGGTCCGAGCAAGAGCTGCGTATAAAACAGTTTGATAACGCGCTCAATAGCGCTTATCAGGCATTGTCCGTCGACCCTGAATACCAACCAGCATACTGGACTCTGGCCGCAGAGCTTGCCCGCCGGAATGAGCTGGATATGGCATGGGATGCGTTGCGAGTGCTAAGAAAGCGATTTGGTCGTCTTATTACTAAGAACACACTCTCTAGAACGCCTTTATACAAGGCATTATTGGAGAAACCAGAGTTTCAAGATTGGTTAAATAACCCAACTTAGATCGGTTTCAAAATAGCTCGATTTTTAAAAAACGCGCGGTAATAAACGAAAAAAGCTGGCTTAAGCCAGCTTTTTGTATCTTGGGGAAACGTAAGTTATCGCACGCGATAACGATAAAGGTTTTCTTCGTCTAATAAACATTCAAAACCGCTGTTTCCAGTCGCTAATAGCTCGCATTGGTAGCTGCTGGGTTCTTGCATTTGAAGTTCTGCATCACAACTCTCTCGACCAAGCACTTCTTTCTCAACCACAATGAACTTGTCGCCCTGTTGCTGCCACTCGTATTTAACGTTAAATAGGTCACAGTTCGAGTCAGAATCATCAATTACATTATAAGAGCCTGTCCCATCGGCATTTATGGTTTCGTATCCATACGTGCTCCAGCGGCAATCGTCTCCCATAGTGTCTACTTGGTAAGAACCTGCTAGTTGGACTTCTTCGGTTGAGGGACGAGCGGATGCCATCATATCGATCTCGACACCGTAATTATTAAAGGTAACCTCGGTGGTTGATTTCACATTTTGGTTGCTGATCTGTTGTAACTCTTGATGAACGGCGATGCAAGTGTCTACGGTAGGCTGGCCTGGGTTGCCATTCATTCCGAGCATATTATCAATTAAATTGACGGTGTCAGCGTAGTCGATCGCAAGCCCCAACAGCCCTTTCTTATTCAGAATTTCTTGGCTTTTTTCTTCTGAAAGTGTTGCCGCGTTAGGGCCAGCGTAGACCATAAGTGCCTTGCCTTTCACACGGCCTTTAACATTGATAGAAGCGGGTACATCGGGGATGTCGAGATCTGCTGGCGTTCCATCTTGTGGTAAAGGCAGTCCTTTTACGGGTGCAATGTTTGCTGCGATGGCGGCAAGGTTGGCAGGATTTTCCGCAAACACGGACACAATACCATCTAAACTTGTTAGCCCTCTTGACGGAGAGTAATCAAAATCAAACAGGTCAACTGAGAGCCCTGTTACACCATGTGCTAGACCCGCAAACATGGCCAATTGAGACGGATGCTGGCTCTTTAAGTCGGTTTGCAATTGTTTTAGTTCAGGACAGCTTAATTCTAGATTTTGAAATTGTGACCAGAAGTTTGTGAGTACTGGCGTGAGAGTATTCACATTAATTCCCAAGCCTAAGCTTGCTAGTGTATCGCTGTTTTTTAGCGTCGTTGCAGAAAGGTGTCCATTAAGCTGTTGTAGGTTCGATTTAATGGCGTCGCTTTTTATTTCCCATATCGTTTTATAGTGCGCTTCAAAGGCTCCGTCTGCGGCTGTTTTTGAGTGAAAGCTACTGACGATAATAGGCGCACTTTGAGCGAACATTTGAATATCTGCGCTACAAGCCTTGGGTGTCGCTTTCAGTCCAAGATTCTGTAAGTCCTGACTGCCAGAATGATTTTTGGATCTTGTGGCCATTAATGCCATTTGTTCGAGGTCGACAAAACCAACGCCAGTACCTTTTAGCTTAAAGTTAGCAATCAAGGTATCCATTTTATTTGTCTTGTTAATGGACATAGATTCCTTTACCAAGCCCAATCGCAAACGTTTTTTCTCTAAGGTGTCGCTTTTAAAGAATAAGCCGAGGGAAACTGTGTTCTGGTTTGTCGAGATGGCCAAATAAGGCGACTCGCCCTCAAATTCGTCGATTGTCAGTGGCCATGTGAATACTTCCGCACCCTTCCACATTTCGCGAGTGGCTTCAAATTGCTGTGCTTTTGCGACGGCAGTGACCTGCTCGACAAACGTTTGAGGGTTACGTGAGGAAGCCTGAAAAATGGGCAGTCCGCCATCGAAATAAAACGCCGCAGAGTCCTCAGTACTGAAACCATACACATTAAGCAATGTTGGGTCTTCGCCTTGGCTAAACCGTGTTATGTCGGATATAAGCTGCGTGAGAAATTCACTGGCATTAGGGTTCGAAAATACTTGTTGAAGTGCTTGCTGTGTATCCGCTTCGGACGTGTTGAGGCTAGAAAGCCCCGCTGTATTAGCAACAAGGTCTCCTTCGTAGTACAGCACGGTATCCGCAGGGGCATTCATTCTGAAAGTGTCCATTGGGCCGGCGAAGGACAGAGAACTGAGTAGGACGCTGCTAATACCTGCAGCGGTTGAGATAAGAGGTCGTTTCATTTTTATCTGTATCCATTTTATAAAAAATAAACAATTTGTTTCGTTTGAGGTTTTTGACGGTAAATTAGCGGTGAAAGTGAACGTCGATCATTTCTTACTCCGCGTTGCTTCTCATCATTCATTATTGGCCTGACCTTTGCAACCACATCAGGGTGATTAACAGTATACTTGCTTGATCTATCTATTGATCTCGATTAAGTGATTTGTTGTTAAAGTCCGCAATCAATACTGTACAAAAGGTCACGAATGGTGCACTTTAGGTAAACAGGGATTGAGTACGTTATTGAACAGACGGCTCGCCAGCTTTGCCTGACGCATGCAATGGTAATTACAACAAAGATAATGCGCTGCGACCTCCTAGACCTTTTGTGAGGAAAACTTATATGGAAAAACTTAGTCAAGACTACCGGTCTGCCCCTTTTTTTGATGAACTTATTGATCATGAGGGCGCGCCACGGCCTCCTGCAAGACAACTTCTGCACTACCTCGAATCCCTCCCTCCCGAAGAACTAGATAAAAGGCGACAAACAGCAGAAGCAACGATTCAGGAAATGGGGATCAGCTTTACTGTTTATACCGACGAAGGGAACATAGACCGATCCTGGCCATTTGACATTATCCCTCGAACCATAGACGCAACAGACTGGAAAATCGCCGAAGCCGGCCTCAAACAACGACTCACCGCACTAAACCAATTCATAGACGACCTCTACCACGATCAAAACTGCATTAAAGATGGCGTCATTCCTGAACACATTATCAAAGATTCTAAAAACTTCCGCCCTGAATGCGTAGGTGTATCGCCTGCATTTGGTGTGTGGGCTCACATTTGTGGCACCGACTTGGTGCGTGATGCGGATGGCGAATTTTATGTTTTAGAAGATAATCTACGTGTGCCTTCTGGTGTGTCCTATATGTTGGAGAACCGTGCGTTGACCAAGCGTGTTCTTCCAGAGTTGTTCGAGAATGACCGTATTCTTCCGCTCGACTCTTACCCCGCGCAATTATTTGAGACGTTAGCGGCATTGTCTCCTCGCCAAGTTGCTCAGCCTGAAATCGTGGTTTTAACGCCCGGTATCTATAACTCAGCGTATTTTGAACATGCGTTTTTAGCGCAGCAAATGGGAGCGGAATTGGTTGAGGGTAGTGACCTCTTTGTCGATGAAGATGATTGCGTCTATATGAAAACCATTTATGGGCCAGAGCGTGTGGATGTTATCTATCGTCGAATCGATGATTTGTTTATCGATCCCGAAGCGTTTGAGCCTGATTCTGTGCTTGGCGTGCCCGGTTTAATGCGCGCATGGCGAGCTGGTAACGTTGCGCTTGCGAACGCTCCTGGCGCAGGTGTTGCCGACGATAAAGTCGTGTACGCGTACGTTCCTGCCTTGATTCGTTATTATTTAGACGAAGAACCGATCTTAAAAAATGTCGAAACTTACCTGTGTGAGAAAGAAGAAGATCGAGAGTTTGTGTTAGCGCATTTAGATAAGCTCGTGGTAAAACCCGCGAATGAATCGGGCGGCTATGGCATGTTGGTTGGCCCTCACTCAACAAAGAAAGAGCAGCAAACGTTTGCGAAGTTAATTAAAGAAAACCCCAGAAACTATATAGCTCAACCGACGTTAAAATTGTCTACTGCCCCTATCCTTACGGACAAAGGTGAGATTGATCCACGTCATTTGGATTTGCGTCCGTTTATTCTGCAAAGTAAAGATACGTATGTCACCACAGGTGGACTGACTCGAGTGGCAATGAAAAAAGGCTCGCTTGTCGTCAATTCGTCACAAGGGGGTGGTAGTAAAGATACTTGGATCGTTGATACAAAAGGTACTGAGGCGAAAGGAGAGTAGTATGTTATCAAGAGTGGCTGAAAGACTGTACTGGAGCGCTCGCTACCTTGAGCGAGTAGAAAATACTGCTCGCTTAGTCAGTGTCTACGATGAGCTGTTGTTTGACTTGCCAAGAGAGGTTGAAATCTCTTGGTATAACCTGATTACGATCAACAGTGGTACTGAAGCGTTCGAACAGCGCTATAAAAACAAAGATGAGCGAAATGTCGTCAAGTTCTTACTTTCAGACGACACCAATTCCAGCTCGATGCTGAGTTCGCTGAAAATGGTACGAGAGAATATCCGAACCACACGGGATGTATTGCCCCAAGAAATGTGGGAACTTGTAAACGAGTTGGATTTATTCGCCCGTCAGAATATTAAACAAGGCATTAATCGATCTGAGCGTCACGCGTTCTTAAATACCATCATCGAAGGGTGTCAGAAGGTCGTGGGTTTGTTGGCTGCAACCATGTGTCGCGATGCCGGCTGGCATTTTATGATAATGGGACGTTACATTGAGCGTGCCGATATGAATACGCGTATTCTTGATGCGGCTGTCTCTCAGATGTTGTTATCCGAAGAAGATGAAGTGATTAAGTTAGGTCAGGTGATCTGGACGAAAGTTCTGAAATCGCAAAGTGCCCTGCTGAATTACCGTAGAACGGTTCGCTCGACGGTCAACGGCGCGAAAGCGGTGTCTTTCTTGATGATGGACGACTATTTTCCTCGTAGCCAAAAGTATTGCATGACTCAAATTCGAGAAGCCGCTTCGACGCTGCCTCGTTCTGGGCTGATTGCTGCAAACATAGATAAACTGCTCGAAGAAACCAACGCCGTTGAATCGTCAGAGGAGCTCAACCAAGACTATCGCGAGCACTTAAATGACATTCAAGTGGCTATTATCGAGCTTAATCATCAAATTACGGAAAACTGGTTTTACTTTCGTCAAGGAGACGCTGCATGACCATTCGTGTCGCCATACAACACAAAACAAACTATGAGTTTGATCGGCCGGTCGAGGTATTTCCTCATACTTTGCGCCTTCGCCCTGCGCCGCATTCACGCACACATATACATGGTTATTCGTTAAAAATTGGGCCAGATGAACATTTTGTAAACTGGCAACAGGACCCGTTTGGCAACTATCAAGCGCGTTTAGTATTCCCAGAGAAAACCACTTCTTTGAGTTTTGAAGTGGAAGTGATCGCCGATATGACGGTCATTAACCCATTCGACTTCTTCATTGAAGAATACGCGGAAGAGTTTCCTTTCGCCTATGACAGTGCCTTGAAAGAAGAGCTTTCGCCTTATTTGAAGATCAGTGAAAGTTGTCCTGAACTCGATAAATGGCTATCGACGGTTGATCGAAAAAGCAAACGTATCGTCGACTTTTTGGTCGAACTTAATTCGCGATTAGCGAGTGAAATTGACTATGGTATTCGTCTGGAACCCGGTGTTCAGAAGTGCAAAGAAACACTGACGTTAAAGAAAGGTTCATGTCGTGATACGTCATGGTTGCTGGTGCAAATATTAAGACATTTGGGACTGGCGGCGAGATTTGCATCGGGCTACCTTGTTCAGCTTACCGCAGATGTAAAATCTTTGGATGGGCCTTCTGGCCCAGAAGAAGATTTCACAGACTTGCATGCTTGGTGTGAAGTGTACATTCCCGGTGCAGGTTGGGTGGGACTTGATCCTACTTCTGGCTTGTTTGCTGGCGAAGGTCACATCCCTCTTTCGTGTACACCTGAACCCGAATCCGCAGCGCCGATTACCGGCTTTACTGATGAATGTGAGTGCGAATTTTCCTATACCAATGAAGTCATTCGAATTCACGAAGATCCTCGTGTTACTAAGCCTTACAGCGATGAGGAATGGGAAAACATCAAAGCATTAGGCGCTGCCGTCGATGAAAAATTGGTACAAGAAGACGTGCGCCTTACGATGGGCGGTGAGCCGACGTTTGTGTCTATTGATGATATGGAATCGGATCAATGGAATACGGCCGCGTTAGGCGATGAAAAGTTAAGCTTGGCTAAAAACTTATTGCTGAAAATGAAGCAAGAGTTTGGCGGCAACGGTTTACTTCATTATGGTCAAGGTAAATGGTACCCGGGTGAAGAGATTCCGAGATGGGCGTTAGGTTGCTATTGGCGCACCGACGGCCACGCTTTATGGGAAGACGAGTCGCTGCTTGCTAGAGTGGATAAAGACTACAAGCACACCATAAAAGAAGCAGAAGACTTTGGTCGGATGCTATGCGATACCCTTGGTTTGCAAAGTGAATACTTGCAAACAGGCTATGAAGACACGCTGCATTACTTACTGCAAGAGCAATCCTTACCGGAAGAAATTGACCCGACTAAGGCCGATCTAAGCGATGACCTTGAACGACGTCGCCTGGCGAAGCTTTTGACACGAGGGCTTAACACGCCAACGGGCTTTATTCTTCCCCTAGAGCACAACAATGGCTATTGGCATAGCTCCAAATGGCCGATGCGACGTGATGTGATCACCCTAATACCGGGCGATAGCCCAATGGGGTATCGATTACCGTTAGGTTCATTGCCGCCCGTTGCGGAAGAAGATGTTCAGCCTGAACGCGATCCATTCGAGCCACTGCAACCATTGCCGACGGAGTTTGTTCATCAAGCTGCGCCGAAAGCTGTTGCTCAAAGCGTACAGACTCAGGTACAAAAAAAGTCAGAGACTAAAAAAGAGCAACAAAAGGCGAAAAATACCGTATCCGTCGTTCGAACCTCTCTTTGTATTGAGCCTAGAAATGGTCGATTGCACCTGTTTTTACCGCCTCTGACGCATCTAGAACATTATGTTGCCTTGTTAAATGCAATTGAAACCAGTGCAGCTAAGTTGGATATGCCGGTCGTGATTGAAGGTTATGAACCGCCTGGCGACCCACGTATGCAAAAATTCCTGATTACTCCGGATCCGGGTGTCATTGAGGTGAATATCCACCCAGCTAAAAGCTGGAAAGAGCTCATGTACAACACCGAAACCTTGTATGAACAGGCGCATCAGTGCCGTTTAGGAACTGAAAAGTTCATGCTTGATGGCCGGCATACTGGAACGGGTGGTGGTAACCACATAACGTTGGGTGGTAAAACACCTGCTGACAGCCCAATGTTGCGCCGTCCAGATATCCTGCGTAGCTTTGTGACCTTTTGGCAACATCACCCTGGCTTGTCGTACTTATTCTCTGGAATGTTTATTGGCCCAACCAGCCAAGCGCCGCGTCCTGACGAAGGGCGTGACGAAATGCTCTATGAAATGGAAATTGCCTTTCAAAATATGCCAGAAGGGTTTGTCGAAGAGCCGTGGCTTGTTGATCGACTGATGCGCAACTTGCTGGTGGACATTACGGGTAACACACACCGTTCAGAGTTTTGTATTGATAAGCTTTATGCGTCTGGTAGCGCAAGTGGCCGTCTGGGATTATTGGAATTCCGCGGTTTTGAAATGCCACCCCATGCTCGTATGTCGCTTGTTCAAATGCTACTGCTTCGCTGTTTGGTCGCGCGCTTCTGGAAAGAACCATACAAGCAACCTTTGGTCCGCTGGGGCACGAGTCTTCATGACAAATTTATGTTGCCGCACTTTGTCTGGCAAGACATAAAAGAGGTAGTGGATGACTTACAAGCGCATGGCTATCCATTTAAGATTGAATGGCTGGCGCCGTTTGAAGAATTCCGTTTCCCTCATTATGGCCGCCAACAAATCGATGACATTGAGTTGGAATTGCGTTGGGCGATTGAACCATGGCATGTACTTGGTGAAGAAGTCACTCAATCAGGGACAGCGCGTTACGTTGATTCGTCCGTTGAGCGCCTACAAGTGAAGCTGACTGGCTTGACGGAAGGTCGTTATGTACTAGCATGTAACGGCCGTCGTGTACCGCTTAAAAACAGTGGTCGTAAGGGGGAATTTGTCGGAGCCGTTCGTTATAAAGCGTGGGCGCCGCCATCGGCTTTGCATCCTACGTTGAATACCGACACACCATTAGTGTTCGATATCATCGACACATGGAATGGCGTCTCAATTGGCGGTTGTACCTACCACGTAAGCCACCCTGGTGGTCGTAGTTACGAAACTAACCCTGTTAACAGCTATGAAGCAGAAGCAAGGCGTGTAAATCGCTTCTGGAATCACGGCTTCACGCAAGGTGCTATGACACCGCCGCCAGAGTTTAGTGCATTGCGCGGTTTTTACGAACATGCTGACGGGCCTAAGGCCATGTCTCCACCACCGGAAGAGCCGAGTGATGAATATCCTCACACATTGGATCTTAGAAAGCAGTATACTAGGCTCTAAAATTTAACTAGATGTTTAGAACTCTTGCTTATGCATACAGATGCGCTTGCACCAGTGACGCCCGAACAGGCGTCACTGGACTTCGACCCTGCCTCGTCGCAACATTATGATGAGGCTTTTGATATGAATGGTTTCCCGCGAGACCATTGGCAAACTATTATCGAGAGCTTTAATGCGCTTGGTGCCGAAGGAGTGGCAGACCGTCAACAGAGAGCTCGTAGAATTCTCAGTGATGATGGTGCAACGTATAATCTCACGTCCGACCCTTTGTCTCCGAATGTCTGGGGCATGGACATTGTTCCTTACCTAATTGAAAGCGAAAGTTGGACAACGCTTGAACGAGGTATGGAGCAGCGCTCTAAACTGTTTGATCTGATTATGAAAGATCTATACGGGGAGCAAATCTTACTTAAAGAAGGCATCATACCCAGTGAGATCATCTTTGATCATCCTGGTTTTTTGCGCGCCTGTCATGGCATGACCGTGCCACATGCGCAAGATATTCTATTGCATGCTTCTGATTTAGTTCGCGACGAAAACGGTCAGTTCCAAATCGTCGGTGATCGAACGCAAGCTCCTAGTGGTGCTGGTTACGCGCATGAGAACCGTGTTGTGTTGTCCCGCGTGATGCCGAGATTGTTTCGAACGAGCCGCATAAAAAGGCTTTCTCACTTTTTCCAAACCCTTCGTGATACGTTAACGGACATCGGCAAGCATGTGTCGGACAAACCGCGCATCGTCTTGTTGTCGGAAGGGGCCAATAGCAAAACCTATTTTGAGCAGGCGTATTTGGCCAACTACCTTGGCTTCCCTTTGGTTCAAGGTGGCGATTTAACGGTACGTAATGGCCGAGTTTGGATGAAATCGCTAAATGGCTTGTCTCCCGTCGATGTGATTATGCGTCGTATTAACGATGACGCCTGTGACCAAGCTGAACTGAGACCCAATTCTCTTCTGGGTGTCCCTGGGCTTCTTGAAGTCGCTCGAAGTGGTAGAGTCGTGATAGCCAACCCCATTGGGTCTGGTTTACTCGAAACGCCCGCGTTGATGGCATTTCTCCCCCAAATCAGTCAATTTTTACTGGGTGAAACACTGCAAATCCCGTCGGTGAAAACCTATTGGTGTGGCTCATTAGATAACCTCTCGTATGTTGAAGCGAATTTGGGGCAACTGATTATCAAGCCAGCCATGCGCATTAATGGCGGCGACAGCTATTACGGCCATACGTTGGACGAACAAGATAAACAGGCGTTGCTGGAAAAAATCCGCCTTGCCCCCCACCGCTGGGTTGCTCAGGAATACGTCAGTGGTGCCCAATTACCAGTATGGGCGGCGGATCAAGGGCTAACAAAGCGCCCAAGTATCATGCGCATGTTTACCGTTGCCAGTAACGGTGGCTTTAAAGTCATGCCCGGTGGCCTAAGCCGCGTGGGTGGTCAAGGTAATGAGCGAATTGTTGGCAACAACATTTCAGATACACTGAGTAAAGACACTTGGGTTTTGGCAACAGATTTTGAAAGTACATTGCCTGCTGCAGTGGACGGGTCAAACATACAAGACATCGCTCAACAGTCTAATTTACCGAGTCGAGTGATTGAAAACCTGTTTTGGTTTGGTCGCTACATGGAACGAGCGGAAGTATCACTTCGCTTAATGCGAACTTTCTTTAAGCAAATGAATGGTGTTGAACCGCTGCCAACGGAAAGCCGAGATATATTACTCAAAGCCATCTCCATTCAAACTGGCTGTCTGCCCGGCTTTACGCGAGCGGATCCTGAGCTATTTGATGAGCCAAATGACGAGTTAGCCTCGCTAATTTGTGATGGGACTCGGCCAGGCACAATCAAATCGAATCTTAACGCTATGCTCGCGTGCGGTGAGCAAGTGAAAGAGATGCTCTCGGCTGATACGCGTATCATATTGAACGATTTGCGTGATCATATTCATCAGATGGATCGAGCTTATGCGAATGGTTTGCCAGAGTTACCTGAAGAATCGTTAGATAACCTAGTTACGTCGATTCTCGCTTTGTCCGGGTTGAATCATGAAAGTATGTTGCGTGGGCCTGACTGGATGTTCCAAGAAGTAGGTCGTCGTACCGAACGGGCATTGCAAACGGCTAAACTGTTGAAGTCGACCTTAACTGAACGCTTGCCTTCGATGCAGCAAAGTTTGGTGCTTGAATCTGTTCTATTGAGTGTTGAAGCCTTGATCTCTTTCCGTCGTCGCTATCGAAACCGTAATCGCGTCGCTTATGGTCTCGATTTATTAATGGCAGACAGAACAAATCCAAGATCCTTGATATACCAGACTGAATTATTGCGTAAATACTTAGAAGAGTTACCAAGAAACGAATCTAATGAACTGGGCTTGAGCCCTGAAAAACGTATGATCATTAAATCGTTGAATGATATACAGCTGGCAGATTTAGAAACACTGGCGCACGTTGATGATATCTGCAATGAAAGGACAGCGCTGTCTGACTTTATGACGCAATTTACTGACCAGTTAGAGCGTTTTACCTCACACATCAGTGATAAGTACTTTGATCATGCATCTGGTCCGCAGCAACTAATACGTGGGCATGGAGAATATTGAATATGAAGTACAAAGTGCGCCATTTAACCGAGTATGAATACACTGCGCCAGTAGCTCTGTGTTACAACATGGCGCACCTGCTTCCTCGAGATACGCAAAATCAACGTTGTCTAAACCGACGCATAAAAGTCTGGCCTAAGCCGATTTATCAAAGTGAAGGGCAGGACTATTATGGCAATCAAACGTGTTACTTTTCGATTGAAGAACCACATCAAAAACTCAGCATTGATGTGATCAGCTATTTTGAAATACAAACAACGGATTTTATTGCTCAGGCAGAAGCGCATCCTATGACGCTCGGTGAGTTAAAAGCCTTGTTAGCGCAGCCCAACACGGCCGATCTGCGTATGGCGAAAGAGTTTGTTTTAAACTCGCCACAAGTTCGTTGCTCTAAACCGCTTGCAGACTATGCTCAAGACTGTTTCTCAGACGATATGACGCTAATTCAGGGCGTAAAGGCCTTCATGCATAAAGTCTTTACTGAGTTTCGATTTGATCCTACCAGCACGACGGTCGCCACGCCTTTAGAACAGGTACTAGAGCAAAAAAGCGGCGTGTGTCAGGACTTTGCCCATCTCTCACTGGGTTGCTTACGTTCTTTAGGCATACCGACGCGCTACATGAGTGGCTATCTGGAAACGCTGCCTCCTCCGGGTCAGGAAAAACTGACGGGCGCAGACGCATCTCACGCTTGGTTTGCTGTGTTTATCCCTGACTTTGGCTGGGTTGAATTTGACCCAACGAATGACATCATGCCAACGGATCAGCATATAGTGACCGCATTTGGCCGCGACTACTCAGATGTAACGCCGCTCCAGGGCGTGATTTTTGAAGGCGGAGACAGCCAGACACTGAGCGTGTCAGTGGATGTTCAACGAGTGTAAGCTGCTCTCAAGCACAGAGCTGAATGGTATTTCGATCGAGGAATATCTCAGTTTCTAGATACAAAAAAGCGAGCCTTTGGCTCGCTTTTACATTTCATGCACCAGTCTGCTTATTCTTTGAGTACTACTTTTTGCATCATACCTTGATCTTCATGGTCGAGAATATGGCAATGCAGTACAAATGCGCCGGTATACATTTGTTTCACAGTAAGAGGATCGTCGATACCCGGTAAGGTAGTCGGATAGCGGTTTTCAGAATACGCAACGGTATTAGATGGCGCGTTTTTATCTCCTATCTCAATTGCGAGCGTATCGCGCCAGACGCCCTGCTGCTCGCCATCCGGCCCCGTTCTGTAAGCATAGAAAGGGTTAACATGAATATGATACGGATGCATCGGAGCTAAGCCGCGAGTACAAAGGTTCCAGCGTTGCCATTGTCCGAGTGTTAAATCTCGATCCGGGTTTTGTCCAAATGGTAGGCCATTAATCGAAAATATTAAATCGCTGCCAGGCTGGCCATTATTTAGATCATTATCCGATGTGGTTAGGCACATTGGGTCCGTAATGCTTGAGATGCTTGTGCGACTTCCTAGGTAGAACATCATGTCCTGCGTATTGTCAGTATCATGATCCATTTCAGCAATTTGGGTTGCTGTCGGTGTTGGATGCGCTTGATATGACGCTAGGCTTGATGACGTCGGTAATGCGTCAGTTTGCAGCTCACCCTCTACGACCACTTGCATTAACGCGGCTTTATCCTCAAACACACCTTGCAAGGATTTGGCATCAGAAGCCTGATCATCTATCAACCAATACGTTCCTGGCGTGGTGGGTGCTTGATAAAGATAGTCAGCTCGGTAACCTGGTTGTAGCGCTTCTATATCGCAATTTAGCTGAGGCTGACCTGAGCACCATTCGTCCAGTTGGCCTGTATTTAAACCATCGACCGCAATTTGGTTTAAGGTGCCAATGGCGTTTGATTCCCCAATAATGCCTTTTAACAAGTTTATTGTTGAAGAGTTTCGGACTGTAACGAGCTTGAGAGACTCTCTTACGCCTGCATGGATAAAGCGCCAGCGCTGTATTTCTCCCGGTTTTAACGTAATGCGTGGAACAACTTGACCGTTGACGAGTGTTCGTCGTTCGGTTTTTTGCCATTCACCTGGACCAAAAATATTCGCGGGTTTACCATCAATCTCACAGACATCCACATTGTTAGGAACGTCATTCGCATCGTAGTATTCGATAACCCCGTTACAGTCGTATGCCACCTGTTGCATGACGAATGTGTGGTCTACTTTGCCTTTAATTTGTGGCTGTTGCCCTACATCTTTTGCGGGGTCGCCTCCTTCAATAATGATGGCTCCAGCCATGCCACTTGATACTTGCAGTGCAGTCGAACCATGCACGTGTGCGTGATACCAAAATGTACCTTGGGGGTGGTCTTCTGGGATACGAATTTCATAGTCAAATGCATAACCGGGTTGCAGTTCTAAAAGCACGTTATCGCTGTTTTTGCTCGGCGAAACCCAGAGGCCATGGGTATGGAAGTTGGTGACATTGAAGTTATGGGGGGTGTTCATTTGGGCCGCCTCTTCATCGGTTAAAGGCGTGCTCGATGAATCGGCATGATTATGGTGAGTAAGACCAGAGCACAAAAAGTTTGGCGCGGCGTCACAGTCTGGCATACGGTTTTCGAGTCTAAAGCGCAAAATATCGCCAGGCTTGAGCTTCAAGGTTGGGCCAACTAGTGCGGCTTTAGGCGCATCGTCACCTTGTGCATACGCATAGTTTCTAAGCCAAGTGTTACACCCAGCAATGTCTCTTTGTTGATATGCGACAGACATCGTAAAGTTTAGCTCACCGTTTCCTGATTCAAGGACATCGGCTGTCGCGACGTTTTTAAATTCAGGAGGAATGATTTTGTATTCGCACCCCTCGCCAACGCCTTCTGGAACGGCCGTTGGCGGTGAGTAGTCGGCCAGCTTGATATAGTTCGGTGTCCACTCAGAGTCCATCGACATCATATCGTGTGAAGCGTGATCTGTTTGATGATTGGAGCAAGCGGCTAATAAGAGTGTGAGCGATCCGATGGTCAGCCCTTTAATGGGCATTATCCATTGTTTGCATGTCTGCATTGATGAGTCCTTTTGTGAGAGTGTCGGTACTCTAAAGACTAGCAAAAGCGGCTCAGTCATCAATTACACGGGATTACACTAGTGTCTCGCTGTGAGTGCAGTCGCTTTGGCGAGACAATTAAGCAATCAATGAAATAGCAGTCAGTTAGATTGCTGTCTATGGAAGACCCAAAGGGAGGCCTACATGGATGTAGGTCATTAGGGCAACGCAGGAGCAGTTGCCGAGCGTGGGCTAAGTTCTCTTTAATTCTCTTGTTAACTTTCTTGCCAATATGCTCAATATTGGACAGCGACATTTGTCTCCAGACACTTGCCTCGAATAAAGAAGAGTTATCCACACGCTGAAGCCAGTGGACTTGTTCACACCTTCCCTAGCTTGGGTGCACAACGTCTACTTCAATTCCTGCCCAATTAAATAATTGGGTTTGCGATACGGTATCGATTTGTTCGGGTTTTAAATATTTTTCAGCATAAGCAAGATAGGCTTTTGACGTCACGAACAGCTTAAATAAGTTTTTGTCTAAGTGGTTGTCTTTTACCATGAAGGCGAGGATTCGCATTGATTCTGATAACGTTTTCGCGGTTTTATAAGGGCGGTCTGCCGCGGTTAAGGCCTCAAAGACGTCTGCGATGGCCATAATGCGTTCTGGAATCGACATCTGCGCCTTTGTTAATTTTCTTGGGTACCCTGTGCCATCCATTTTTTCATGATGATTTCCGGCAATATTAGGTACATTCTTTAGGTCTTCAGGGAACGGTAAGGCAGAGAGCATTTTGATGGTTTGGACAATGTGATCGTTGATTGCAAAGCGCTCTTCATTTGTTAGCGTACCGCGTTTTACGCTTAGGCTGTAAAGTTCACCTTTGTTTAGAGCTTGTTTGGGGATGGACATATCAAACCCCCAGACATTCTGAGGGTTGTCTTTCTCGACTGCAGGGCGGCGAATCCCCCAAGGAATAATGTGCTCTGATTTGTCTGAGATTAAGTATTCTGTTGCAGGTAAAATATCCGGTGTACTGGGTAACTGCGCCATTTCTTCGCGAGAAAGCCCAATATGGCTACTAAAATGTCGTCGCCAAGTTTGCGAACCAATCGCGGCAATGCGCTCAATGTCTTCCTCTGCCATCAGCTCGCTGCCGATGTTTGAGCGGGCGATGAAAGCGAAGTCATCTTGCAGCTTTCGTTGTGTTCGAATTTTTGCCTTCTCTAAACTAAGTGCTTCTCGCCCTTCCAATAGACCGCTTAAATAGGCAATCTCAGCATCCCGCCAAAGTATCTCGAAACGAGTGCGTATTTCATGGATTCGATTATGAATGGTTTCTAGTTTAGTCGCCTTGTCGACGATGTGCTCTGGGCTGGTTATCTTGCCACAATCGTGTAACCACGCAGCGATGCGAAATTCCCGTTTCTGGGTGTCTGTCATGGAAAAGTTTGCATATTCGGGGTCATTGGAATCAATTGCGGCCTCGACCAGTTTCTCTGCCAAAACGGGAACGCGCTCACAGTGTCCGCTTGTATAAGGTGACTTGGCATCGATGGCATCAGCCAACAATCGTATAATCGCCTCCATTAAGGTTTGTTGAGATTCAAACTGCTTACGGGTCGAAATGGCTGTTGCGGCGGCGCCTGAGACTTCTTCCATAAAACGTTGGAAGGCATTATCGGCAGCCATTGACTCTTTCGGTAGACGCAACGCAAGTGCGCCTAACATACTGTTATCACGATCAACTAATGGCGCAAGAAAGACCCGCTTCTCTGCGTCATCTAACACCTTATGCAGGGACGTTTTCATGTTAGACCAGTCGTGTGTCCCGCACAGTACCGTTTTTGGTGCGTCCATGTTTGTCGTAGTGGCTAAGGTCATTACTCCCGCTTTATCAGAGCACAGATAGACGGCTCCAGCCTCCGATGAGGTAATTGCGACTAAATGCTTCGATACTTGCTCGAGCATTTTTTCGAGGTCTGGGTCACGGGATAATTCTTGAGTTATCGACTGAAAGTTCTTAATGGCTAATGCCATATGATCGGTCAAGCTGGAGAGCAAATTCACTTCTTTAACGGATGATGCCACGCTAATTTTTCGATTAAAGTCGAATGAGGCAAGTGCGCCCACTTCTTCAGAAAGAAGCAATAATGGGCGAGAGATCGAGCGACCGATTAGCCAACCAAATAGAACCAGTATGCCAATGATAATACCCGAGAGCGTCAGTTGGTGGATCAGGTGCTCGTTGACGTCTTCTAATAACTGTTTTTCTGGAACACTGTATAACACCTGCCAATTTTGATCCGATTCATTAATGACTGACTGAAAAAATCCATACCAGTTGCTTCCATTGACGTCCATTTTGGCTAGGGAATTAGACGGTGCGTACTGAGTAATAAGCTGATCAAGTGCTGGCACACCGAGCTCATCAACCGTAATCAAACGGGGAGTATCAATGTTATAGCGTATGAGTGATACATCAGAAGGCGAACCAATGACTAAGCCATCTTGGTCGACGAGTGCCATTGCCGTGTGTTCATTCGGTAGTAAGTCTTTCATGAAACTCGACAGGTCTTGGATGGAAGCGTCAACGCCAACGACAGCGCCTGTTGTCTTATTTTGAATAGCAAACGTAGTGCCTATTTCCAGAGTACTGAAAAACACATAAGGTGCGGTAAGGGCGACAGAGGATTGTGTGTTTGCTTGTCGATACCAAGGTCGTTTTCGAGGATCAAAAAGGTAGCTGCTTGGTTGGCTTACAGAAATGGAGTTGAGATCGGTATCGAAAAATTCCCACCACGTTCGAATGACATTCCCTGCTGCGTCTCTCTCGATGCTTTGTAGCATGAATTCTGCATTATTTGGGGCAGACAATACTTCTTTAGAATGATCATTTTTAAGTGACCTTAGTAAGACGAAATCTCCATCGTTATAGCCGACATAGACTGCGCTTAGAACATGATTTAAGCGCATTATTCGAGCAAGCGCAGGTAAACGTTGCTTGCGTGTCTCTAAGGTTTGCATTGATGTGATAGTGTCGAACTCTAACAGTTTGACGGTCGCGTCAACGGACTGGGTAACTTGTTGGATTTGATGATTAAGGTTATTGGTGACTTGTACGGCTTTTTTTTCGACTTCGGCAATCAGTGTATTGCGGTTTAAGTAATATGAAACTCCGGTTAGCCCTGCGGCCAGAATTAGCATACTGATTATGATGGCCGAACTGACGATCACTTGGAGAGGAATACCTGAGTGTCTCTTCTTTTCAATCATCCTTGAGCTTTTCCTCTCAGTTATAAACACGGCATGTTGTTGTGAGTGTTAGTTAGCGAAGCAAATTCAAATTCGAGTATTAAGACTATAGCCGTTTTTTTTTAGTATTGGGTAGGTATAGCAAAAAATTATATTTAGAGAGCACAAAAAAAATCGCCTTCTTAAATTATATTTTAAGTCTGTATGAGGAGGTTTTTTTTATTGGAAAACTAAGACTGATTTCTCTGTTGTTATGGCATTTATGAGGAATAAAATTGGTGGCAGGTTGAAAGAAAAGGCCTTTTCGACGGAAGTCAAAAAGGCCTTGATAAACGCATTGTCGAACTGAAGCGTAAGCTTCTAAAAACGAACCTTATTTACCATCAATCAACTGAGGTACTTGCCAAGGGTTTGCATCGGTTATTGCCGTTGCTTGAAGCGCTTCTGGCAAGTCTTGGTAACAGACTGGACGAACAAAACGCTGGATAGCCGCGCTGCCAACCGATGTTGTGCGTGTGTCGGAAGTGGCAGGGAAAGGTCCACCGTGTACCATCGCGTGAGACACTTCAACACCTGTAGGGTAAGCGTTACACAATATACGACCGGCTTTGCGCTCTAGCACAGGCAATAATGAACGCGCTTGCTCGTAATCACCTTCGTTGATTTGCAATGTAGCGGTCAGTTGCCCTTCCAGCTTTTCTGCGACTTTAATAAAGTCTTCATCGCTTTTACACTTGATGATCAGTGAGGTTGAGCCAAACACTTCACCTTCTAGTGAGTCGTCTTTCAAAAAAGCATCAGCAGTGGTTGAGAAAAGGTGTGCTTGACATTGGTTTGAGCCAGTATCAGCGGTCTTACCTTTTGCCACTAGCTGTGCATTGGCATTTTCAACTAACGCTGAAACGCTTTGACAGTAAGCATCATAGATGCCCGGTGTTAGCATGGTTTGTGTGCTGCTGGCAAAAATGGCTTGAGCGGCTTCGTCTATAAACGCTTCAGCACCCTCACCTTCTTTAATAATCACAAGGCCTGGGTTAGTACAGAATTGACCCGCGCCCATGGTTAGGGAGCCGATAAAGCCTTGTGCAAGTGAACGAGCATCGCTTGCAAGTTTACTTGGCATCATGAAAACAGGGTTAATACTGCTCATTTCTGCGTAGACAGGAATTGGCTCTTTACGAGACGCAGCGATGTTCATTAATGCCGTACCACCTGCACGTGAACCGGTAAAACCGACTGCTTTGATGTGCGGATGAGCAACCAACGTCGCGCCAACATCACGACCTGAACCGTATAGAAGAGAGAAAATACCAGCAGGCAGTTCCATCTTTTTCAACGCAGATGTGATTGCTTTGCCGACAAGCTCTGATGTGCCTGGGTGAGCAGAGTGCGCTTTAACAATAACCGGGCAGCCCGCAGCGAGTGCGGAAGCCGTGTCGCCACCAGCCACAGAGAACGCAAGTGGGAAGTTACTGGCTCCGAAAACGGCAACTGGCCCCATTGGAACAAATTGTAGGCGCAGGTCAGCACGAGGCAGCGGTGCGCGCTCTGGCATTGCTGGGTCGATGCGCACATCAAGGTATTTACCAGCACGTACAACACCAGCAAACAGTTTCAATTGGCCCATTGTACGACCGCGTTCGCCTTCAATTCGAGCTTGTGGCAAACCCGTTTCCGACATCGCTCTTTGAACCAGTGTATCGCCAAGCGCAAAAATTTCTTCCGCAATGGTTTCTAGTAAAAGCGCACGAGTCTCAGGGCTAGTTGCTTTAAACTGGTCGAATACAGACCAAGCCGCATTAGCCGCTTGATCAACATGGCTTTCTGTTCCGCCAGCGTACACAGGATCCATTTTCTGGTTTGTGGCTGGATTAATCGCAGATACAGGTTTTTGTGTTCCTGTTACTTCATTGCCCGCGATAATTAGGTTTCCAGTTAGTTCGATTGTGGCGGTCATACCTGCCTCCTCATCATCTATGTTTATGTTCTGGGGCCTATTGGCGATCCATGATGTCTTTAAGAGCCGCAAAGTCTGCTTCTGTTGGGCGAGTCAGTGGAGCTCGAACATCGCCTGCTGAACGGTCAATTAATTCAGCGCCTGCTTTGATTAAGCTAACAGCATAACCTTTTTTAGTGTCACGTAGGCGACAGAATGGAATAAAGAAATCTTGAATGATTTTCTTCACATTTTCTGTCTCGCCTGCGCGTAGAGACTTGTAGAAGCTCATCGCCATGTCAGGCATAAAGTTAAAGACAGCAGACGAATAAGTGTTCACGCCGATAGACAGGTAAGCTTCTGCGAAGATCTCTGCGGTTGGAACACCACCAATGTAGACTAGGCGATCGTCAACCGTTTTGATTGTGTCATTCAACGCCGCAATGTTGCCTGTACCATCTTTAAGTGCAACCAAGTTCGGGTTGCGTGCAGCCAGTTCTTTGACGCTCTCAGCACTTAATACGCCATTACCACGGTTGTAGTAGATAAAGTGCAGGTTGCTGCCAGTCATGACTTGTGTCGCGTATTCGATCACGCCATCTTCAGGGCATTCTGTTAAGAATGGAGGCATTAGAAGAATGCCATCTGCGCCAGCTTCTTCTGCTGCAGCGACAAATTTACGCGCCTCGGGAACACTTTTACCCGCTGCCGCGATCACTGGAACACGTCCACCTACCGCTTCAACCGCTACTTCTACTACCTGTTTGAATTCTTCATAACTAAGAGAGAAAAATTCACCTGTTCCGCCAGCAACGAATACAGTAGAAACGCCTTTTTCAACAAACCACTCAACACGAGACTTGAATGTTTCGGCGTTGAATTGGCCGTTTTCATCTAGATCCGTTACGGGAAAAGACAGTAGGCCATCACTTAGTGCTGTTCTCATTTGTTCAGTTGAAAAACTCATAAAATCACCTCAAAAAACGATTAATTTCTTATTTTCGACACAAAAAATCCCCTACCCATTAATTCGGGTATTTGAATTTTGTGTGTTTGTTTATTTGATTAAGTCAGAGACTTAATCATTTGGTATGTGGTTTTGATTACTTACTCTTGCTCATCGTCAAAGTGGCCAGCGGTCACAAAGGCGCCTCCTTGATACCGAATAGCGGGATCATTTGGATCGTTGCGTTTACCTTCCTCAATAAGATGAGGTTGGTCGGCGAATGGCTCAGAAGAGTCTTGTGGTTGCCAGCCGATAAAGCTGGCATGTCGGTTGTCGCACCATACCGCTTTGTTGTTAGACACGGCGTATACCATGGTGCAGCCAAGACGATCGGCGTCAAATGTGGTTTTGATGAGATCAGCGAGATCTCTTTCACTGAGCCAGGTGCTGAGCATGCGGCGATTTGGGATTTCAGGGAAGCAAGAACCAATACGAGCAAGTGTTGATTCAATGCCAAACTTGTCGTAGTAGTAACGAGCAAGCACTTCTCCAAACCCTTTTGAAACACCATATAAGCTGTCTGGACGCATTGGACTGTCATTATCCAGCAAGGTTTCACGCTCATGGAAACCAACTAAGTGATTGGAACTGGTAAAGAAAACACGTTTAACACCCTGCTGTCTTGCTGCTTCGTAGATGTTGTAGGTGCCTTTAATATTCCTATCCAGAATGTTATCCCAGGTTCCTTCAATTGACTGGCCGCCAGCATGGATAATGCCATCGCAATCTTTGACCAATTCGATCACCGCTTGTAGGTCGCTGATGTCGCAATTGACAAAGCTTTCACCTTCTTGAAGGTCGTCAATTGTGACGATATCAGACAAGCGCAGTTCATCGGCCCATCCAGCCAATTGTTTGCGCAGCGCTTTACCTAAGTTTCCTGCTGCGCCTGTAAGTAGTATACGTTTCATATCTGTACCTTTAATTAGATAGGACGCCGTTCTGTCCTTCTATACCATATTATGGATTAAGCCAGTTCGGTAATGTTAGTGAGATCGCGGGTACAAAAGTCACTAACATCAAAGCCGCTAGAATTGCTAAGTAAAAAGGCCAAATAGACTTCACAGCTTTTTCTATTGGCACGTTACCAATGGCACAGCCAACAAAGAGACATCCACCGACAGGAGGCGTACACAGTCCTAGACCTAAGTTCATCATCAGCATGATGCCAAATTGAATTGGATCCATGCCTAGACCAACGGCAACAGGTAAAAAGATTGGAGTACAAATTAAAATAAGTGCCGCCATGTCCATGATCATACCGAGAACCAGTAAAATCAGGTTCATCAACAATAAGATCACTATTGGATTGTCAGACAAAGACGTTAACGCATGCGCGAGCAGCTTAGGGACTTCATACAGTGCCAGCATATAACCAAAAGCAGAGGCACAACCAACAAGGACCATAACAAGCCCTGTCGTTCTAACGGAGCGTACAACCGCTACCCAGAAGTCTTTTAAGCTCAATGTGCGGTAAACGAGCGCGGTGATTAGAATCGCGTAAATTGCACCGATTGCACCTGACTCTGTGACCGTGAATACACCAGATAAGGCACCACCGACAACAATAATGGCGGTAATTAAACCCGGAATTGAGGCGACAAAAGAGATAAAGATCGCTTTTAGACCAGCAAACGGCTCAGTCGGAAAGTTTTTGCGAATCGCAATGGTTCTCGCGGCGAAGGCCAATAGAAGACACATCAAGATTCCAGGGACGATACCCGCAACAAAGAGGCTTGCGACTGACATGCCACCACCTGCCGCGACCACATATAGGATCATGTTGTGGCTCGGCGGGATCATAATCCCTGCGATGGATGACGTCACCGTAACGTTAACTGCGTAATCGTCGTCGTAGCCTTTTTCCTTCATAACAGGAATCAGTAACGAACCCAGTGCCGATGTATCGGCAACAGCGGAACCTGAAATACCACCAAACAGCATACTAGAGAACACGTTAACTTGGCCTAATCCACCGCGCATCCAGCCAACACTTGCTGATGCCAATCGAATTAAGCGAGCAGCAATGCCGCCATGTAGCATGAGTTCGCCAGCGAAAATGAAGAAAGGAATAGCCAGCAATGAAAACGTAGAAACGCCTGAAACAATTCGCTGGAAGCCGATCATCAACGGCAAACCTTCATAAAAGAATGCGGCAATGGCTGCCATACCGAGGGCAAAAGCCACTGGTGCGCCAATCACGGTTAAAAGTGCAAAGAGTCCTAATAAGATTGCTAAGCCCATGCTACTGACCTCCTAGTTCATTGTTTTTCGAGGAGGGATTAAACAGTCCTGTTAGGCCCTGATACGCACGATATAAAGAAAAAATGAAGATTAATCCGCCAGAGATAACCACGGGTAGGTAGCGATAGCTTTCACTGATACCAAGTAGCGGAATCTTTTGAAATTGAGTAAAAGACATAAGATCATTCGTATACCACGCCAGCGCGAATCCAAATGCGGCGAGGAGTAAGTTAATAATACACTCTATAAATAATGCGACTTTCTTAGAAATCACCAAGGTGATCATTTCTACGCTCAAGTGCGTTCGTTCATAGATGCCGACAGCCGCGGCAAGGAAAGTAATACCAACAATGAGGAGCATGGCCATTTGCTCAACCCAAGTTGGCGTGTCATTTAGCACATAGCGACCAAAGACAAGCCATCCGAATGACATTACAAGGACAACGATCATGGCGCCGGCTAAATTGGTTGCAACGAAGGCGAGGGCATCTAACACGCGCTCAACCAAAGGCACTTTTTTAGAGGTAGACTTCATAAGGCTACTCGCTTATTAAACAAAAACTTAGAAGAGAGCTCACCCAAAGGTGGTTTTAGGTGAGCTCTTGGGTAATATCGACGGAATTAGTCGACGCTTTGGATTTTTTCTACAAGCGGCTTAAGCGTAGGGTTGTCTTGAAAGGCTTTTTCATAGACGACCTTCATTGCATTTTGGAAAGGTGCTTTGTTTGAAATTTCGTTGAATACGACGCCAGACGCCAGTACTTTTTCTCGACTGGATTTATCACGTTCTGCCCATAGTTTACGTTGTAGTTCAGCACTTTCGCGCGCGGCCTTTTTGACAATGACTTGATCGTCAGCAGACAGTTGATTCCATGCACCAACGCTGACACAAACACACTCTGGTAGAATCAAGTGCTCGGTCAAAGAGTAGTAGCCTGCAACCTCAAAGTGATTACTAGATTCGTATGACGGCCAGTTATTCTCTGCGCCGTCAACAACGCCTGTCTTCAACGACTGGTAAATTTCCGCATAAGCCATTGGGGTAGCGTTGCCGCCCAATGCTTCAACCATTCCTACGTACAGTTCGTTGTTCATAACACGGAACTTCATACCGTCTAAATCGGAAGGTGCTTCGATCGGCTTCTCTGTATTGTAGAAAGAGCGAGCGCCTGAATCGTACCAAGCCAACGACTTGATGCCGTGTTTTTCCATTGCTGCACTGAGCTCGTCACCCACAGGGCCATCCATCACACGATGCATGTGATCAACACTTTTGAAAATGAACGGTAAAGAAACAACGTTTGCTTCTGGCACGATGGCACCAATAGGCCCTAAGTTGAATTCTGCGAACTGAATTGCGCCAATTTGCAGCATTTGAATGCTGTCAGCTTGGTTACCAAGAACGGCTCCGTTATAGACTCTACCAGCGACTCTGCCATCGGTTTTAGCTTCGACGTCATCAATGAAAGACTCAAGTGCGGTGGTAACAGGGTACCCTGGGTTGTGTATGTTCCAACCTTTCCACTCAGCATTAGCGGACGTTGAAACAGCGGCGGCTGTGGCAGCAACTAATATAGCTCCACTAACTTTTTGTATAACGGTTTTTTTTATCATTGTTATAGCTCCAAATACGCTTAAGTTAGATGGGGATACCCCCATACTTAGTTCACAAACACAAAACTATAAAGACGAGCTTTTGCTGTTTCTGCGTTTGATCTTTTTTAATTATTAGCATTGATATTATTAATTCGCAACACTCATACTATGAATTATTGAAAAAAACTCAATGACAGCTATTGTTAACTACAATATAGTGCAATTGTGTGCATTCTCCAGTGCGACTGGGCGCTGAGTAATGGCAGTATGATTAGAGGTATATAAAACAATGAATAACGAACGAAAGAAGTCGATAAAACGCTCTAAAACTAGCTTACCTGAGCTTGCTGCTGAACGAATCAGGGAAAAAATCCGTACTAGTAATATGTCTGTCGGGGATAAGTTGCCGACAGAGCCAAACCTTATGAAGGAACTGGGGGTAAGTCGTACGGTGCTTCGCGAAGCAATGATGACGCTCAAGGCAGAAGGCTGGGTTCTCCCAAAACAAGGGATTGGTGTGTTTGTCGCGGAACCGAAACCCATGGATTTCAGCGGCTTTTCAGCGTCGGATACGCTGACCATAAGTGATGCGATAGAGTCGCTGGAACTACGCACCGCAGTAGAGGTTGAGGCCGTTGCACTCGCGGTATCTAGGCGCTCTGCGATGCAAGAATCGGATATCTGTCGTAGCTTTGACGCGTTTGAAAAGAAAGTCGCTTTAGGTAAGTCCGCAGAGCAAGAAGACTATGAATTTCATCTCGCGATTGCCCGAGCAACGAACAATGATCGGTTTGTGAAATTCCTTGATGTATTGGGCAAAAAGACCATACCGCGTGCAAGGCTACGTGAAGAAGCCGGTTTGCCACGAGACCCAAACTTAGAGCAAACGCTGAACGAAGAGCATAAGGCTATCTTGGATGCCTTGCTTGATCGTGATGTTGAGCGCGCGCGTGATGCGATGCGTACCCACCTGACAAACGGCTGTAATCGCTACCGAGATTTAGCGAGAGCAATACAAAAAACTAAGTCATAGTATGAATTTATTGATAAGTTGAAAATACATGCTATGATCCAATAAAAATAACAATCAGGGTCATTTCATGAAGATCACAGACATTCGACTACATCCGCTTACTTATCTTTTGGAACACGCGTTCGAATCTGCTTCTATGTCTTTTCAGTCTAGAGAGCACTTACTTGTTGAAATTATTTGCGATAATGGATTGATCGGCTGGGGAGAATGTTTGGGAAATCGTGTGGTGAACGCCGCATATCTTGAAGTGATGACGCCCCACCTGATTGGAAAATCTGCTTTTGACATCGAGCCAATATGGCTAAACCTTTACAACACCTTCCGTGATCAAGGGCAACGTGGTGCCGTGATCAATGCAATCAGTGGAATTGACATTGCCTTATGGGATGTCGTCGGTAAGTTTCACAATAAACCGGTATCTGAACTATTGGGTGGCCAATTCCGCTCTGAGATTCCGGTTTACGCAACAGGCGGTTTTCGCAAAGTAGGCTTTGATCGCCTTTCTAGCTTGTCAGAAGAAGTTCGTGAATACAAAAAGCAGGGCTTTGACGCGGTAAAAATCAAAATCGGCTTTGGCGTGGCGTTAGACATCGAATCGATCAAACAAACTCGGGAACAATTAGGTCCCGATGTTGAATTGATGATCGATGCGAACCACGGCTACGACATTATTGATGCCAAGCGGGTTATTGATGCGGTAAAAGACCTTGATATCAAATGGTTTGAAGAACCTGTCGTCCCAGAAGCCTACACTCAGTACCGAGAGTTGAGACAGACTTCTCCGATTCCTATTGCGGGCGGAGAAACATGGCATTCTCGTTGGGGTTATCACGAGGCGTTAAAACAAAATACGGTTGATATTATTCAACCCGATGTTTGTGGTGTGGGTGGACTTAGCGAGGCACGAAAAATCTTAACCTTGGTTGACGTCTATGGCGTGCGTTGTGTTCCTCATGTTTGGGGCACCGCTGTTGCCATTGCTGCGGGACTGCATTTCCATGCGATTATTCCACCTAATCCTCCCTCGTTCGGCACAGACTCACCGCGACTTGAATTTGATCAAACGCACAACCCGTTTAGAACCAGCATTGTAGAAGAAGACATTGTCGTAAAAGATGGCAAATTAGCGGTGCCTTCTAAACCGGGTCTAGGGATCACCATTGACCGTGAGAAATTGGCTCGTTATGCGCCAATTTCTGCATAAATGAGGAGTGACGACGTGATTGCAAAACGAATTCTTTTTGGACAGGCGCCTAAAATAGCGTTACCTGAAGGTGCCATTGATAGCCATATGCATGTTTATTCTGCTCAATATCCTTCTCTGCTTGGTGGACCGGATTTGCCCGCAGATGCAGCTTGTTTGGAAGATTACCAAAAAGTGCAGCAATGGCTTGGTTTAAAGCGAGTTGTTATTACTCAGCCAAATGCATACCAAATAGATAACACCGTGATGCTAGAAGCCCTCGATGTACTGGGTGAACGCGGCCGAGGTGTGGTTGTTGTAACACCGGATACAACCGAAGAAGAGTTGGAAGAGTGGCACGCTAGAGGCGCTAGAGGCGCTCGTATTATGCAACTGCCCCAAGGTGCCGCTGGTATTGATAAGCTGCTAGAGGTCAACGCAAAAATTAAGCCGTTCGGATGGACATGTATCGTGCAGTTTTACGGCAATGAGATACTTGAATACGTCCCTACGCTAGAGAAAATACAGGGTGATTATGTCATTGACCACTTCTGTAAGTTTATTCCGCCAGTTAAACCCGATTCAATCGAATACAATGCACTGCTTGGTTTAATTGAGCGCGGCAATGCCTATTACAAGATGGCAGGTGTCTATGAAAGCTCGAAAGTCGGTGCGCCTGAGTATTCAGACATCGAAGTGTTAGCGAAGCCTATTATCGAACGTTTCCCCGAGAGAGTGTTATGGGGAAGCAATTGGCCGCATGTTTCCGGGCCGATAGAGAATGCTCCCAACGACGCCATTCTATTGGACAAAATGATGGAATGGATGGGAAGTGATCAAACCCGTCAGCAAATTTTTGTCGAGAATCCCCAAAGACTTTACTGGTAGACGCTGACATCTACCACCTTGGCCGGCAGAGCGTAGGACGTCTCTGTCGGCCTTTTTTATGTTTACGACCTGCTGATTATTGTTCGGCATTGCTTTTAGAGCTATGCCTTAAGAGCCATGCACTTCGTTACCTAGACGGTTTTTCTGACGATCTATTACTTTCGACGCTTTGCAAAAGGGTTGGGGAAATCCGTAATGGTGCCTGTCCCGAGTTCAGCAGCGAGTCCAATACTTTCATGTAGACTTGGATGAGCATGAATGGTCAAGGCGATGTCTTCTAGCGTCGCACCATATTCCAACGCAAGGGTTAGTTCTCCTAGCAATTCCCCCGCGTGAGCGCCGACCAGCCCAGCGCCAAGCAGACGATGGTGCTCAGGTTCGTAGATTAATTTGGTCGCACCATTTGTTTGACCCGATGCGATTGCCCGGCCTGATGCAGACCAAGGAAAGGTCGCGACTTTATATTTGATGTCCTGGGCTTTCGCTTGTGTTTCAGTCAGTCCAACCCAGGCAACTTCTGGGTAAGTGTATGCAATAGAGGGAATCCCTAACGGTGAGAAGTGAGCAAGATGTCCCGCAACGACTTCTGCTGCAACGTGCCCTTCGTGGCTGGCTTTATGCGCTAACATAGGGCCATGAGTCACGTCTCCGATTGCGAAAATATGATTGATTGACGTTCTGCACTTATCATCGGTGACAATAAACCCTCGGTCGTCGACGTCTATATTTATTTCTGGAATGCCGGCGTTAAATCCATTGGGTTTTCTTCCAACCGCCACCAATAATGCATCGGCTTCTAACGTTTCCTCGCCTGTTTCTGTGGTTAGCGTCAGTTTAAGAGTCTCCCCAGAAGGGTCGACCTTGGTCATTTTCGTATGGGTTTTAAATTTCATTCTGGACGCGTTTGCTTTTTGGTAAACGCGTACCTGATCGGCATCCGCACCCGGTATCAGCTGATTTCCTTGCTCAACAATGGTGACTTTTGCTCCGAGTGCTTCGTAAACAGTGGCCATTTCTAAGCCAATAATACCGCCGCCTAAAACGACTAAATGATTGGGAATGTAAGGTAATTCAAGTGCTCGAGACGAGTTCCAAACACGATCGTCTTTTGGAATAAAAGGCAAATGGACGGCGGTCGAGCCAATGGCGATAATAGCGTGTTTGAATGTCAGTGTGTCAGTAGAAGCGTCTTTGCTGGCGTCATTCGAGTGTATTTTGATGGTGTGTTCGCTGCTAAAAAGCCCTTCGCCAATGTAGAGAGCAACGTTTCGTTGCTTGGCCATCAGAGCGAGATTTCCTGTGAGTTTATTTACCGTGGATTCTTTGTGTTTTCGCACTGTATCAAGATCTATTTTAGGCGCCAAGAAAGTAACGCCATGTTTTGCCTCTTGTGCCGTTCTAATATCGCCTGCTATGTGTAAGAGCGCCTTTGATGGGATACATCCGACATTTAGACAGACTCCTCCCAAATTCTCGTAGCGCTCAATCAGGGCGACGCTTAATCCCAAATCGGCTGCTCTAAATGCGGCGGCGTAGCCTCCTGGACCACTTCCTAATACAACGAGGTCATACATTGTCTTGTTGCTATGATGCATTGTTTTGTTCCTTCCAAACGTGTGAGTGAATCTGTGAAGTAAACGGCTTATGTATTTACCTATCAGTTGATATATAATATCTGGCTAAATTTTGCTCGCATTTTTTTTCTTAGTCAATAGAATGTCTACCATATGATAGAAAAATAAGAGGAACGAGTATGGATATGCAGGGTACTATCGAATCCGCAACGACAGCGGTAAATCCCACTAAAATTGCCATTATGGATGCTGCCGAAAAAGCGATATTGAAAAGCGGTTACAAGGCTATGAGCTTCCGTGATTTAGCCGCTGAAGTCGGCATCAAGAGTGCAAGTGTTCACTATCATTTCCCGACAAAAGGGGATCTTGTTACCGCGGTAATGCAGCGCTACAAAGAAGAATTTGCTAAGCGTTTAGTATTACCTAAGAAGAAAAAAAGTGCGGCTCAAAAGGCGTTAAACAAGTTTATTGATGGCTTTAAAGAGACGGTTGTAGATCAAGATAACCTAAGCCTTTGTACTGTTTTGTCGGCTGAAAAAAGTCTATTAGAACCCGCCACGTTAGAAGAATTAAGCGCGTTTTATCAGCTTAAACTTGATTGGCTTAGTAGCGTCGTGTCGTACATGCGTAAAGATTGGATGACCACTGAAGAGATCTCCAACTACGCTAGCCAAATTCTGGCGAGCTTGCATGGCGGTTCTGTTTTAGTAAAAGTGACGGGTGAGCCAGAAATGTTTAACCAAGCGACATGCCATTGGCGTGATCTGGCTAAGCGATTGGGAGAGTAAGAGAGAAGTAACGTGAGAGCAACCAGCGCCTTTTATTGCTGGCCTCCTATGTGAGGCCGTGACTTCTTTGAATCAGTAACTTTCTTAAGTTACTGATTCTTACTATTATAGCCACCTTACTTAAAAGAGATGGAGATACGCGTGCCTCAAAGCCTTTCCCCTAATGATATTGCAGCGGTAAAAGCCTATTTAATGTCGCTTCAAGATCAAATTTGTCACGCCTTAGAAGGATTTGAACCTAACCTTGTATTTCACGAAGACGCTTGGGACCGACCAAATGGCGGTGGCGGCCGAACTCGCGTCATTGCGGATGGCGACGTAATCGAAAAAGGGGGCGTCAACTTCTCGCATGTTATGGGGGATACGCTGCCTCCGTCCGCAACGGCAGAACGTCCTGAATTAGCAGGGGGTCGCTTCGAGGCGATGGGTGTTTCTCTTGTTATTCACCCTAAGAATCCCATGGCCCCGACCTCTCACGCAAATGTACGGTTATTCGTAGTGCATAAAGACGGTATGGATCCAGTATGGTGGTTTGGTGGTGGTTTCGATCTAACACCCTATTATGGCTTCGAAGAAGACTGCATTTCTTGGCATCAGACCGCATTCGACGCCTTGTCTCCATTTGGTGAAGATTACTATGATCGTTTTAAGGTCTGGTGCGATGACTATTTTTATTTGAAGCATCGTGGAGAACCTCGCGGTATCGGTGGTTTGTTCTTCGACGATTTTAATGAGCTGCCATTCGATCAAAGCTTTGCGCTAATGCGTTCTGTGGGCGACGCGTACATTAAAGCCTACGAACCCATCTTAAAGAAAAGGCAAGCGTTGCCTCATACTGAACAGCAGCGTGATTTTCAGTTACATCGACGTGGTCGCTATGTGGAGTTTAACTTAGTGTTTGACCGCGGAACGCATTTTGGATTGCAAAGTGGCGCTGGTCGTACCGAGTCCATTTTGATGTCGTTGCCGCCAGAAGTGCGATGGAGCTACGGCTATGAGGTCGAGCAAGGCAGTGAAGAAGCAAAATTAACCGATTATTATCTTCAGGCCCGAAATTGGTTAGGGCGCTAAATTCTATTATTTGAGGTTTACATTGGATCAATACGTTGTTGTTGGGAACCCGATTGCCCACAGTAAGTCGCCTGCGATTCACGCAGAGTTTGCGAAACAAACAGATCAGTCTGTGTACTACGGTACGTTACTCGGCGAAGAAGAACGCTTTGAAGCACAGGTTCGTGATTTCTTTTCTGAAGGCGGGAAAGGTATGAATGTGACGGTCCCGTTTAAAGAACGAGCTTTCGCAATGTGCGATGTACTTAGCAAACGGGCCGAACTTGCTGGCGCAGTTAATACGCTGATGCTGGGGAAAAATGGAGAAATATACGGTGATAATACCGACGGCGCGGGTATGGTGCGTGACATCGTTCATGTACTGAACCAGCCGCTAAAAGGAAAACGTATACTTATTATTGGAGCTGGTGGCGCTGTCAGAGGCGTGCTTGAACCGGTATTCGCGCAAGCGCCTCTCTCGGTCACGGTCGCGAACCGTACTGTTTCTAAAGCCGAAGCACTTGGGAAAATATTTGATTGCGTCGCGTCTTCCTTTGATGCGTTAGAAGGCCCGTTTGATGTCATCATCAATGGCTCATCTGCCAGCTTATCGGGGCAGCTACCCCCATTAAAAGACGAGCTAGTAAGCGAACACACCTGGTGCTATGACATGATGTACGGGAAAGAGCCGACGGTCTTTTTGAAGTGGGCGCAGGGGTTGGGCGCGAAAGGCGCTGATGGACTGGGTATGCTTGTTGGCCAAGCGGCTGAAGCCTTCTTTTTATGGCGTCATGTTCGCCCTGAACAAGCGCCCGTTATCGCCCAATTACGCAGTGAGATGTGATCACGGTATTCAGAGTGAGAATTGCAATTGAGTATTAGGAGAATTACTTGAAGGCACAATGGTTCGATTCTGTTGAAAAGCTAGGGCGAGATCGTTGGAATACGGCGATTGGTGATACTGCATACCCGTTTGCTCAATTCGATTTTCACCTTGCTTTAGAACAAAGCAACAGTATTGGGGAAGGCACAGGCTGGTATCCAGAGTACTTATTGGTAACAGAAGACGACGACCAACCGATTGCGATTGCTCCGACGTATCTTAAAACACATTCTCAGGGCGAGTTTGTGTTTGACTGGTCATGGGCCGATGCCTATCAGCGCTATGGTATGGCGTATTTTCCAAAACGTATCTGGGCCGTGCCATTTTCACCTGTAACGGGACCACGAGTGTTCTCTCAACTGGACCCGACGGGCGAAAGCCAAGAATTTGGTCATCTGTACACCGCGTTGGCGGACTTAATGACGGATGCAAATAAAGCCCGAGACTTTTCAAGTTGGCATCTACTCTTTACGAAGCAACATCATGCAGAGTTGCTCGTGCAAAAGCCGGAGTTGCTGCATCGCGTTTCTTGTCAGTTTCATTGGTTCAATCGTGACTACAAAGACATGACGCATTACTTTTCGACGTTTTCGAGCCGTAAGCGAAAATCGGCCCGTAAAGAGCGTGAAAAAGTCGCATCTCAAGGCATACACCTTGTTAGAAAACTGGGTAATGAGCTCGACAAGGAAGAGATCGGTTTTTTCTACCAATGCTATCAGGCAACCTATGCCAAACGTGGTCAAGAAGGCTATCTGACTCAAGCTTTTTTTGAGCAACTCGTCGATAGTATTGGCGACAAAGTACTGTTGGTAATGGCGTTTCGTGGAGAGCAGCGAGTTGCCGCTTCTTGGTGTTTTTTCGACAATCACAGTTTGTATGGGCGTTATTGGGGCTGTATTGAAGAGTTCGACTGTCTGCATTTCGAAGCGTGTTACTATCAAGGTATCGAATTTTGCATTGAGCGCGGGCTGCAACATTTCGATCCCGGTACTCAGGGCGAGCATAAGATTGCACGTGGTTTTGAACCCGTTTTTAGCCACAGTATTCATTACATCGAGCACTCTGGCTTTCGTGATGCCATAGAGCGCTTTTGTGATGAAGAAACCACAGCAGTGCGTGAGTATCATCAAGACACCCACACATTGCTGCCGTTTAAGCAGACGTAACTGTTTGAGGCTTCTTAGATGTTGTTGAGTTAAATATCCAAATGAGGGCCGAAAAGTTCATAATGTATTCGGCTCGCATCCACGCCTAACTCTAGCAGTTGTTGCTTTATAAAGGTCATAAAGCCAACTGGACCACACAGATAAAAATCCCCTTGTTCAAGCGGCAAAATGTCTTTCATTGGCTCAAGCTTCATTAAACCTTCTTGCATCGTCTCGTCGACAACATTCGCCTGTTCGAACCAATACTGTGTGGTTAGGTTCAATACGGCTTTTTGCTCTTTAACGTGCTCTTTGAATGAAAGTAACGCTGTATTTTTACAAGCATGTAAATAGAAAACAGGTTGAGAGCTTTTCTTATCCGCTAATGTATCCAACATGGCTTGCATTGGGGTCAAGCCGACGCCCGCTGAGATCAAAACAACGGGTTGATCGGTTTCTTTTAAAGAGAAATCACCTGCCGGAGGCATGGCTTCAATGATGTGACCTTCTTGAACGTGATCGTGTAAATAATTTGAGACGATGCCCTCGCACTCTCCAGAGGTTTCTCTCTTCACACTGATTCGATAAGTGCGATTATTTGCCGATGTCGAGAGAGAGTATTGACGTATCTCATCGAATTCATGTCCGGTTGGATGTATTTTAATCCCAAGATACTGGCCGGGTTTATAGTGGATTACTGCGTTTTGATCGACAGGCTCTAAAACGAAACTGGTGACTAACTCAGATTCGGGTGTTTTTGAGATTACTTTGAAGGAACGAAACCCTTCCCAGCCGCCTTCTTGCTCTGCTCTGGTTCGGTATAAGTCACCTTCTACCTGAATAAAGATATCGGCGAGCTGCATGTACGCGGCAACCCAGGCTTCTTCAACGTCTTTAGTGAACGCGTCAGGAGCAAGCTCTCGTAACGTTTCAATAAGATGATGCCCGACGATTTCATATTGCTCTGGCTGAATATTGAAGCTGGTATGTTTATGTGCAATACGTTGTACCGCGTCTGTTAGAACATCAAGGTTATCGATGTATGTTGCGTACGCTGCAATGGCATTAAACAGAGCCGTGGGCTGACGTGTTGTGTGTTGGTTACTCATATTAAAAACATGCTTTAGCTCGGGATTATGCGTGAACATGCGGTTGTAAAAGTGCGTTGTGATGGCCGTGCCTGCAGAGGCTAGTAATGGGATAGTGGCTTTGACGGTATCAATGTGTGTCTGAGTCAGCATGGTTTTTCCTTATGAGCAATGAGTGTTACAGAATACTAAGCAGTAAATAGCGAAACTCATGCCAAAAATTAAAAACGAATATTATCAATAGGTTATGAATTATTGTCAGAATATAAGAGTCAAAATGACTTGATTAATAGTCGGTCTATTTATTATAAAAGAGTCAAAATGACTCAAATTAGGCCGACCTCTGTGAATAAAGTGACTCAAAGTTCGTTATTAAACCTTGCGATGGATCTTGCCAGTGTGACCGCTCAATCTAATCGTTTTGAATTGCTTATTAGCGCGGTACGTGGCGCGATAAATTGCGATGCGGTTGTGTTGTTGGAATGTCGAGAAAACGTATTAGTACCGCTTGCTCAACGAGGGTTATTGGATGATGTTTTAGGGCGTCACTTTGTAATTGATGAGCATCCAAGGTTAGCTGCCATCTGCGAAGATCGATATCCGGTGCGATTCGCTGCCGATTCTCCGTTACCCGATCCTTACGATGGCATGGTTGTTGGACATGATGATCTTTCGGTGCATTCCTGTATGGGAATCCCGTTGTATTTGGAAGGCTGCTTGATCGGAGCGGTCACATTAGACAGCATCGCGCCGAATGAATTTGATGAAATCGACAGTCGTGCTTTGGACATCATTGCAGCGATGGCGGCAATGGCTTTGAATACTTCGATGTTAATGTCGAAGCTCGAACGAAAATCGCATCGTGCGCAGTCTTTAGTTCAAGCGCTTACTGAGGATGAGCATTTAAAAGAAGGTTCATCAATATTGGGTCAGAGTGAGGTTATGTCTAAACTGACGCAATCGATTGAACTGGTCGCACCGTCGGATTTTGCTGTGTTGATAGAAGGTGAAACAGGCGTGGGTAAGGAGCTGGTCGCCCGAAAACTTCACAGCTTGTCACAACGTGCCAGTGCGCCAATGGTGTACGTTAATTGTGCTGCTATTCCGCAACACCTAATCGAAAGTGAGCTGTTTGGTCATGTAAAAGGGGCATTTACAGGTGCAGATAGGGATCGAGACGGTAAGTTTTTGCTTGCTGATGGTGGTACGTTATTTCTGGATGAAATAGGGGAGTTGCCGTTAGAAGTCCAAGGCACATTATTGCGAGCGATTCAGAATCAAGAAATACAGGCTGTCGGTCGAGATAAAACGAAGAACGTCGATGTGCGCATTATCGCAGCGACGAACCGCGTCCTCAGTGATGAAGTTGAGAACAAACGGTTTCGTGCGGATTTGTTCCATCGGCTAAGTGTTTTTCCTGTCCATGTGCCGCCACTGAGAGAGCGGCAGGGTGATACTCTCCTATTAGCGGGACATTTTGCTGAACAGTACCGTAGAAAGCTTGGTTTACGGCAGCTTATTATTTCGGAGTCCGCTGGTGAGGTTCTTAGAGGCTATCGATGGCCGGGCAATGTGAGAGAGCTAGAACACGTTATTTCCAGAGCGGCGTTGCTTGCACGATCTGATCAACAATCAGAATTAACGGTAATTGGACCAAGTCATTTAACCGGTATTCAGGAAGGGAAATATACACCGTTCTCTCAACCTGAACCTCAACTTAGCAGTGAAGATGCCCGTCAATTCAGTTCCAAAGATGAGTTTTCCAGTGCTGATGTTCACCCAGTCGTGAATTTAAAAGAGGCAACGGAGCGTTATCAAAAAGGTATCATTCTTGATGCTTTGCGTCGAAAAGAGGGGAATTGGGCGCAGGCCGCACGCGAGTTATCCATGGATCGCGCTAATTTGGTACGGCTTGGAAAAAGGCTTGGGATTACGGTTCATAAAAGTGTCGTTCCTAACTGATTTTTAGCTAATCATCGTGCCCATGACGGGCTTGGCTTACCTGATGGATGCGTGTTGCTGGAAACTTTAGTTTCTCGATAAGATAGACTTTTAAATCTTCTGGGTAATTTAGACTGTCTAGCGCATCGCTCATACAGCCGAGCCACATCTTTTTTTCTTTTTCGGCAACGATCAAGTGTGCATGCGCTTGCGGTAAGCTGATTTGACCATAAGTCTTAGCGAGCAAGCGCTTGCCGCCAGTCCAACCAGATAGGAATGCAACCAGTTTATCGATGGCAATCGGCGTCTCGTCTGTGTGCATATCAAATAGGGGGCGGTAACGGCTGTCCGATTCCATTATTTGATAAAAGGCTTCAACTAAGGTTTGAATCCCTTCAAGTTGCCCGAGCGCCCTGTAGGTCGCATCACCAGTACCGTATGCCAATTTAGTTATCCTCGTCAGGAATTCTATTCTTCGCCGCTTTTTCTTTATCCATTTTAATCGAATTACGGTAGCCGCCAAGTGCTGCGAGTGCACCGATAATCAAGCTCATAATCATCGGGATCTCAAACAGCATGGTGATACTGACAAACACACAGCCGACCGCCAAGCCTTCAAGAATAGGTTTGAATGATTTTTTCATTGCAACTCCAGTGGATAATTCGCGCTATTTATGAGTAAAGGCGCCAGTATAATAACCTCTTGTGGAAAAATAAATCTGAAATCTCGAATGAGTGACTCAAAAAGGAGATAATTTCAGCGAAGTTGTGTGTAAAAAGCGTTAAAATTCATTAATCCACAGATTGTTTCAGAAAAAAGACGGTTCTCGGAGTAATCTCATATAAATCATGTGTATAACCTGTATGCTTTTCCACAATGATTTTTTACTTGTTTCGATTGTCTTTTATCCACATAGCGAGCTTGTATGATTAGACTATTTCTCTTCACTAAAGGGTGCTGAATGACGAACTCGGCGTTAAATCGCAAAATTTGGCATCTTGCGTGGCCCCCAATGCTTTCAAATATCACGACGCCCTTGCTTGGGTTGGTCGATACCGCAGTTGTTGGTCATTTAGGAACCGCGACTCATCTCGGTGCCGTGGCAATAGGGGCGTCGATTTTTAGCTTCCTTTTTTGGGCATTTGGCTTTCTACGTATGGGTTCGACGGGCTTAACGGCTCAAGCATTCGGCCAAAAAAACAACGATAAAGTTCAAGCCTTGCTGGTTCAGTCAGTGTTAATGGGCGTCTTCATCGGTCTAGTTTTAGTCGTATTTCGGTCTCCTATTATTGACCTAGCAATGTATCTCATGTCACCAAGTGAGGAAGTCGCACCGTGGGCGCGGCTTTATTGCGAAGCGAGAATACTAAGCGCCCCTGCGGTGTTAGCGGGCTATGCGCTCATTGGTTGGTTCTTTGGCGTGCAGTACTCCAAAGGGCCGCTGTGGATGCTGCTTGTAATCAATGTGATTAATATGGTGTTGGACTATGTCGCGGTGTATCAGTTTGGCATGGCAAGTGAGGGTGTGGCGTGGGCGACCGTCATTGCGCATTACTTAGGCACCTTGTTTGCGTTTTTCCTAGCCTATCGAAAATTGGCACAATTAAATTTGGTGGTGAAACTCTCGTCTGTACTCGATTGGCAACGCTATGTTGCCTTGATTAGAGTAAATCGATATTTATTTGTGCGTACGGTTTTGCTGTTGATCGTTATGTTGTTTTTCACGGCGCAAGGCGCGCGTCTTGGCGATGACGTTCTTGCTGCAAACGCTGTATTGCTTATATTTTTAACCATTATTTCCAACTCACTGGATGGCTTTGCCTTCGCACTAGAAGCGCTTTGTGGGGAGTATTATGGCAGTAAAAATAAGACGTTATTTAAACGAGTCATTGCTTATTCAAGTTTATGGGCGTTGATCGCTGCGATTGGCCTGAGCGCGATATTCTGGCTATTTGGTGAAGCGATCATTGAGTTATTAACGAATGTGGAACCTGTTCAGCTCGCCGCTAAAGAGTACCTACCTTGGTTGATTGCCTTACCGCTACTCGGGATCTGGTCGTTTATGCTCGATGGTATTTTCATAGGCACGACCAGTGTTAAACAAATGCAGGATACTATGATCTTGTGCGTACTTGGTGTGTTTTTCCCTGTTTGGTTTTTAAGCCAAGGCATGGGTAACCACGGGCTTTGGCTGGCGCAAGCGAGTTTGTTTGTTGCTCGGGCGGTGACGCTATTGATTTGCTATCGTAAGAATATGAAACAGGAAGTATGGTTTTAAATGTGAGTCTCAAAAAAGAATATGGACTGAGACTAGGGAAGGTATCAACAAGTCCACTGGCTTCAGCGTGTGGATAACGCTTCTTTATTCGAGACAAGTTTCGCTGATAAGATTGAAGCTCATAAGACTTATTTGTACCTTCCCTAGGTATCGTTTAATACCTGCTGCAATCAAAAGTGATAAGAAAATGTGAGCCGATGTTCTAGCTCTTGGTGTTTTTTCTTATGAGCACTATAGGCAGCTCCAAACTGACTACTTATTCTTTTATTGAGACTAAAAGTACGATTGGAAAGGTTTCTGAATTCGTATTTTGCCGAAAAAGAGTCAGATTTAAAATTTATTCCAGAATAAATAGGGAAACTGATTTGTTCACTGATTTCTACACTTGGTATGCTATAGAACAAGAAAGATGAATAGGAAAAGGCCCCTCCTATCCCCACGGTAGCAATACCTTCAAGGTGGTTATTTTCATTTCTGTCCGCACCTATTCTTAGTTTCCAAGATGGCGTGCGCGTTACAAAGTTTAGAGGTGTAATAGCTTCTATATTAACTAGATCTAGGGATTCGATCTTAGTTGTCCCGTTGCTTTCAACCAGTTCTATTGATGCTGCTTGGAGGGTTGAAGACAAAACATTGAAACTGCGTTGTTCGAAATGGGAAAAATCTACGGCTGAGAGTGTTAAGTTAATGGCATTGTCTTGCAATCCAAATTTCGCAGAAGAAATGAGAAGCCCGTCATTGCTTCGATCACTTGCTGATTGATGTTCGGGTAGCCCATCTAAGAGTGAATCATCTTTCCCATAGGTGTCCAGTAGTCTCCCGTAAGATGAGTATGGCCTTCTGTAGCTTTCAAAGCTTAATCGCGATGCTTGTACTGCTACCTTTCCTATTTTTGGGTTTTCAGAGTATTCGATGTCTGGGTCCAAAAACATTTCCTTGGCTGTTTTTTTGTCATTGCTACTCAAATTGCGGTATCCCTCATTAAATTGAGCAAACAGTGACTTCAATTCAAAGCCTTTAGTATTTTCGATAGATTGGGCTCGATACGCTAAGAGTAATGGTGTGACAATGTTGGGTTTTTCACCAAAACAGTTACATGAATGGTTGAGTGCTTCGAATATATAAGTAGAGCAATTTTGATAGAAAAAGTTGTACGTTAGCTGTTCTTGACTTTTTTCTTCAAAGAAATTAATCAGCTTTTTGATCTTGAGGCCGGGGGTATTTAGCCTAATAAATCTTAACTCTCTTGATTCTTTATTGTTATAAAAATCAATAATTTGATGAAGTGGCAATACCTTGACTTCCGCGTCTATGTGAGAGAAACCCCCATCTACTAATTGTTCTAAAGCGGTTAGGCCTTCAGTTGGAGCCAAGACAGAAATAACAGGTGAAAAGTAAAAGTCTCTTTCATCTAAGAATAGGAGTAGCGAGTGACCAAAGTATGACATAGGCGACTTTAAGCTTTCACCTGCAATGATGAGATAAGGGGTTTTATTGCGTAAGACAGATCTAAGGTTTGAGCTCGTATTGTTGGTTGAGCACCGCTTAAGATAAAGCATTAGCTCAGAATGGAACGCATATGCTTCTGTTTTATTTAATAGTGACGGAGAAGACAGGATTTGAGGAGAGCACCCCATGGATACGATTTGATTTTTTAGACTTTCATATCCCATCCCCTTCCTTTTCTTTATCTGGGTAAGGAGAGGAGACGCATTCTTAAGAACGAACTCTGACAGTCCATATTCAAACGAAAAACTATTTGAGAACGAAGGGGGAGAAAACAGGAGTAAAGCCAGAATACAATTTAATACGATATTTTTCATATACTGGCTTTGATAGCTCTAGATTCGATTATCTAGTTTTTAGGAGGCATTTCTACATAAATGGCATTTGGTGCATATTCGTACACTGCGCCAGTGATAAAGTCAGTAGTAGAAAGATCCCAGAAAATATTAAGTGCAGCTACTGGATCGAATTCTTTTGTGATCTCACGCGTTACTGATTGGTAACCTTCTTTCGAGAACATCACTGATTGCGCTTTGTTTTTCTTGAACGATGCACTTACAGGTGTTTTACCGATCAAAGCACCGTCTACATATACGCTCACGCCTTCAACATTCGAATTAAACGTTAGTGTTTGGTTTGATCCTGACATGATAGTAGCACAGCCAGAAAGTAGCAAAATCATAGAAGACAAAGCGATAGCAACGATTTTTTTCATTTTTTAAAATCCTTTAAATAACAAACAAATAATTTGAGTGGCGTATTCTCTCCTTTATTTACATTATTTTGCAAATTATTTGTCTAATTTCTGCAGTATCTTTGTACATATTGAGCGTATTCACTTATCACGGTATTTTTGAACCTGTCAGGCCTTTTATTTTTAACTAATTTTCGTGGGAGCTCACGCTCTAATATAGCTTGGTCGCTATTACTTAATCATCTGTATGGGATTAATTAAGTTGTCGTTGAGTTCTTTCATCAAAGCGTAAAGGTTTTTACAAAGTTGTAAGTGTTATTTACGGGTGTGAATCGCTTGTTTAGTATTCTCCTTTTGCATGTTTAGAGGGTTCTGTCATGAAACGCCTTTGTCTGGCCGCTTCTTTCTTATTACCTCCAATCACAGCATCTGCTGACGATTCGAAATTTCAGTTTGGTGTTGGATTCTTTGGTCAATCTGCGTGGGCTGGTCGTACTGAGATACAGGGACAAGGCAGTGCGCGGGAGCAGACGGTTTATACTTCTGGTGTCTATGCTAACAGTCGATACGTCTTCAACGACAATGTCGCGCTGGATGCTAACTTTCATTGGGCGCCCAGTGGCCAGAAAGAAACGCGAAATGATGTTGGTGGCTCTAGCTCAACTAGGACATCCGATATTGAAGGCTTTTCCGCGACGGAAATGAACGCTAATTTCCTAGTGGGGTTGTCTCTGTATCGACGTGGCTGGTATGGCTTTACCGGTGTTGGCGTATTTCAGGAGGAGTGGACATACACTGGCGGAAGTGAACGTTTCACAGGATTCCAAGTGCCCGTCGGTATTGGCTATAACTTTAAGAATATTTCAACGGAGTTTCAGGTTGGGTTTAAAAATGTGTCGGATTACGCGGAATTTTATCACCAAGAACTGAGTCGCGATTCACTCGACTTATTTGTTGGTTGGGCAAAATTTGGAGTACTTGCGAACTTCTAGCAAACCCATGATCTCGTACTCTTTAAGTAGGGTTCACTTCTGCACACGGTCAGCAATGTTGCTTGTATAAACTGAAAGGTCTTTGTATTTCAGTTTTTAGTAGGTTGCAGCGATATTAGCTTCGCCTTAAGATAAAAGTGTATTGCTATACAGGCAGTTCTTCCTTCTTGCCTAGATAGTCATTACATTGTGGAATCGCATTCTACCTTTTTTACTTCGTCATCAGAACGTAGAAAAAAGGTGTCTTAGAGCCGAACTTCTTTCTTTTTTGATGAGAGAAGTGACTGGCAGCACTACTTCTAAACAAATACGGATCAAACAATGAAGCTTCGAATTATCTTCGCCGTGCTTATGTCATTTACCTTATCTTTGGTGATGTCTGGCTGGGTTACCTTTTTGAACATTGGCGCACAATCATACTTTTTTGGCGCGTGGATCCATGCTTGGATACTTGCATGGCCGGCGGCTTTTATTATCGTGTTTGTGAGTGGGCCTATCGTCCAAAAATTATCGAAAAAAGTCGCCGACAGCTTTTAAGATATCATTTCTACAGTACTGTTTCTAAAGTATTAGTGGCGAAGGGTACAGATAAAGAACCGTTAGTTGCTACTCTTTTATTTGTCTATGACAGATGTGGCTTCTATCGAATAGGCTAATAAGGTTCACTTGAAGTAATATCGCTGCGTTGCTATATATGAGTGTGCAATAGAAGGCCTAGAAGAATAAAAAAAGCACCTGTTACGGTGCTTTTTTTATTCTAGCTTATTAGAGTCGTTTACTTTTTGTGTTCATCCCACACGCTAAGATCAATTTCGTCTTTTACTTCAGGGAAGTTATTGACGTCGAATCGCGGGTTACCGCCTTTCTTACGTTGGCTGAAGTAATCACGTGTTAGCTTAGCGACCAGTCCTGATAAGAACAGAATAGCGATAAGGTTAATGGTTGCCATCAAGCCCATAGCGGCATCCGCGGCGTTAAAGACCATTGCCACACTTTCGTACGCGCCCCAAGGAATCATCGCAAGCGCGAGGACGCGCAATATAAAAATACCGGGTTTGTTGGCAAGTTTTAGGAAGGTTAACGCATTTTCGGCATAGCTGTAGTTACCGATAATCGAAGTGAACGCGAAGAAGAAGATCGCAATAGCAACAAAGGAGTTACCAAAGTCTCCAACGTGCTCGGTCATCGCAGCTTGAGTCAATTTAATACCTGTTTCGCCTGAATCTAGTGCACCAGACAGTAAAATCATCAAGGCTGTTGCGGTACAGATCAGAATAGTGTCGATGAATACACCCAGAGCCTGCACTAACCCTTGTGATGACGGGTGATGAGGGTTTGGTGTTGCAATGGCTGCGATATTGGGTGCTGAACCCATGCCTGCTTCGTTTGAGAATAAACCACGTTTGACACCGTTTAACAGCGCACCCGCAACACCTCCTGCAGCTTGTTCAATGCCGAAAGCGCTTTTGAAGATTAATGCGAACACGGCTGGCACATCATGGATATTGCTGAAGATAACGTAGAAAGCAATAACCAGATATAGCAATGCCATGACAGGTACTACGATTTCAGAGATACGTGCGATCCGTTTAATACCGCCGAAGATCACGATCGCTGCCAACAGTGTTAGTACAACACCTGTTACAACCTTGTTGACGCCAAATGCACCTTCTACAGCACCCGCAATTGAGTTTGCTTGAACTGCATTGAATACTAGACCAAACGCTAAAATGAGAGCGAGTGAGAAGACTGCGCCGGCCCAGGGTGCTTTTAAGCCTTTTGCGATGTAGAACGCGGGTCCGCCGCGCAATTGTCCGTTTTCATCTCGAATTTTATAAAGCTGAGCGAGGGTGCTCTCTGCGTAGGAGGTCGCCATACCAATTAAGGCAACGACCCACATCCAGAAGATGGCGCCCGGTCCGCCAAGCGCAATGGCGACGGCTACGCCTGCAAGGTTACCTGTGCCAACACGTGAAGCGAGGCTTGTGCAGAGTGCCTGAAAGGGGGAAATGCCACCTCGGTCTGACTGGGGGGCTTGGAAAACGGTGCGAATCATTTCTGGGAAGAAACGAATCTGTAAGAAACCTAAACGCAACGTGAAGTACACGCCCACAGCCAAAAGGCCGTAAATGAGGATATAACCCCAAAATATCGTGTTTAGGAAATCAATTATTGCTGCCATATGTGGCTCTCCCGTTTGTTATGTTTTTGAGTTAGGGGACTTTTTAGTGGACTAAAAGAAGGCTTTTGATACTCTTTGCGCACAAAAAGTGTGCAAAGGTTATCGATTTATTAAAATATATCAAGCGCTAGGAAGGATTTAGCGCACAATAAAGGTGCAAATAAGGTGTAAGGTGGTTCTTTGTTTCTTCTATTTTTTTGTTCTTATGGACTATAAAATGCAAAATTAAAGCCTATTACATTGAATGTAATAGGCTTTTTCGATTTTTTCTCTCGATTTTAGGCGGACTAAAAATAGGAGACCTTGTTAAGTATGCACTATTAAAAGGCAGAGGGTGGGGTTGGCTCGACAAAATTCGATGATTGGTGCTCTTTCATGTCTATTTTTGGGTTGGCCCCTGAATCTTGTTCTGCTTTTCCCCAACTGCGCTCTAATGGAAGTACTCCTGCCCATACTGGCCAATCTAAGTCGTCTTCGTCATCATTGACACCTTCTGCTCGCATTTTGACAGAAGCCTCTTCAATTTTTATACGAGCAAGTCCAGTCGCCTTAATTTCAATGTCTTTGATCGGCCTTAAGGAATCCCAACGATTAGGACTGACTTTATCCAACATGTTTTTAAATTGGCGTACTTTCTCATCGTCGTTTTCGATGAGTTCAGGCACACCAAATAAACTGATAGAGCGATAGTTCACGGAATGGTGAAATGCAGAACGGGCAAGTACTAGGCCATCAAGTGCGCAGATATTAAAGCATATTTTCTTCTCTTCCTTGACGCTATCTCGGACATTTCGGGCTTTGCTGTGAGCATGCCAGTATAGATACTCACCGTCACGCCAATGGCAGGTTGGTGTGACAAAAACTTGCCCGGCTTTAGACTGTGCGATATGTCCTATAAGAGTCTCATCGATGATTTTGTACACTGTTTCGGTGTCGTAAAGAGCGCGATTAGAGCCTCTTTTAACGGTCGAAAGCTCTGTTTTGATCGATTCGTTTCGTTCTTGTGATGTCTGACTCATAAAGTGCTCCTTTAGACCGTTATTGCTTAGCGTATTGAATGGCTAAAACTATGTTGAAAACAGTAATTAAAACGGCGGTTAAAAATAGTATGAAACAATAGAGTCAGCATAATGAGATCTGGTATTGTTATAAATATCCACTTTATATATAAGCAACCAGTCCAGATTATGAGTGCCATTGCCAGCTTAACGCTCAGTGTGAGTCACAATACAACGCCTTATTACCAACAATTGCGAGAGCAAATCCTTACTGCGATTCGAGAAAAAAGGGTCAAGTCTGAAGAAAGGTTGCCTTCCACTCGTAACTTAGCCAAAACGCTTGGCATTTCGCGCAGTGTTGTCACGCATACGTACGATCAACTCATTGCAGAGGGCGTGCTGGTGAGTATGCCAAAGCGAGGAATTTTCATTGCAAATGTGTCGCATATCACCTTGCCTTCGGCGCGCTTAAACTCCGTCGCGGTAACCGATATCGAGAAGAATGAAGGTAGTAAAGGTGACGCCACGCCTGCACGGTATTTCGATTCGAGTGCGGATCACAGCGTCTTTCCTTATCGAGAGTGGGCGGCGAGCGTCCGGCGTTCTTGGCTAAACCCTGATCCAAATATCTTGATGGGGAACTACCGCTTGGGCTTCCCCGCATTGAAAGAGCAATTGGCGAAATTTTTACATTCGTTGCGTGGTATTGAATGCGATCCCAGTCAGATTATTATCACTGCGGGAAACCGTGATGCGTTGCAATTGCTGCAACATCTTTTGAAAAGCCAGGTTGCGCTTTGGTATACGGAAAACCCAACGTACTTACCGATTAATGCCTCGCTTACTGGCGAACTTAGAGGGTTAAATATAATTGAGGGTGGCGTATCGCCGCCAGATACTCAAGCGACTTGGGCGGCCGTGCTTACGCCCTGTCGGCAATATCCTCTTGGTGTTAGTTACAGTTCTCAATATAGAGAAAAATGGTTACAGTCGCTCAGCGAAGGGCAAGGTTATGTTATTGAGGACGACTACGATAATGAATTCATCTATCAAGGTCGTCCGACGGTGACGCTATTTCAAGCTGCCAAATCACGTCCTTATGCCGAAGAACGTGTATTTTACGTTGGTAGCTTTTCAAAGACACTGTTTCGAGGTCTAAGGTTGAGCTATGTGGTGGTGCCTAAAGGCTTTGTTCGTTCAGTATTGGACAGTCAAATAATGATTGGGCAATCCGCTTCTTTGCCTATGCAACCTGCTCTTTCTGATTTTATCGAGTCTGGCGCTTTTTATCGTCACCTGAACAAAATGCGTCGGCATTATCGCTTGAAACGAGACTTTTTGGAGGCGTTATTGACGCTGCATTTGTCGGACTGGTTTGAGTGGGAAAAGCCAACCGGGGGCATGCACATTCTTTTACGCTATAAATCACCATTGTCAGAGGATCATCAACACGCGCAGCGGTTGAAGTCTCAGGCGTTCGTGCAGGGCCTTACACTGAGTTTACTAGAAGAACATTACCTCGATCCTGAAAGCGCCCCGAAAGGCCTTGTTCTCGGTTTTTCTAATACGGCAGAAGAAGACATGGAACGGTGGGTGGTGTTGTTGCGGGATTTGATGACCGAAGGTGTTTTTGACCCTGACGGTTAAGTTCTTAAACGCCAACTCCCTAATGACTTTGCCTTTTTAGTTCGATCCGCATTGTTACACATCCCCCATTCTCACCTGAGGCCTTATTCAACAAGGCTGTGCCTCTTGATGCTTTTCTGCTAGCGCAAAGTTCTGTGTATTTCGGGCATGTTGGAGTATTTTATCGAAAAATTTAAAATTATAAGTTAATTGTTTTTAAATAGTTTCATTTTTAAGTTTTATATACCTTCTCTTGTTTTCTTTCCAGCGTATAATTTCAAAACAAGTAATTTAAGCAGTGGATGGTACTGGCGCTGAAAGTATTTGAGGGGGCGTATGTTTTATCGCGATACGTGGGTGGAGGTCGATTTAGATCGAATCGCACACAATGTCAGTCATATAAAAGAGCATTCTGGCTACGAGCATTTATTTGCGGTTGTAAAAGCCAATGCCTATGGTCATGGTGATGTAGAGGTTGCCCGTGCGGCATTAGACGCGGGTGCGACTCACCTTGCCGTTGCGTTTTTAGACGAGGCATTGAGTTTGCGTTTGGCGATTAAAGACGTGCCTATTTTGGTCATGGGGCCGGTTCGAGTCGAAGACATCTCACTGGCCGCAGAGCATAAAATTCATATTACGGTCCATGATATGGATTGGATAATGCAAGCTGCACACTACCGTGGCCCTACCGTAAATGTACACCTCAAAATGGATTCGGGTATGCATCGAATTGGCCTGACAAGCGCGGCGACGTTGGCGTTAGCAAATTCGACGCTCAGAGAGCATAAACATATCAATCTAGTGGGGCTCTTTACGCATTTTGCCACGGCGGATTCGTGCAAAGATTATTATTCACAGCAGCTTAAAAACGTTGCCGAGATGACTGCGGGGCTTGATCTCAATACGTTTGAATATGTACATCAATCGAACAGTGCTGCTTTGCTTTATCAAACGCCGCAACCGAACGCGAACTGCGCAAGACTGGGGATCGCTATGTATGGTTTGGCGCCCAATAATGAGATGTCTTCTCCCGTCAGTTTGAAACAGGCCTTTTCTCTACATAGCCGCATCACACAGGTAAAGTCTATTCTTGCGGGGGATAAGGTCGGTTATGGCGCAACCTTTGAAGCGAATGCTCCGATGAAGATCGCCGTGATTCCGATTGGTTATGCCGATGGTTGGCTCCGTTATCACCAAAACCGTTCTGTGAGTATTAAAGGAAAACTTTATCCGATTGTCGGTCGCATTTGCATGGATCAGTCTATGATTCTAATAGACGAAACGATTACGACTGGCGATCAGGTCGATCTTATCAATGATCAATGTACGGTCGACATGGCGGCAAAAGACTTACAAACCATTAACTATGAAATTGTGTGCTCCATTTCTGATCGAGTGCCAAGACGGTATCTGCAAGGCGGCGTCACTGTGTCTGAGCGAAATGACCGTTTCAGACACTTATCGATTTAAGTAAAAGGCAATTTAAGTAAAAGGCGATTTAAAAAAGGTCGCGTTCTGACGAGGCAATGAAAGTGTGACGACCCAGAAAACCACATCAGAAAGCGTACTGGAGGCGATCAAGCTAAGTGCACAGATCGAAGATTTGCTCGTCTCTCGTAATCTGCGTGGTATGAAAACGGTTCAAGCTTCCTTGCGAAAGGGTTATTGTCTTCGCGCTGCAATGATGATGCATGAATGTGATGGGCATGTCTTGATTGGTACGGGGTTTCCTGTTGCGGACACCTTTGAAACAGACGGGCCGGTCGGTGCGATTTCTCTATATCGGGCATTTGAAGCCGTCGGCGCTCGTCCGATTATGGTGTGTGGTGACCCCTTAGCGTCAGCGATAGCCGAGGAGTTTACCGTTGAAAAATTGCCAATCGGTGACGTTTTTATATCGGACAGAATGGCACAAGCGGCTCGCATACTTGAAAAGTACCAACCTCAGCTTGTTATTTCGATAGAGCGTCCAGGCCAAGCGGAGGACGCTAGCTATTACAACATGCGCGGTGAATCTATTGTGGTTAATTCCGCGAGCTTTGATGAAATCATTTATGAAGCTGGCTGCCCGACCATTGCCATCGGAGATGGTGGCAATGAAATCGGGATGGGGAATGTCAGACCCGCACTGCGTGGCCTTGATATTAAACCTGCGGTAACGCGTTGCAACGAGTTAATCGTCGCGGATGTTTCGAATTGGGGCGGCCACGCGCTTGTTGCGATGATGGGCTGGTTATCAGGTAAAGATCTGCTGGCAGATTTTGATAATAGGGACGTGCTTTCTTATTTGTCAGAGCGTGGTAGTGTTGATGGCGTTACACGGGAAAACACCCTTACAGAAGATGGCCTTAGTGTCGAATATGGCGACAAAATGTTGCATGGTCTACGCAACTTAACGGGTTTTAAGGACAAGTAGAGTGAACAGGTAAAAGATAGAAGAAAAGATAAGAAGGAAATGAGTGTTGTTCTATACGACTGCGATGCGCACTACATCACCTTGATTATGGGAGAAATTGATGAGTATTGTATATCTTAATGGCGAATACATGCCCATGTCGGAAGCGAAAATTTCGCCAATGGACCGAGGTTTTCTTTTTGGTGACGGCATTTATGAAGTCATCCCTTCGTATGATGGTAAGTTGGTCGGATTTGCCCCGCATATTGAGCGAATGGAGCAAGGTCTAAATGCCATCGATATTGAACTCGGTTACAGCATTGAAACATGGCGCGATATTTCTGAGACGCTCATGTCGAAAAATGACGGCGCTAACCTTGGTATTTATCTGCATGTCTCACGTGGGCCTGATACAAGGCGTTTTCACGCCTACCCAGAGCACGTGACACCAACGGTCTATGCGTTCTCCTTTGAAATTGCACCTGAGCCAAAAGCAAACAAAGCAACGGTTAAGCAATATGTGGTGTCATCGACGCAGGACATGCGCTGGCAGCGTTGCAATATTAAATCTACGGCATTATTAGGGAATGTGATGCATTTCCAACAGGGCTATAAGGCGGGTAACAGCGAAATTATCTTGTTTAATGCCAATAATGAAATCACCGAAGGCAGCACCTCAAACGTTTACATTGTCAAAGATGGCGTCGCCATAACACCTCTGCTTGACCATCAAGTACTGCCTGGCATTACGCGCTTAGTGTTGTTGGATATTTTACGCAAAGAGGGAACCATCAAAGTTGAAGAGCGTGTGGTGACGATGGACGAAGCACGTAATGCCGATGAGGTATGGTTGACCAGTTCGAGCAAAGAAATTGTTCCTGTCGTTGAGTTAGATGGCGAGCCCGTTGGAGATGGTCAAGTCGGGGATGTTTGGGAAAAAGCACAAGCTTTATACTCGGCGGGAAAATATGATTATTAAGCGATCTTGAGACCTTTGCTCACGACGCTGTGAAAGGCCTTTCTTTATTTTTTAATTCCTTGTTTTTATTGGATGTTATTTTCGTTTGAAGCCCATTGATTGCTCAATGGGCTTTTTTGGTATGTGAGTTGAATCTCTTCGTTTTGCGCTTTTAAGTTGATTTTCACCTGATAACTGTGTTTGAAATAAAAAAGGCGCGCGTAATTTATAGTCAATTTTAAGATGATTCGAGCCTACTTTTACAATAATACGATCAAACGAGTGAGTCTCACGTGAACTACAAACGCCTCGAAACCTTTATCTGGGTGGCAACCTTAGGCAGCTTTCGCAAAGCGGCCGAACAAATGCATACAACTCAGCCCGCCATCTCGGCGCGCATCTCCGGTTTAGAGTCCGAATTGGGGGTGAAACTGTTTGAACGGGAAGGGGGATCGAGCCCCATTGCGTTGACAGCGAAAGGCAAAGAACTGCTTCCCTATGTCGAAAAAATTCTCTATCAGGCAGAGGAGTTACGAAAACGCACCGATGTTGCGACCGCCTACTCAGGCACGCTTCGACTCGGTGTCTCCGAAACCATTGCCAACACTTGGCTGCCTGCGTTACTCACGCGCATTCATGAAGATATGCCCAATCTTGAAGTGGAGATGACGGTCGATGTGACGACGAACTTGGCGGTGGGCGTGAAAGAGCGTTCACTGGATTTGGGCTTACTACTCGGGCCGCTTTCGGAGCCCAGTGTGGTTAATGTGGAGCTTTGTCACTATCCCTTATCCTGGGTCGCGAGCCCTAAACTTGATTTGCCGGATCGATTGCATTATCTGGAAGAGTTAGCAAATTGGCCGATTATTACTTACGCCAGAAATACCAAGCCCTACACGGAAATTAACCATAGATTTCGATGTTTAGACGGCCCACCTGCTCGATTTTTTGCCTCGACTTCCCTCGCTGCATGTCGCAGCTTAGCGATTGATGCCGTGGGCATTGCAACCTTGCCAGACATTATGATCGATGTAGATATCGAACTAGGAAAACTTAAGAAAATCAAATCGATCTGGAGCCCGAGTGATCTGCATTTTACTGCGTCTTATTCTGATGACCCAATCAACCCATTCTCAGAAATGACCGCAAAAATGGCCGCCGAAGTGGCGAAGGAGTATGCCGACGCCCGCGCTTGATAAAAAAAATTGATCAAAAACCTAAAAAAAACACGATTAGACTTTTTTATGCTTCCAATTCTATTCTTAAAAAATCCAAATTGTGGCAAAACTTAGGAATTTGATATGACAAATGGCCCTTTAACTTTGATGCAACAAACGTCTGCGTTGCGTCAGGCGATTCGCAATCAAGAGCATACTGGCCCAACCAGCGGTTTAGCAACGGGCGCGATGCAAGGCAACGTGGTGATCTTGCCAAAAGAATACGCCGATGAGTTTTTGATGTTTTGTCACCTCAATCCGGTTCCATGTCCGTTGATCGGCGTCTCCGCAGTGGGCGACTATCGGATGCCGATGTTGGGTGAAGACATCGATATGCGCACCGATATCCCGGAGTATTACGTGTACCGAAATGGTGAAGAGGCCGAAAGGTGCTATGACATTTCTTCGTTATGGCAAGACGATATGGTGGCCTTCGTTCTTGGATGTTCGTTCTCTTTCGAAAATGCCTTGTCTCAAGTCGGGCTGACGCCTCGAAATATCGAAGAAGACGTCAACGTTTCTATGTTCGAAAGCTCTATTCCAACCAAGCCTGCTGGACGTTTTTACGGCAACACCGTGGTAACCATGCGCCCGTATACACCGAAAGACGCTATTCGAGCGATTCAAGTGACAACCCGTTTCCCTAAAGCACATGGCGCGCCTCTGCATTTTGGCGATCCAAGTTCGATCGGTATCAACGACCTGGCAATCCCAGACTTTGGGGACCCAGTCTCTGTGAAAGAGGGTGAAGTCCCCGTTTTTTGGGCCTGTGGGGTGACGCCTCAACTGGCGATTAAGAATGCGAAACTGCCGATCTGTATTACACACGCACCAGGCAAGATGCTGGTGACTGATTTGCTAGACGCCGATTTGGCGGTGTTTTAATCCGTTTCCCGCTGTTGGTGTGAATGCTGCATTGCCTCAATACGCAAAAACGGTGAGAGCAAGTAATAGACACATCAATGGCTGCTAAAAACCAATAATAAAACTCAATTAAACATCACATACAAAAGGTAGGAACAATGAAAAAGTTAACCTCAGCTCTTCTTATCAGCGGTTTGGCTTCTACGGCTGCCATTGCGGACAAATGGCACATGCCAACGCCATACGGTGACGGGAACTTGCCGACTCAGATTGCATATGGATTTGCAGAGGAGATCAAAGAAAAAACCAACGGTGATCTCGACATTACTGTGCACTCAGGTGGTTCGTTGGTTAAGCATACTGAGATTCCTCGTGCGGTAAAAACGGGTCAAGTTCAAGCGGGTGAGATTTTCCTAGGCATCTTGGGTAATGAGCACCCTGTCTATAAGCACGATAACATCCCATTCCTTGCAACGACGTTCGAGGACGCAAAAAAACTGTGGGAAGCCGCAAAGCCTTCTGTGGATAAACAGCTAAACAAAAGCGGCATGAAGTTGTTGTATGCGGTTGCATGGCCAGCGCAAAGCCTTTACACCAAAAGGCCAGTCACTCAGTTGAGTGATTTAGAAGGCGCGAAGATGCGAGCGTACAGCCCATCTACTTCTCGTTTAGCAGACCTAATGGGCACAACACCAACGACGATCCAAGTGCCTGATATTCCACAAGCATTTAGTACTGGAATCATCCAAGCCATGATCACATCGCCTTCGACCGGTGTTGACAGCCAAGCGTGGGACTACGTGACAAATTACACTGAAGTCAGTGCGTGGATTCCGAAAAATATTGTGGTCGTGAACAAGCGTGCATTCCGTCGATTAGACAAAGAAACACAACAAGCCGTATTGGATGCCGCGAAACACGCAGAAGAAATGGGTTGGGCGAAAGTAGCTGAGCGTGCGGCTAATGACCGTGCTAAGTTGATCGAAAATGGCATGAACGTTCAAGCGCCTTCAGAGACACTAGTGAAAGAGCTTCAAGCGATCGGCGACACGATGATCACGGAATGGAAAGCGGAAGATCCAAAAGAAGTTGGCGCGATTCTTGATCGTTACAACCCTTAAGGCGAGCGTTATCGAATGCCCATTGTCGTGAGGAATCAAAGACCGCGACAGTGGGTGTTGAAGCCTATGTTTTTTACGTAGGGGAGCGTAAAAAGCAGTCAGGGAGAGAGGGTGCTGGCAAAAAGAAGCACATTAATAATGCTGGCATCCCTCTTCCATCCAAGACGACTAATCAAGTGAATTATATGAATGAATTTAAAAACACCTGCTACCAGCTAACGGGCTGGCTATCAGGGTTGTGTATCGTCGCTATTACCTTGCTGTTGCTTGCGCAAATAATAGGTCGATTGTTTGGTTTTATCGTACCGTCTGCGGAAGATTTTGCCGGCTTTGCATTGGCCGCTGCTACGTTTTTTGGCTTGGCATACACCTTCAACGAAGGCGGACATATTCGCGTTACGTTATTGATACAGCGTTTCTCTGAAAAGGGTCGTAAGTGGCAGGAGGCAATCGTCCTAGCAATGGGCTTTGCACTGACGACCTACCTTACTTATGCCTGCTCTTATATGGTGTATGAGTCCTATGTATACGAAGAAGTGTCGTACGGTTATGTCCCCGTTCCACTGTGGATACCACAAATCCCCGTTGCTTTTGGTGCATTGGCGTTGAATTTAGCGGTGTTAGATTCTTTGATCAAAGCGTTAAAAGGCGAAGCGCCGAATTACGTCGGTCACGAAGACGAATTGGCGATGGAGGAATAAACCTTGGATTTAACGATTGTTTCTTTGATTCTAGCGGTCGGCATGCTCACTATGCTGGCATTTGGTGTGTGGGTCTCTTTTACGCTGATTATTATTGGGGGTCTAGGTCTGGTGTTGTCTGAGAACTATCAAGTCGGCCTGTTGTTTTCAACGTCGTCTTGGGGCGCCAGCACATCATGGTCACTCACGGCCTTACCCTTATTTATTTGGATGGGGGAAGTGCTGTTTAGAACGCGCTTGTCGGAAGATTTATTCAAAGGGCTATCGCCTTGGTTGGGTGGTGTCCCAGGTAAACTCCTGCATGTGAATATTTTGAGTTGCGGTATTTTTGCGGCGGTTTCAGGTTCTTCCGCTGCGACGGCGGCGACGATTGGTCGTATGACGTTGCCCGAGCTGAAAAAGCAAGGTTACAGCGAGCGTATGGCCGTCGGGACATTGGCTGGGTCAGGTACGCTCGGTCTTTTGATTCCGCCTTCCATTATTCTTATCGTATATGGTGTCGCGGCAGAAGTATCGATCGCGCGTTTGTTTATTGCTGGTGCCTTACCAGGTCTTCTATTGGTTGCCTTGTTTATGGGTTACACCATGATTTGGGGCATGTTGCATAAAGACGAATTACCTAAACACACGGATTCACAAGTTAGCTGGTCAACGCGGTTTAAAGCACTCAAACAATTGCTTCCTGTCGTTGGCTTAATTGGCTTTGTATTAGGGTCTATTTATGGCGGGATTACCACCCCGACCGAAGCAGCGGCGATTGGTGTCACCGGTGCGTTAGTCATCGCAGGGGTTACTGGGTCGTTGTCCTTCCATAGCTTTATGGACAGTTTAATGGGTGCGGTAAAAAGCTCGTGTATGATCACTTTTATCCTGATTGGCGCACACTTTTTAACCTTGTCTATGGGCTTTTTAGGCATCCCTAAAGAGTTAGCGAGCTGGATAGCGAGTTTGAACTTGTCTCCAATGGCTTTGATTTTCTATCTGACGATCTTATTTGTTGTGTTGGGTTGCTTCCTAGATGGTATCTCAGTCGTCGTGCTGACGGTCGCGGTGGTGCTGCCAATGGTAGACGCCGCAGGTATCGATCTGCTTTGGTTCGGTATTTTCATTGTATTAGTGGTGGAAATGTCGCAAATTACGCCACCAGTCGGCTTTAACCTGTTCGTTATTCAATCTTTGACGGGTAAGAACATCTTGTATGTTGCTCGTGCTGCACTGCCTTTCTTCTTATTGATCGCAGTAGCCATTGCATTGGTGACTATGTTCCCTGAAATAGTGACTTACTTACCGTCAAACATGTCTCAGAGCGGGTAACGCTCGCATCGTATAGAGCCAAACGGCCTAGCAAAAACGAGGCTGCCGACACCGTTCTTGAGCAACCAGCTCAAGTGGCAGCCTCAAAGGAGAAAAAACATGAAATTAAACTGTGATATGGGCGAAGCGTTTGGCGCTTGGGCAATGGGGATGGACGAGCAAATTATGCCGTACGTCGATCAGGCTAACATCGCCTGTGGCTTCCATGCGTCCGATCCATTAACGATGAGCAAAACAGTCGCTCTGGCGAAGCAATATAATGTCACTATTGGCGCGCACCCCGCGTATCCAGATTTAGTCGGCTTTGGGCGTCGCAATATGGACATCGCGCCAAGTGAATTAAAGGCCCTGATTCAATATCAAGTGGGAGCACTTCAAGGCATTTGTCAGGCACAGAAAACCAAAGTGAGCTACGTCAAACCTCACGGTGCGTTGTACAACACAATGATGACAGATTTCACTGTGTTAGAAACTGTCATACAGGCCGTGTCTGAAATTGATCCTAGTTTGATACTTATGGTGATGGCTGTACCCGAAAAAGATCAAGTAACGGCGTTGGCAAGTAAGTATGGGGTGACGCTGTGGTTTGAAGCGTTCTCGGACCGATTGTATACCGATGAAGGGCGTTTGACGCCTCGTAAACAAGCAAACGCAGTACATCAAAGCTTTGAGCGAATTGAACAACAAGTCGAAGAGCTGAGTTTAAAAGGTGGCTTAACTACGGCGTCTGGACAACATCTAAGTGTCCACGCAGATACTATTTGCGTACATGGCGACGGGTTACATGCCGTCGAGGCGGTAAAGCGAATCCGTACCCTGGTAGATGGGCTTGGCTAATCCACTTTGAGTTCAGCTCAATGTTAGCTCAACCCAATGTAAGTCCAATAAGTGAAGCCTTAGTGGGTGAAGCCCTAACGACTGCGAAAGTGGCCGTTAAATTGATAAGTAAAAAAGACGATGAACGAGCAAGAACTAAAGAAACCGAGCTTTGCGCTGGTCAGTGACCACGCCTGTTTGCTGACCTTCAGCGATGTGATCGACGAGTTTACCGCTGACTACATTAGTCGCGTGAACCAAGCATTAAAAACGATTGATGGCATCGTCGATTTAGTCCCGTCTTATACGACATTGCTGGTTGTATTTGATATGGACCATTACGATCGTTTCGCAATAGAGAAGCAAATTAAAGAGGTGATCGCGTCGATCAGCTCTTCGGATTTCGGCCAGCGCGACACCTGTGAAGTGGTCATACCTGTTTACTATGGTGCGGAAGTTGGCCCAGATATTGATGATGTGGCGAAGCACTGTGGTATTCAGGTCGACGATGTCATTCGTCTGCATTCTTCAACACGTTACCGCGCTTACGCCGTAGGGTTTGCCCCTGGATACGCTTTTCTCGGTAACACGCCTGACACCTTGCATATCCCTCGAAAAGAAACGCCTCGTTTAAAAGTCATCGCGGGTAGTGTTGCCATTGCCGAACGGCAGACCGCTGTTTATCCGAGTACCTCTCCAGGCGGCTGGCAAATAATAGGTCGAACACCGATTCAGCTGGTGGACTGGGGAAGTGAAAACCTCGCGATCATTGAAGTCGGCGATACGGTTAAGTTTGAACCCATTTCACGAGACGAATTTCTAGCCCAAGGAGGCTCCCTCGATGGCTTTTAAGGTGATAAAACCGGGTCTATTAACACTTGTTCAGGATTTAGGTCGTCATAGTTACCAGCACCTTGGCGTTACCACGGGTGGCCCGATGGACGAAATGGCATTTCGTTGGGCAAATGCACTATTAGACAACGACGAAAATGACAGCCAACTTGAAATCACCTTTGGCATGCTCACACTAGAGGCGCAAGCTGATACCAGTATTGCCTTATGTGGCGCAGACTTAGGTGCGACATTGAACGGCGACTCAGTGATTCCGTGGCAGACCTACGCGATTAAAGCTGGCGACGTGCTTGCTTTCCAGCAGCCAAAAAATGGCTTGCGTGCTTACCTCGCAGTAAAATGGGGTTTTCAGATAAAACCGATATTGGGCAGCGTCTCCACGGTGGTTCGAGAAAAGATTGGCGGACTCAGCGGAAAAGGAGACAAGCTTCAAAAGGGCGATATGCTTGCGTATATAGCGTGCAGCCAACATCGGCAACGCATGGTGCCTCGTCTTGCGATTCCGAACTACAACAGTGAAGAAATACCAATGGTCTTGAGCTACCAAGCGCCAACGTTTTCACACTTAGATCAGGCTCGGTTCTTTGGCAATCATTACGCTGTTTCAACTGAAAGTGACCGAATGGGATACAGATTGCAAGGTCAGCCAATAGGGGGTAACAAAAAAGGCATTATCTCAGAGGGCATTGCCTACGGCGCGATTCAAATTCCGAATGACGGCCAGCCGATTGTGTTATTGCGAGATCGGCAAACCATTGGGGGCTATCCAAAAATGGGTTGTGTCACACCGTACGGCGGTGGGCTGCTTTCTCAGAAAAAACCGGGTGACAAGGTTCACTTCGCCAACTGGACAATCGACCAAGTCGAACGCGACCGACATCTTCAAATCGCCCGAGTCGCGCAGTGGCGATAAGGCTATCAAGCCAATAGCATAGAAATAGGAGCGTCCATGATACATGCTTTCTTCATCATCATTTTATGTCAGATGGCAGAAAGTCTTATTGTTCAAATGCTTGATTCTCCTATTCCGGATGCCATTATTGGTATGGTGATTCTGTTCACGGGGCTTTGCTTTCGGGGGAAGGTAGACGACAGTGTAGCGAAAGCATCCGGTGTGTTAGTGGACAACCTTGGGTTCTTTTTTATCCCCGCAGGCGCGGGAATAACGCTATACATTGGACTTATTTAAGAACAGTGGTGGCGAATTTTAATCGCGTCAGTTGGCGGTACAATCCTGACTCTTGTTGTGTGCTCGGTGACCTTTAGTCTGATAAGCTTCAGAGAAGGAGACCATCATGAATAGTGTCAGCATGTTGCCACCACCTTTATATTCTCTAGCGCTTACTTTTGGCTGCTACTCGGTCGCGCTAGTGCTGAAAAAGAAGCTCAACCGCGATACTTTTAACCCTGTCATTGTTGCCGTTCTACTACTTTTGGTTGCCCTTATTGCCTTTGACATTTCATACGATCAATTTGCCGAAGGCATGGACTTAATAAGCACCCTGTTGGGAACCGCCACCGTCGCTCTTGCTGTCCCACTTTATAAGCAACTTGCGCATATAAAGGCGTCCCTGTTCGCCATTATTGTGTCCGTGATTTGTGCTGGTTTTGTTGCCTCTGTCGCGTCTTACTTGTTTGCTTATTACCTACAGATATCGGAAAGCCTTCAGCTTGCCATCATGTCAAAATCGGTGACGGTTCCGGTTGCCATATGCATCGCAGAAAAAATAGGTGAAGACTCAGCGTTGGCCGTATTTTTCGTCTTCAGCACCGGCATCATCGGCTCACTCATTGCGCCTTCTATTTTTCGACTGTTTAATATTGAAGACCAAAGAGCGATGGGCCTGTCTTTAGGTGCAACCTGTTATGGGTTAGGGCTAGTCCGCGCGTTTCAATATAGTGTAGAAGCGGGTGTCTACTCGATCATCGGAATGAGCTTAATGGCGATTGGCTCAGGTATTTTTCTGCCTTCTATTATTTTAAGTTACTTTAAATAAAAGGCTCGTAACAAAAGAATAAGCGTTTTAGAACGAGGGTAAGTTACTTCCAGATCTGAATGACTCAGTATGAACTTTAGGTTCATACTGAGTTTTGTGTAAGGAGGTTTTTTTATATTTGTGTAGAGCGTTGTGCAAATTCATCATACACTTCCTTCAAGACCAACTAACTGATTAGGAGTATAAGATGTCTCAGTTTGATAATGTTTCTGTACTAAAAGCAGCGAATGTCTATTTTGACGGTAAAGTAACAAGTCGTGTTGTAATGTTTGCCGATGACACAAAGAAAACGCTAGGCATCATGATGCCGGGCGAATATGAGTTTGGAACTGAAGCGGCTGAGCTAATGGAAATCACTGCGGGTGATCTAGACGTTTTGCTTCCTGGTGAAACAGAGTGGCAAACGATTAAAGGTGGTGAAGAATTCAACGTACCTGCTAACGCGTCGTTTAAGCTTAAAATCCGCGCCGTAACTGACTACTGCTGTTCATACCTGTAAGCACATTTTGTTGGGCGATTTCTCTGCTTGATCTTTCTGCTTGGTTCGCCCAATTTCTCCCTCGGTTGTACGACTTTCTCTTGTTGTACTGATTTCTTTTGTTGCTCTTACTTTTAGGTTGAGGTCCTTAACGCCATTTCGTGCTTCTCAACTAAGTCCGATAGAAAATCCGCCACCGCTCTGACTCGCTTTGATTGAGCTAAGTCTGAGTGGATGACGAGGTAGATGGCTTGCTCCACATCCGACAGTGTTTGTAGACAGCGTAGCCCCACGTGTTGGGCGACTATGTGAGGTAACACCGCTAATCCAAGCCCTGCCTGACAGGCGGCGACTTGAGTACCAACCGAAGTAGTGGTGATCGCTGGAGGCTTACCGTTTAAGAGTCGAGCTAACCATTGAGCCGCTGGCAAATTTTGGTAATGTTCGTTCCAGCCAATATAGGTTTGTTCTTGATCAAGGTGGCTACCTTCGGGCGTATTTTCGCCAGTGTAGAGGCCGTAGCCAAGAGTACCGATACGTCGAAACGATACATTCCCCTGTGTTGGGCGAACCATTCTTAGCGCGAGATCCGCGTCTCTTCTATGCAGATTTGAAGTTCGAATATCCGTAATCAAGTCAATATCAAGGGAAGGAAACTGCGCCCTGAATTGGGGAAGATTTGGGAGAATTAATACACTTGCTAGGCTTTCCGCTGTGGTAAGCTTAACCGTGCCACTGAGTTCACTTTGTTTGCTTGCCTGAGAGCGAAAGGACAAGATCGCATCTTCCATGTGCTCGGCGCTTTCCAACAGTTCCTCGCCTTCTTCTGTGAGTTTGTAGCCTGTTTGAGAGCGTATGAACAACGGCGTATTCAATGCGGACTCCAAACGCTCTATGCGCCTTGATAAGGTGGCAATGCCTAATTCCAACTCGCTTGCTGCTGCCGTCAGTGTGCCTTGCCGTGCCAATGCTAAAAACAGACGAGCATCGTCCCAATTAAAATGATTCATAGTGCTCCGAAATGCCTTTATTTAGATGGCTATTATGGCTCTTAAAGCATCAAAATAAGAGTAGAAATCGCCTTTCTGGGTTGTTTCTCTGGATTACATACGTTTTTGAACCAAACTCATATTTGATGCTACTGAGAATCAATATCATTAAGTGGTAGCCTATTTGTATCTTTTTTATTTGAGTCGGAGGATATGAATGAAGCGTTCAATCAATAGCGTTCCGGGTAAATGTTGTTTCGGGTTTTCGTTAGTTATATCGGTCAATGTAATGGCTGAAGAAATTAAGAACGCTGAGTCTCTGCCTCCTCTTTTGGTCACATCGAATAAAACGGAACAACAGCAAGTTGAGACGACTCAGCATGTCACGACAGACTATTCTGAAGACTTACTCCGAACTGGAGTGGACAGCCTGGAATCGTTGGAAGGGGTTGCCCCAGGACTTAGCTTTCAACCTTTTGGGCAATCGGGCGTTAATTCTCCTGTGATGCGAGGCGTCACGTCGAATCTGAATGCTCTTTCCAGCTCTACGTTATTACAGGTGGATGGCGTACCCGTCTTGATGGCACAAGGTTTTGAGAGCACTTTGGTCGGAACGGATCGAGTGGAGGTGACGCGAGGTCCTCAAACTGCGATTTATGGGCACAATGCTGAGACTGGTGTTATTTCTATTCAGAGTAATGATCTGAATGGACAAGATGAAACTCTGCTTTCTCTTGGACTTGGTAGCCGAGATAAACAAGTGGTGCAATTCGCCACGAGTCAGACTGCTAGCCCGGATAAATTGTTTTTTAGTTTGTCGGGTGAGTACATGAAACAGGACGGTTTTATTGACAATGAAACTTCCGGGGGAAAAGCCGATGATAGAGAACGTAGTAATCTAAATGCGGGGATTCGTTGGAAAGCGTCAGATCGAACGGACTTAAAAGTACGCTATCGAACCTTGGATTACGATGATGGCGCCTCATTGTGGGGATCCGGTACGGCAGTTGATACAAGCGTGTCCTCAGGAACGGCGAGTTGGAACAAGTCTTCTGGTCAATTGTTCTCAGTTAATCTGGATCATGACACCCTATCAGGGATTCATTTAGCCAGTATTACGGCATTGAATGATTATGATGATAAGGTGCAACAAGACACTGATTTTATGGCAAGCGAAGTGAGTTATATTGCCAGAGATAATCATTTTAAGACCTTGTCTCAAGAATTCAGAGCCCACGGTGAGCGTACTGGTTTGCATTGGTTAACCGGCGCCTATCTGGAAACGCAGGACCACTCATTAAGGGCGATTTCTAAAAGTTATTATGGCCTGTCTGACTTAAAAACGGATCAGACAGGAAGCCACTATGCTTTGTATGGAAATCTGGACATCGAATATGCCGATAATTGGGTATTTGGTGTTGGTGCCCGAGCGTCACGTGATGAAGTTAAGATTACCCCAGAAGGCAGTTACGAACGTAAGCAAGACTGGACAAATGTGACCCCGCAACTGTCAGTTAAAAAGCAGTATACAAAAAATCATCAGGCCTATTTCAGTTATAGTGAAGGTGTGCGTACAGGCGGGTTCAATACCACGGCAGCCAGTGCGAATTATAAAGAGTACGACCCAGAGACAGTACAAAGTTTTGAAGTGGGAATGAAAGGTGAGACGAGGCACAAGTCCTTGCGATACAGCGTGGCGGCCTATCACATGAATATCGATGACATGCAGGTGATGCAAATGCCGTCTGTTGGCACTATTTATCTCACGAACGCTGCTCAAGCGACATCACAAGGCGTCGAAGCATCATTTGATTATTTGTTAACTGAGAACTTGATTCTTAAAACCGGTGTGGCTTGGAATAAAACCCGCTTTGATGAATTTGTCGATGGAACTCAAGATTACAAAGACAATACGAATCCATTTGCACCGGAATGGAATGGGCATGTGACATTGAGATACGACAGTGAAAACGAGTGGTTTGTCTCCGCTTCTTCTGTATTTAACAGCAAAGTCTATTTGAACCCAGCGAATACATACGAGCAAAAAGGCTACAGCGTTATTAACCTGTCGGCAGGATACCCTGTTTTCGAAGACGCCTTTTTGTCTGGCTATGTGAACAATCTAGAGGATAAAAGTTATAACGCGGTAGGTTATCAAAATGGCTACGTGACGGTATTTAGCCCACCGAGGGAAGTTGGCCTCAAGTTGACCTGGACTCTTTAATAAGGGTTCTTAATACCACCCCATTGGGAGATGATCGTGAAGCGTCATATTCTGTACAAACACTTTGCGGTGAGTTGGAGTAATTTTATTCTCACTGCAATGACTATCTATCTATTTTTGGGCATGCCACTGGCGATGCGGCAGCATGGTTGGAGCGGAGCTGAAATAGGCATGTTTCAGCTCGCGGGGCTGCCCGTTCTGTTAAAGTTTTTTATGGGCGCACCCATTGAGCGTTTTGCGTTCAAGCAGGCGAACTACTTTAAATGGAGTCTGCTATTGAGTGTCGGCGTTGCTATTGGACTTTTCTTATTGAGTCGCGCAGATATTGAGCATGTTTCATTTTCTCAGGTATTTTTTGCCACGATTCTAACGTCAGTGTTTGCGACATGGCTGGACATTCCTGTTAACGCTCTGGCCATTCGTTTGTTGGATGAAAAGGAACAGTTAAGAAATGGTGTTCTGCGATCTTCTGTGGCGGCGTTGGCCTCTATTGTCGGAGGTGGAATTATGATTTTCGTATACAGTGACTATGGTTGGCAGGCGCCTATCTACGTCTTTATGTTTGCGTTAATACTTTCGTTAATTCTATTGTTTTTATTAGAGAAGCAAGAGAAGAACGTCGGTTCTACGAGTGTCTATTCAATGAAAAAAAAGGGAGGCTTATCCTTATTAAAAGGCTATTTTCATCAACCTGATAAGCGTTGGTGGCATCTTATTTTAGTCTTTTATTTTCCTTTTATTGGTTGCGCATGGTTATTTTTGAAACCCACACTACTGGATTTTGGTGTCAGTCTTGATGATATTGCTTGGTTGGCAACATTGGGCGGTATTGTTGCAGCGATAGCGAGTTTTTCTTATGCCGTAGTATTAAAACGCTTGCCGGGTCGTGGCTTGTTATTGTCTGCCAGTGTTTTCAACATTATTGCGCTTTATATCATGTTATCGTTGACCATGGCTGTACCTGAAAGGTGGCAACTTATTACGGCGGTCGTGGTGTTAGCGATTGCTCTTGGATTGTCCTCCGGCGTGATAATGGGGATTATGATGACCCAATGCCGCCAGCAGCACGAAGCATTTGATTATAGCCTTCAGTCAAGTTTGTTTGCGTTGTCCAGAATGCTGGTTCCCGCTCTAGCTGGTGTGTTACTTGACAAACTCGGGTACCAGGGGCTATATGGTGGGTTGTTAGTCGGCGCCGTGGCGGTGACGATGGTTACCTTCTTGATGCTGCGTTCTAGCCCCCATCATCTGATGTCAAATGCATCGCAATAACCCCCGTTTTTTGTAAAGGCTTACCCAGGAGAGTGCGGAAGAGGCATCCGTAGTTTATTCTGGGGATAGATCATTAATGGTTAGTACTGATTTTTAATCAACCAAAAGATCCAAACAGGAGAGAATTATGATGGATAAAAACCTAGCGCTTATCCCCCCAAAAAAGTGGAAAATGATGGTTGTTGTATGGCTGGCAATCTACCCATTACTCAATCTCTTTTTTCCACTCTTTGATATTGCGTTTCCGTATTTGTCGGCAATGGCGGGTGTTGCGCAGTTTAACTTGCCTATTCGACTCTTGCTTATGACAATCGTTATTGTACCCATCATGTCTACTATTATGGCATTGCTGCAAAAGCGTTTGTTTGTCTGGCTTAGATCATAGTGTCTCGCATGTGAGTGTTGCATAAATGCTGTCGTGAGAAGTCGTCTTTTTCGAGGTAGCCTTTTAGGTGGACACCGCCTGAGCAATCGTTCAGTGCTTATTAGGGAGAATAAAATGAACGCCGAACCTAACGATCAAACTGATGTTCAACGTTTAGTGACCGCAAGCTGGGCGGTTGGTCGGAGTTGCGAACCCATTCGAATTGAGCGTTTGGAATGCGAAGAGGGCTTTTCTGTCGTCAAATCGTATTCTAAATCGAACGATGTACTTACAGAGTATTCCGACCACGACGGGAGCGAGCGCCATCTTATTGTGACGTTTGGGTTATCGGGCGCCTCTGACTTTACCGATATCAATGGCAAAGGCCTTTTGTTTAGCGAACGCTATACCACCATGTCGATCTTTCGAAGTGGACGTGGAGAAAGACGGTATTCCGCGGGCGCTAAGGTTGAACAACTCAGGCTGGTGGTATCGGAAAGCACGTTACAAAACTTCGTCGGAGAAGAGCGGTGCCAAGCTATAATGGGAAGGCCGTTGCAGAAAAGTGAAAGCTTTAGAGCATTAGCTTACGAACAGAGTCGTATAAGCCCGCATTTGCAGTTTTTCAGAACGACTCAGCTAGGAGATCAATGCTGTGGGCTGAATCAGCGTCTCCATGCCTTAAATTTGTTGTCTGAGCAGTTGAGTCATTATGTGCCGCTCAAAAAACGTCATGAACGCATCTCTGATAGAGATTTGGAGTGCATTACGCGTGTTGAAGCGTACATGCGGGCGCATATGGATAAGCCGATCAGTAATGCGTATTTATGCAATGTTTTGGGGATCAGTGAGTACAAACTGAAATCCTGTTTTCGACAGCTTTATAACACCAGTCCAGCACAACACTTGTTTGAAATCCGAATGCAAAAAGCGTGGGAGCTGCTGGAATCTGGCTACCAAGTTGCCGAAACGGCCTATCGAGTCGGGTATAGGCATCCAAGTAATTTCAGTTCGGCGTTTACAACGTTTTTTAACTGTACGCCTAAATCTGTAAGGTATTGTCTGATCTGAGAAACTATTTTCCATATTTGAAAAACGGCTTACCAATTTGGTCTACATATTCTGGTTATGAACTATGTCACGATCTTCATACTGTGTAATAACCTCTATGGGAGAAGGGCAATGCAATCAGATCGTTATCAAATTGGTTGGAACATGTTGGCAGAAGTAGACGGGGAACAAGGCGAACGGGTGATCGACGCGTTGCAGGACATCGCGCCAGATTTTGCCACTATCCTGATTGGCATGTTTGGTGATGTTTATAGTCGAAAAACGCTGCATTTAAAGTCTCGAGAACTGGCGACCATCGCTTCTCTTGTCACGCTAGGTAATGCAGCCCCGCAGCTTAAAGTCCATATCCATGGGGCGCTCAATGTGGGTTGTACCGCTCAGGAAATTGTCGAAGTCATGATGCAAATAGCCCTCTATGCAGGTTTTCCAGCGGCGCTAAATGGATTGTTCGCGGCAAAAGAAGTATTCAAAGAGCGCGACATCGAGATTGGCTCTGGTTCTGATGGAACAGCTTCAGCAGGTCTACCTTCTCAATTCGACAAAGGCTATTTCATTACGGCGGAATTGAGAATAACAGACCCAAACCGAGTGGAAGAAACAAAAGCACGATTTAAGGAGCTGTGTGCCATTACGCGAGAAGAAGCTGGCTGTACCCTTTTTGAACTGCATGAATTTGAAGAGGAACCCACGAAGCTGATGCTATGGGAGCGATTTGATTCAGAGGAGGCTTTCCACTTCCACCACAACGCACCTTATACGATTGCGCTTAAGGACAAAGGCTTGACTGAGATCGTTTCAATACATCAATCCGACATGGTGTAGGGAAGCCGACATGTGTTTTGCTGTTGTTTGACCAAATGTGCAATGTATGCACATTTTTGTTTAATCTCACCGTCATTTTGAAAATAGGCGTATAATGCCCGCACTTTTATTCCGGTTTAAGAGGTAGCGATAAGCATGAGTCTTCCAAATTGTCCAAAATGTAACTCAGAGTATGTATATCAGGATCAAGAGTTATTGGTTTGCCCTGAGTGTGGTCACGACTGGAATCCAAATGAAGTCGAGGTGGACGAAGACGCGCTTTTCATTAAAGACGCAAACGGCACGCAACTGCAGGATGGCGATAAAGTGACTTTGGCGAAAGACCTAAAAGTAAAAGGCTCGTCTCAAGTGCTTAAAATCGGTACCAAAGCGACAATCAAACGCTTAGTCGACGGCGATCATGACTTAGACTGTAAAGTTGATGGTGCGGGCGATATGATGCTGAAGTCTCAGTTCGTTAAAAAAGCCTAAGATAAAACGAACAGAATATTTTTTGGAAAAAGCCTCGAAGAGATTCGGGGCTTTTTTATGCTTATTACACAGCCTCTAAACCATCATGCCGTACGTCCATTTCGCAAGTTCAAACGCGATATAAAACATAATAATAGCCACGATGCTGTCGAGTATTTTCCAAGTACTTGGGCGAGAAAACACAGGCACCAACTTCGTAGCAGCGTAGCCTAGGCCATAAAACCATAGAAAAGACGCTGAGACAGACCCGATTAGAAACCACAGTTTTTCATCCAATGTAAAGGAAGAGGCAACGCCGCCAATGACGACAACCGTATCTAAATAAACATGCGGGTTTAAAAAGGTAATCGCTAGGGTGGCTAAGACAATCGAGGTTTTTCCCCGCTTTTGCGTATCATCAGACGATACATTCAGAGCATGTTTGCTGTGCAAAGCGGATTTTAGCGAAGAAAATCCATACCAAAACAGGAAGGCAGCACCTAATGCGCCCAATATAATTTGGGCGATGTCATAACTCTGGATGATTGCACCAATACCAAAAATTCCCAATGACATGAGCAACACATCGCCCATAAAACACAAGGTGGCAACGGTAAACACATGCTGCTTTTTGAGGCCAGACCTTAGTAAAAACGCATTTTGACTGCCAATAGCGACAATGAGGCTGCCGGATAAAAAGATGCCTTTTAACATCATAGATAACATAGATAGAAATGTCCGCGGTGTGGTATGACGCTAAGATTGACCTTATTCGAACTTAAGGTAAAGTTAAAATAATTAATGATAAATAAGAGATTCTAATGCTGGATTATCGATTGTTAGAGGCACTTGAAATAGTTGGAACGCTAGGTAGCTTTGAGCGTGCGGCGAATGCACTTGGCATCACTCAATCTGCGATGTCTCAACGTATCAGTACCTTAGAACAGAGAGTTGGAAAGCTTCTCGTCAAACGAGAACGGCCTATAACTCTGACGGACGCGGGGCTTGAAATCGTAAAGCACGTTACTAAAGTCAAACTGCTCGAAAATGAACTGATCAGCGTGTATAACCCTGACTCCTCCAGACCAACGCTTAAAATCGTGATGAACGCCGATTCGCTATCGACGTGGTGGCATGACGCCACGGCTCCTTTTCTTCGACAGCATGACGTTGCAATTGAAATTAACACGGAAGATCAAAGTCAGGGTCTAGCGCACCTTCAGGAAGGCTCGGTTGTCGCCTGCATTTGCAGTACTGAGAAACCGCTAAGTGGCACGCGCTGTCATTATATAGGCAATATGGAATACCGCTTTTATTGCTCTCCCTCCTTCTATCAGACTTACTTTTCTAATGGCGTGACGCAAGATGCTCTAAACCGCGCACCCGCCGTGATTTATGGTGTAAAAGATAAAATTCATGAAGAGGGCTTTATGAAAATGGGCTTTGAACTATCGTCGCCCCGTTATCTTTGCCCTTCTAGCATTGGAATGGTGAAACAAGTCGCTTCTGGCAGTGCCTATGGTGCGTTACCCACTTACCAAGCAGAAGAAAATGCGAGTGAACTTATCGATGTATTTGCCGATCAGCCCAGCATCGAGATTCCGTTGTATTGGCACTACTGGCGTGAAGGCGGGGAACTACTAGAACGATTAACTGATGTACTCTTGTCCAAGCAAACACGAGAAGCGATGCGTTTGTAAATGACTCGTTGGTAATGGTGTTCGTTTAGGTTGGTTTTTATTTTTCCTAGGTATGCGAACGATATAGCGAGTCTTAAGGCCGTTAGTGGTAAAGCAGTGACTTTATAAATGTGTAAAAAGTGTGTGTTTTAAGAGGGTTCTTCGTGAGTTATTGATATTTATAAGGTTTATTCCTATACCTTGTGTGCTCCAAGGAGTGCGTAGCTTTTTACGCACAGGAGCTGAATTATATTTTTTAATGAAAAAGTATTAACGGAATAAGAAAAGGGAAAAATGGCAATAAGGGAACAGTTTTTAGTCACAGCGCTAGGGATGCTTGTCGCAGGTAGCACTTTGGCGCAAACGGAAGGCGTCGAGCCGTTTATTTCAAGTAATGTCGAAACCATCCCAAATCAGTGGGTGGTTGTCTTAAAAGAGTCCGTCTTCGATGAAGAAGGTCTTTCAACTCAGTCAGCAGAAGTTGGCGCTGGGAAGTCCATACGAGATGTCGCAGAGAGTCTCATTAAAAGTGTTTCTGTAAACAGTACTTCTTCGGTCGCGTCGGAATTAGAGCACGTATACACCTCCTCACTTCAAGGGTTTTCGGCAAACCTTAGTGATGAGGCAGCGGAACAATTAAAAGCTCGGAATGAAGTTAAATACATTGTGCCAGATGGCGTGGTGTCGATTGATGCCGTGCAACAGCCAACGCCTTCTTGGGGGTTAGATCGCATCGATCAACTCGATCTACCTTTAGACGACCGTTTTCAATATCAAAACTCTGGTTCTGGCGTACACGCTTACGTCATCGATACGGGGATTCTAGCGTCCCATAGTGAGTTCAGCGGACGGGTTGGTAATGGTTACGATTTCGTTGATAACGATGCTAACCCTCAAGATTGTAATGGCCACGGAACGCATGTGGCGGGGACTATTGGAGGCACGTCGTACGGCGTCGCGAAAGAGGTAACGCTTCATGCAGTGCGTGCGCTTAACTGTAATGGACGTGGCTCCTATTCTGGCATTATAGCTGCGGTTGATTGGGTGACAAACAACCATGTTAGTCCCGCAGTGGTGAATATGAGTTTGGGTGGTGGCGCGTATTCGCCATTAGACGATGTAATAACGAACTCGTTCAATGCTGGGGTAACGTATGCCGTCGCCGCAGGTAATGACTCCTCCGCCGATGCGTGTGGTGTGTCTCCTGCAAGAACGCCAGTGGCGTTAACGGTTGGTGCCACAACAATTGATGATAATAGATCGGGTTTTTCGAATATCGGCCGGTGTCTCGACTTATTCGCACCTGGTAGCAATATAACGTCCGCATGGATTGGGAACAATTCAGCGACACGCACCATTAGTGGTACATCAATGGCAACGCCACACGTTGCTGGTGTGGTTGCCTTGTATCTTGAATCAAACCCAACCAGCTCACCGAGCGAAACGAGCCGTAACCTTATCAATGCGACCAGTGCAGATCTCGTGCAGAATGCTGGCGTGGATTCGCCGAATTTGCTACTGAAATCTGACGTGAAAGGGGGACTCGTTATGCAACGTTGGGCCACTAAACAAGGCGGATTTTGGGACGCCCAACAGTGGCTCGCTGGTGATTTTAATGGCGATGGAAACGTTGATATAGCAAAAGCATTTAATGACGGCGGCAAAGGCAGTCTAGATGTTCACCTTTCTAATGGCCTCAATTCAATGGCAATACAGCGCTGGGGGACGAAACAAGGTGGCTTTTGGAATGCGCAGCAATGGCTAGTTGGCGACTTCAATGGTGATGGTAATGCCGACGCAGCAAAAGCGTTTAACGACAACGGATGCGGCAGCATTGATGTGCACCTTTCAAATGGTAACGGCAGTGTGTCTATGCAGCGTTGGGCGACTCGACAAGGCGGTTTCTGGGATAAACAGCAATGGTTTGTCGGAGACTTCAATGGCGACGGCTACGACGACATCGCAAAAGCATTCAACGACAATGGCAAGGGCAGTATCGATGTACATGTGTCCAATGGCCAAGGTGCGTTTACGATGCAACGTTGGGCGACACAACAAGGTGGTTTCTGGGATGCTCAGCAGTGGGTAACGGGGGATTTCAACGGCGATGGTTTTGTTGATGTGGCAAAAGCCTTTAATGATGGCGGAAAAGGTAGCATCGATGTGCATGTGTCTAATGGAAATGGCCAATTTACGATGCAACGTTGGGCAACGCAGCAAGGCGGATTCTGGGATGCTCAGCAATGGGTAACGGGCGACTTTAATGGCGACGGTTACGATGACATTGCGAAGGCGTTTAATGACGGCGGCAAAGGTAGCATTGATGTACATGTTTCGAATGGCAACGGTAGCCTAAGAATGCAGCGTTGGGCGACACAACAAGGTGGATTTTGGAATGCTCAACAATGGATAACGGGCGACTTTAATGGCGATGGTATCGATGACTTTGCAAAAGCCTTTAACGATGGCGGCAGAGGCAGTATAGATGTCCACTTGCTCAAGTAGTGTGTTAGGCGCGAGTTACTTTTAACACGACAAAAATAGAGAAGAGAAGTGAGTGTGCATCTTTGCACACTCACTTCTAATTCAGGTTAACTTAAACGTGCTTGTTAGGTGAATTCTCCTAACTTCACAACCGTCGCATATCGATCACCCAGAGCGGCCATTGCAGCTTTGTGAACGGTCACAGCATCGACACTTTCACCACTGTGATAAGGAAGGCTTCGTGTTGCACAGGCGTCTTCACAAACCACAACGTTATACCCCAATTCTACGGCTTTTATTGTTGTCGCGGTAACGCACATATGGCTCATAAAGCCAGCAACAATGAGTTGTTTCCGTCCTGTTAAATGCAAGAGTTCTTCTAAGTTTGTATTGAAGAAAGAACTTGGCATTGTTTTCGGAATGATTTGCTCATCTTCAGTCGGTTGAAGCTGATCAACCACATTTGACATGTCAGATTCGCAATTGAAAACGGGGGAGGCTGCACTTGCTTTGTGTACGATATGAAACACGGGTGCGCTATGAGCTCTAGCAATGTCTAGTAACTTTTGCGCATTGGCTAATGCGTCGGTACCGTTTTGCCCTAGATTGAGCATTCCATCACAGTATTCGTTCTGAAAATCGATCAGTAGAAGAGCGGCATCATCCCAATTTACTTCTGTATTTTTTAGACCTGCAATAGAACGTAATGTATTTAAATGGCTCATTTTTCACTCCTTTTAATGAATAAACTGATTCTAAATTGGAATGAAGAAAAGTGAATTTATATCTATGCACATCGCATGAGCATAAATGTGTGTTGTAAATTGAGTTTGACTGAAAAGGAAAACGTCCTACTTTAATCTTCCCTTTTTATAGGGACAATGTGTGCTGGAAAATCTTGATGAGTTCATCCATTACTAATTTTTTAGCGGTGGAATGTGCTGTTTTTTTGGATGTCAGCATCCATACTTCTCGACTGATTTTTTTGGCCGGCTCTCGATAGACATTTAAATTTGGATCGACCGCGATTTTCGGAATAAGAGCGACCCCAAAGCCCGCTTCGGAGGCTTTCTTTTGCGCAGAAATCGAGTCTGTTTGCAGCTTGATCGATTTTATACCGAAGCGTTCGATTAAATATTGGCATTCAGGCAAATGGCTAAACGCCGTTGAATAAGTAATCACGTTAACGTTTTCGTTCTTTTCCAAACGATCAATCCAATAGTCATTTCCATATAGGACGTATGTTATGTCACCCAGTTTTTTACAGATGGATTCGCCTTTCTCAGGCAGTTCTAGACGTAACGCAATGTCTGCTTCTAACTTCGAGATATTGACGTTTCGGGTTGAAGTCTCTATTTCGAATCTAAGCTCTGGAAACCGATGGTGAAGCGGTGCTAAATTTTCGATTACGACATGTTCTGCTAAAAAAGGCACCATGGATATCTTCGTATTTTGATTGAATAGAGTTTCCGGTGACAAATCTGCCCCGAGTGCGTCGACTTTTTCTCGCATCTCAAGCGCTTTTTCGTATAGGACGTGTCCCTCAATCGTCGAGAGAAAACCATCCTGAGTTCTATCAAAAAGCTTTAATTTAAGGGCGTCTTCTAACCTGTCGATACGCCTTGATACGGTTGCGTAGTTTACATTGAGCCTTTCTGCGGCTTTACTTACTGTGTTGGTTTCATGCAACGCTAAAAAGAACTTCAAATCGTCCCAGTTCAGATTGTTCATATAGTCCCTATCTTTTAAGCCCTTAGTCGCATTTATGATCTGAATTTAAGTGTCGGTCGTGATATTGCCGAGTTTCTTCATTCGACGGAAACATCAATTCAACTTTGAATTCACTGGTCGTAATGTCCAAAACGGACCCCATTTGGGTGACAAGCGAAAAATACGTCAGTTGCCGATCACCCAGTTGAAAGGTGGCACTCAAAGCCGCTTGATTGTAATTGATATCCTGAGACAGCTTCTCTCTTTGAAGCTTATTTGCCAAAGCTTGCTTCAGCTCTACTAAACGATTGGAACCACCTGTTAGATCGATTTCATAGGTTAATCGGCTAAGCAGTACGGAAGCGGTTTCACCCCAATTAACGATACGAGAGTCGGTCGGGTCATCGAATAAAAAACCTTCGATTAAATTCGGTGTGTTAGCGAACCCCAGTTCAGCCATAATGTGCTCGGCCGCTGGATTGGCTTTCACCACATCCCAATCACGGTTCAAAACAAACGCAGGTAATGGCATATGGTTCGCTAAGAGGGTGTCCAACGCCAACAGAATCGGCGTCATGTCGACGCCTTCGTTATCGTTTTGGCTATTGTTATCCCGAAAGATCGGCGCGTAACCTGACACACTCAACATTCGGTTTATCTCTCGTTTTGGAATCTTAAGAAAGTCACCGAGTTTGACCACCGTATCCTTACTGGGTAGCGAGCGCCCCGTCTCCAGAAAGCTAAGGTGCCGGCTCGAAATACCTGCCTCTAGGGATAATTGCAGCTGGCTGTAGCGTCTTTGCTTACGCCAGTTTTTTAAAATCACACCGTAGCTGTCGTTCATGGCTTTCCTTGTTACCCATTTTGCATTACCTCTGAGGTAATTGTTTCGGCGTCTTTGAGAATTGTAAGCTCAACTTAGATTCACATTGCTAAGAGGATACCAAATGAAACCGTCAGCGAGTGCACTTTTTATGCGAGTCGTCGCCATTCTATTTGCGGCCTACGCGTTACTCTGGGCCACCGCGCCTTTTACCGCCATTAACTTACCTGCAAGGCTGATATTAGATGTTTCGGATTGGCCATTAGACCGACTCAGCCAACCGCTGGATCGCAACACCATGTGGATTGTCTCGATCGCCGCTGGTCTTTTAGGCGCCATAGCGGTTCTTTTTTGGCGGGTCGTTGCCCCCGCGATTGAAGCGGGAAACAAAGCCATCATGCGAAGCACTCTTTACGCCATTCTTGTTTGGTACGTGATTGATGGCATTGGTTCCGTTGCATCGGGTGTGGTTTCCAACTTAGTGTTCAATACGGTGTATTTGGTGCTGGTGATAGCTCCGTTGATTTTGACGAAGTATGGAAGAGAGGGTTCAGTGTAAATTCGTGGAACCTAATCTTGATGCCTATTCAAAACCAAACTATTCTGTATTCAATTGGATACGGAATAATATTATGCACAAGGTTCAAATCACGGACTAATTTGACGCTTGGCTGACCGGGTTGAAAGATAAGAAAACTAAAATTCGACTTTCACGCAGGCTAGAAAAAGTATCTCGTGGCCTACTTGGGGATGTTAGAGCCGTAGGTGAAGATGTTTTTGAAATGAGAGAGCACTTCGGTCCTGGGTGGAGAATGTATTACGCCCAAGTTGGTGATGAGATTATAGTCATGTTGGGTGGAGGAGATAAATCCACACAAAGTAATGATATTTATACTGCACCTAAGATTGCAAAACAGCTTAAAGAGCAAAGGTGGCGCTAATCATGCAACTAAAAAATTTTGATATGGCAGAACAACTTAGAGACGATGAGGACATTGCTGAATACCTTTCTCAGGTGTTGGAAGAAGGTGATACTGATGAGCTTATTCATGCTTTAGGCCACGTTGCTAAAGCGAAGGGAATGACGCAGGTCGCTAAAGACTCGGGACTTGGTCGTGAAAGCCTCTATAAGGCGCTTAGAGTGGGTTCCAAACCGCAGTTTTCCACCGTCGTAAAAGTATTGAAAGCTCTAAACTTTGATTTACAAGCGGTTGCTCACAAGGGGTAATTGCTATTCTCTGATGCGAGAGACGTCATTTGGGGTGTCCCTTAGTTTAGTTGCCGATTGAGCTTATTGATTTAGGGTATTGCACTTCGGAGTTGAATTCGCGACTATATTTAGGGAGCGAAACGCTTTGACTCACAGGAAGAGGTAGATACATCCCTACGATGTGACTCTTTCTCATCGTGTTTTTAGGAATTGTTAGGGTGTTTTATAGAAGGAGCTTTTAGATGGATATACATGTTTGGCTAATGTTTTTTTTAGCCTACTTCGTAACAACGCTTGCACCAGGTCCAAACGTTTTTTTAGTGTTAAAAAACAGCATAAAGTTTGGCTGGAAATACTCATTTATAACCATTTTGGGTAATTTGCTTTGCCAATTTTTGATTGTTTGTATGGTCGCACTTGGTTTTGGTGTCTTACTCCAATCATCTCCAACTTGGTTTTGGTGTCTTACTCCAATCATCTCCAACTTGGTTTTTATATGCGAAAGTGGTTGGCGGAAGCTATCTTATTTATATTGGATTAAAGAGCTTACTCTCTAAGAAAAACTCGTCATTTCATATAGATAATAATGGCGCTTCTGTGAAGAAAAATACTGCTTTTTCTATTTTTCTTGAGGCGTTTTTAGTATCGGCTAGCAACCCGAAAACCGTTATCTTCCTATCCGCATTTTTGCCTCAGTTTATCGATGTTAACCATTCCGCGAATGAGCAATTTTTGATTATGTTTCTCACGATATGTTTGATCGTAACGGTTGTGCATATAGGCTACTCGATTGGTATCCATCATATAAAAAAGTACTTTTCCGAAAAGAAATTCAATTCATATCTCTCCAAAATCACCTCAAGTGTCTTTGTCTTAATGGGAATAGCCGTCCTAAGTAGCAATAAAAGCTAGGGAGGGCGTTGAGATAAGTTAGCGAAAGCTCATAACTAAAGTGAAAAGCAGCTTTAGTGAGCTTTCGTCTGTAATGTTCAGAGCAGTTCATTTTATCCCTAAAGAAAGCTCTAGGCGTTCATATCAGACGTTTCAGAGAGCGTTTCTCTAGCCCCAACTACGTCAAATGACGTATACCCCTAGTGCATTTCGCGCATACCCTTTGTCGATGTGATTCTGAATACTGTGTTGAGTGAGTTGAGCTGAATAAGAGCTGAAAAAGCCGCGTCACTCAACTTCTATTACTTATTCAAAATCACATAGGACAACCTCAACATGAAAATCAAAACGCTTGCTTCTGCGATTGCGCTTTCTGGCGCGACGCTTATTGCGTTGCCTTCTATGGCGGCGGATACCATCAAGGTCGGTGTGTTGCACTCTTTGTCTGGCACGATGGCGATTTCTGAAACAACGCTGAAAGACACTGTTTTAATGATGGTGGAAGAGCAAAACAAAAAAGGTGGTTTGCTGGGTAAAAAGCTAGAAGCGGTGGTGGTTGACCCTGCTTCAAACTGGCCTTTGTTTGCAGAGAAAACGCGTGAACTTCTGACTCAAGACGAAGTGGATGTGATTTTCGGTTGCTGGACGTCCGTGTCTCGTAAATCCGTTTTGCCAGTAATCGAAGAGCTAAACGGCTTAATGTTCTACCCCGTTCAGTATGAAGGCGAAGAGTCCTCTAAAAACGTGTTCTACACAGGCGCTGCGCCGAACCAACAGGCGATTCCTGCTGTTAATTACCTAAAAGACGAGCTAGGGGTTGAGCGTTGGGTTCTTGCCGGTACGGATTACGTTTACCCACGTACGACGAACAAAATTCTAGAAGCCTACCTAAAAGACATGGGTGTGGCAGAAGAAGACATCATGATCAACTACACGCCATTTGGTCACTCTGATTGGCAGTCTATCGTCTCTGATATCAACAAATTTGGTAGTGCAGGTAAGAAAACAGCGGTGGTGTCGACCATCAATGGTGACGCAAACGTGCCTTTCTACAAAGAGTTAGGTAACCAAGGTATTTCTTCTGAAGACATCCCAGTTGTCGCGTTCTCTGTAGGTGAAGAAGAGTTGTCTGGTTTGGACACCGCGCCGCTTGTTGGCCATTTGGCAGCGTGGAATTACTTCCAAAGTGTTGAAACTGAAGAGAATGAAGAGTTCATCACCCAGTGGAAAGCCTTCACTAAAAACCCTGATCGTGTAACGAATGACCCAATGGAAGCGACCTTCATTGGCTTTAACATGTGGGCGAATGCAGTGAAAGACGCTGGCACGACCGACGTTGATGCCGTTGAACAAGCCATGATCGGTCAAGAAACACCAAACCTAACGGGCGGCATTGCTGTCATGAACAAAAACCATCACTTGAGCAAGCCAGTGCTTATTGGTGAGATCCAAGACGACGGTCAATTTGAAACGGTTTGGGAAACAGACGGCGTTGTCGCAGGTGATGCGTGGTCTGATTTCTTGCCGGGTTCTAAAGACTTGATTGCGGATTGGACTGACCCAGTTAAGTGTGGCAACTACAACACGAAGACTAAGGCGTGTTCTGGTCAGAACTATTAGTTGTAGCGCTTTGTGCTGAGACCCCCTCCCAACCTCCCCCTTGGTAAGGGGGAGGAGCCAGACCGAAGTATTGATACTCCCTCCCTTGGTAAGGGAGGAGTCAGGCCTAAGTATTGATATTCCCTCCCTTGGTAAAGGGGAGGAGTTAGGCTGAAGTATTGATATTTCCCCCCTTGGTAAGGGGGAGGAGCCAGACCGAAGTATTGATATTCCCTCCCTTGGTAAGGGGGAGGAGCCAGACCGAAGTATTGATATTCCCTCCCTTGGTAAAGGGGAGGAGTCAGGTCGAAGTGTTGTTATTTCCCCCCTTGGTAAAGGGGAGGAGTCAGGCCGAAGTATTGATATTCCCTCCCCTTTACAAGGGGAGGGTTAGGGAGAGGTCTAAGGCGCTTCTGTAAATGAACAACTATCCGAATTTTACTCTCCCAGGGGTAAATCTCTCAGCTGGCATGCGCTGGCTGAGAGCCTTTTTAGATCATCTTCCAAACTATTTTGGAGTAGAACTTTGAACGTTATTTTGACGCTTTGCTTGTTGTTAGGTGCTTTGATGCCCTTTAGTTCCGCTTACGCGGCGACGGGCGAAGCTTCGGCGCAGTCAGCCAGCCCTATGCTGGTCGAGCTGACCAAAACCAAACTGTCTAAGATGCCAGCCGTGCTCGAAAAGTTAGAAGCGGAAGGCGGCGATGCCTACCTTCCTCTTTTTCGCACTTGGCTTGCAGGCAATCTCTATTATGTGAAGTCTGACCGTACTTTGGTTGAAAAAGTCGGATCGGGCAAACAAGTGACTTATCAGGTTATGTTTTCAGGCGAGTCTCGGCCAGATATAACCAAAAAACAGGTCAAGAAAGTAAAAGTAAACAACAAGCTACGTAGCCTTCTGCGCAGTGTGATTGCCCGTATTCAGCTGACGTCTGAAAACCCAAAGGTTCGAGAAGGTGCGGTAAGAGAGTTACTGGCGAAGCTGGATAAAAACCTCATTGGCATACTTGAGACATTATATGTCGAGGAAGAAAGTCGCGATGTAAAAGCCATGATGGGAACGGCGCTTTCTTTATTTGCGGCATCGGATAAGTCGAACAGCCAAAGTGTTCGTCTCTCCGCGATCGAAGATTTGTCGGAGAGTTTGGAAAATGACGTTCGCAATGGGTTAACGAAGCTTACGAATGATTCTAACGAGGCGATTGCGGCAGCGGCTGAGAAAGCGCTGGTCAGTATTAATCAACGTGTCGAACGTTATGCTTTGGTGGATCAACTCTTCTTTGGTTTAAGTCTTGGGTCGGTGCTTTTACTGGCGTCGATTGGCCTTGCGATTACGTTCGGTGTGATGGGCGTTATTAACATGGCCCACGGTGAAATGATCATGCTGGGCGCTTACACGACTTACGTTGTTCAGCTCATGATGCCAAACCACATTGATTATTCGATTTGGGTGGCGATCCCAGCTGCGTTTTTAGTCTCTGGTTTAATGGGCGTGTTAATTGAGCGCTTGGTGATTTGTCGCTTGCACGGTCGGCCGTTGGAAACTTTGTTGGCGACCTTTGGTATTAGCCTGATTTTACAACAACTGGTTCGAACTATTTTCTCACCGCTTAACCGTCAGGTTTCAACGCCCAGTTGGATGAGTGGCTCGCTAGAGATCAACCCTGTTTTATCGCTGACGTTAAACCGTTTATACATTCTTGCGTTCGCACTGTTGGTGTTTATGGCACTGGTGCTGTTACTTAAGAAAAGCTCGTTAGGGCTTAATGTGCGTGCCGTTTCCCAAAACCGAAATATGGCGAAAGCTATGGGTGTGAAAACCGAATGGGTAGACGCCATGACCTTCGGATTAGGCTCAGGCATTGCAGGTATTGCAGGAGTAGCGCTTTCTCAGCTTACGAATGTTGGGCCAAATTTGGGGCAATCGTACATTATCGATTCGTTTATGGTGGTGGTGTTTGGGGGCGTTGGCAACCTGATGGGGACGCTGGTGGCGGCCTTTACCTTGGGGATTGCGAACAAATTCTTGGAACCGACTACGGGGGCTGTGCTGGCGGCGATTCTTGTGTTGGTGTTCATCATTTTATTTATTCAGAAACGTCCTAAAGGGCTGTTTCCGCAAAAAGGGAGGGCTGCAGAATGACAAAGCTTCTAGACTGGTTTTCGGCAGGGCGTACCTCTGGAAAATACACCTTACCGTTTGTGGTGATCTTGTTGAGCATCACGGTATTGGCATCAGCGGCGAACCTGTTGCTACCGCAAGATTCTGCACTTTATGTCAGCACATACAGTATTACGTTGCTGGGCAAGTACCTGTGTTATGCCATGTTGGCGTTGGCTGTGGATATTATCTGGGGTTATTGCGGGATATTGAGCTTGGGGCACGGTGCGTTCTTTGCGTTGGGCGGTTATGCCATGGGTATGTATCTGATGCGCCAAATCGGCGACCGTGGTGTGTATAGTAATCCGCTTTTGCCTGACTTTATGGTGTTTCTTGATTGGAAAGAATTGCCTTGGTTTTGGTTAGGCATGGATCAGTTCTGGTTTGCCATGCTGATGGCCGTGATTGTTCCCGGTTTACTGGCGTTTGTGTTTGGCTGGTTGGCGTTTCGTTCTCGTGTCACTGGAGTGTATTTATCCATTATGACGCAAGCGCTGACTTATGCGCTCTTGCTGGCCTTTTTCCGTAATGAGATGGGTTTTGGAGGCAACAACGGCTTAACAGACTTTAAAGAAATCTTAGGGTTTGATCTGCAAGCGGATGCAACACGCGTCTCTCTCTTTTTGATCACGGCGATTCTGCTTGCTGGTATATTTGTCTTGAGCCAACGTATTTTATCGTCTCGACTTGGCAAGGTGACGCTCGCCGTACGAGATGCCGAAGCGCGCACGCGCTTTATCGGTTATCGCACCGAGCGCTATAAGGTTTGGTTGTTTGTCTACTCCGCTGTCATAGCGGGTATTGCAGGGGCACTGTATGTGCCGCAAGTCGGCATTATTAATCCAGGCGAGTTTTCCCCCATTAATTCCATCGAGATTGTGATTTGGGTGGCGGTCGGCGGTCGTGGAACGCTCATTGGTGCGATTATTGGTGCGTTACTCGTGAACTACGCGAAAACTCGATTTACCGCGATTATGCCTGACGGTTGGCTATTTGCATTGGGGGCGATGTTTGTACTTGTGACTCTCTACCTACCGAAAGGTTTGGTGGGTTTGTATGGGCAATTGACATCAAAACGTGGAGCGAAAGCCAAACAGGAGGCAACGTCATGAGTGCGTTTGATCAACCTTTACAAGGGCTTCGCGATACCTTTCGTCGTGATCAAGTGTGGCCCTTTTTAACACCAGAGCAAGCGAAGGTCGACGTTGCGAATCAAATGATTCTCTATGTCGAAGATCTCAATCTGAGTTTTGATGGTTTTAAAGCTCTTAACAATCTGAATCTCTATGTACGAGACGGTGAGCTTCGCTGCCTGATTGGCGCAAACGGCGCAGGAAAGACGACCTTGATGGATGTGATTACCGGCAAGACGCAGTGCGATTCTGGGACGGTCTATTTTGGTCAAAATCATAATCTGTTAACGAAAGACGAAGCGGACATTGCGCAGCTTGGCATTGGACGAAAATTTCAAAAACCGACGGTCTTTGAGGCGCAGACAGTATTCGATAATCTCGAATTGTCTCTCAAAACGGATAAGCGCGTATTGCCGACATTGCTTTCCCGTTTGTCGTCTTCAGATATCGAGCGCATTAATGATGTGCTGGCGATTATTGGTTTATATGGGCAGCGTTTTATGAAAGCGGGCGCCTTGTCTCATGGACAGAAGCAATGGCTGGAGATCGGTATGTTGCTGGTTTCCGATCCAAGGTTGTTGTTAATCGATGAGCCTGTTGCGGGCATGACAGCTCAGGAAACAGAACGTACCGCTGAGCTGCTGACCTCGCTTGCGGGTGATCGTACTGTGATCGTGGTGGAGCACGATATGGAATTTGTTCGCAGTATTGCCCGTACTGTGACGGTGCTGCATCAGGGCTCCGTTTTAGCCGAAGGCACAATGGATCAAATCCAAAGTAACAAAGACGTGATCGAAGTCTATTTAGGGGAAGAGGCAGACGCATGATTTCTATTAACAAAGTAAATCAGCTGTATGGCGGCACTCAGATTTTGTGGGATCTGGATTTGGACATTGTACCAAAATCCATCACCTGCATTATGGGTCGAAATGGTGTTGGAAAGACAACGCTTCTCAAAGCCATTATGGGGTTATTACCGATTCAAAATGGCGAGATCACAATGGATAACGAGGCACTGCATAAGCAAAGTGCTGAGCGCCGAGCCTACGCAGGCATTGGTTATGTTCCCCAAGGAAGAGATATCTTCCCCATGCTTACAGTAGAAGAAAATCTTCGCATTGGCTTACCAGTGCGAAAAAGCAAAGACATTCCAGAGAAAATCTTCGAGCTATTTCCTGTATTGAAAGAAATGCTGCACAGACGTGGAGGGGACCTATCAGGTGGTCAGCAACAGCAATTGGCGATTGGCCGCGCGCTTGTATTGGAACCCAAAGTGCTGATTTTGGACGAACCAAATGAGGGCATACAGCCCAATATTGTGAAACAAATTGGAGATGTGATTCTTAAATTAAATGTAGAAGAAGGTCTTACTGTCATCTTAGTCGAGCAAAAGTTGGGCTTTGCGCGGCGCGTTGGAAAAGAGTTCCGTTTGATGGAGAAGGGCCGAATTGTGGCAGCGGACAAGATGGAAAACCTAAATGATGAGCTGATTAAGCAGTATTTGGCCGTGTAAGTGATGTTGTCTGACTGACGTTACGCGACATTGGTTTGGAAGAGTAACGTCATTCGGCACAGTTTTCGCAGTTTAAAACCCTTAAACGAATAATTAAAACCACTCAAAGGGGTGTTATGAGTCTATTGGCAGAGCCGATGGTAAGCAACGCGGGTGAGAGAACCCTAGCGAGTCAATGGAAAGCCTATCTTGAGATAGGTTTCGACAAAACGGCACGTGGCACGGTGTTAAAAACCTGTGATCACAAAGGCCCTTTGTATGTACAAAAGCCGTTTTACCCAGAAGGGAAAGAAGCCGCCCACGTTTATCTTTTGCATCCGCCCGGTGGCCTTGTGTCGGGTGATGAGTTGGTGATCGAATCGAAACAATCCACAGACACCCATGTACTGATTACCACCCCCGGAGCGGGACGAGTTTATAAGGCACGCCCTGATAAAACCTTGCAGCGCCAAACCACTTTTTTAAACGTTGCGAAAGGGGCGGCGATGGAGTGGTTACCTCAGGAAACCATTCTTTATCCAGATGCCAATACGAAATTGACGAACCACATCGACTTACAGGGCTCCGCCCGTTTTATTGGCTGGGAAATAACGTGTTTTGGGTTGCCAGCAAATCAAAAAGATTTCAACGAGGGAAAAGCCGATCAACGCATTCAAATTAATGTAGATGGTCGAATTCGACTTAGGGAAAGATTACTTATCGATAAGCAAAGCCTTGACCTAATGTCAGGGCAAGCGGGTCTTCAGGCCAACCCAGTGAACGGCGTTTTGATTGCAGGGCCATTTACCGAGCAGAGTGAAGCGAATGACGCGCTTGTGGATGCGTTAAAGCAAGCTTGTCGTGATATGGATGGCGTGTCTGGTGCGACGTTGGTGGGCGAGTTTGTCGTGATCCGAAGCCTCAATTCCGACAGTGAGAGAATGAAGAACCTGTTTATTCAATGTTGGCGACTAATCCGCCCCGCTTTGCTGGGGAAGGCGGCGTGTGAGCCGAGGATTTGGTCGACTTAGTAACGACCCCCTCCCAACCTCCCCCTTGGTAAGGGGGAGGAGCAGAACTGAGATTTTTTGGATTCTCTTCCCTTGGTAAGGGGGAGGAGCAGAACTGAGATTTATTGGATTCTCTTCCCTTGTTAAGGGGGAGGAGCAGAACTGAGATTTTTTGGATTCTCTTCCCTTGTTAAGGGGGAGGAGTAGAGCTGAGATCTATTGGGTTCCCCCCCCCTTAATAAGGGGAGGGTTAGGGTGGGGTCATTATGTCTTATAGGGCTATCTCCTAAAGGGCAATTAAAATTTACAAAACCAAGAGACGACAATGGAATTATTACCGAGAGAAAAAGACAAGCTGCTGGTGTTTACCGCCGCATTGTTAGCGGAACGGCGCTTAAATCGAGGTCTTAAACTGAACTACCCCGAAGCGATGGCCTACATCACTATGGAAATAATTGAAGGTGCGCGTGATGGTAAAACGGTGGCTGAATTGATGGCTTACGGTAAAACCTTGCTGAGCGCTGATCAAGTGATGGATGGGGTGGCGGACTTAATTCATGAAGTTCAGGTGGAAGCAACGTTCCCAGATGGAACCAAGCTAGTCACGGTTCATAACCCTATTAATTAGAAAATGCAGCGACTCTTATACTCTGATGCTCTGCATCAGGGTGAAATGATTCTTTGCTTTTGCACTGTTTTTTTGGAGGGACTGCAATGATTCCGGGTGAAATTTGCGTTGCCGAAGGCGCGATCATGCTAAATGAAGGGCGTCAGACATTAACACTTCGCGTTGAAAATACGGGAGACCGGCCGGTTCAAATCGGCTCTCATTACCATTTTTATGAAGTGAATCCTGCGTTAGTGTTTGATCGAGCACTTACGAAAGGGTATCGACTCAATATCGCGTCTGGCACGGCGGTACGTTTCGAACCGGGACAGGGGCGAGAGGTCGAGCTTGTGGAATACGCTGGCAGCAAAACCATCTACGGCTTTCGAGGCGATGTGATGGGAACGCTGAAAACGGACTCCGCTTATGAGGAGAGTAAATCATGAGTACATCCAAAAAAACGATGGATCGTGCGAGTTATGCTCAAATGTTTGGCCCGACGACGGGCGATAAAGTGCGTTTAGGGGACACGGATCTTTGGATACAGGTCGAAAAAGACTTTACGACCTATGGCGATGAGGTGAAGTTCGGTGGCGGTAAAGTAATCCGTGATGGAATGGGGCAAAGCCAATTGACCAATGATGTCGCCGTCGACCTTGTGATTACCAATGCGCTGGTGATGGATCATTGGGGCATCGTCAAAGGGGATGTCGGCGTCAAAGACGGACGTATTTTTAAAGTCGGCAAAGCGGGCAACCCAGATGTACAGGACAACGTCGATATTGTCGTTGGTCCGGGTACTGAAGTCATTGCAGGGGAAGGCTCGATATTAACCGCAGGCGGCATCGATGCTCACATCCACTTTATTTGTCCGCAACAAATTGAAGAAGCGCTGACCTCCGGTGTAACAACCATGATCGGAGGGGGAACCGGACCTGCGACAGGAACCAATGCCACGACCTGTACTCCGGGGCCTTGGTATATTGGGAAAATGATGCAAGCCACCGACAGCATGCCAATGAACTTAGGCTTTCTCGGAAAGGGCAATGCGAGTTTGCCTGACGCGTTGGAAGAACAGTTAGAAGCGGGGGCGTGTGGGCTCAAATTGCATGAGGATTGGGGTACAACACCTGCTTCGATTGATTGTTGCCTGTCTGTCGCAGAAAAGTACGATGTACAAGTGGCGATTCATACCGATACGCTTAATGAGTCGGGCTTTGTGGACAGCACTTTAGGTGCGTTCAAAGACCGTGTTATTCATACCTATCACACGGAAGGTGCAGGCGGTGGTCATGCGCCGGATATCATTCGTGCAGCAGGTCAGCCAAATGTGTTGCCGTCTTCAACCAACCCTACGCGTCCATATACTCACAATACCGTTGATGAACACCTTGATATGTTGATGGTGTGCCACCACTTGGACAGCAACATTCCAGAAGATGTTGCGTTTGCCGATTCTCGTATTCGTAAGGAAACCATAGCGGCAGAAGATGTGTTTCATGATCGTGGTGCGTTCTCGATGATCTCTTCTGACTCTCAGGCAATGGGCCGAGTGGGAGAAGTGGTTACTCGTACATGGCAAACCGCGCATAAGATGAAGCAACAGTTCGGTCTGCTACCGGAAGATCAAGAACTGGGTGCAGATAACTTTCGTGCTAAGCGTTATATTGCAAAATATACAATCAACCCTGCAATTGCGCATGGCATGAGCCATGAAGTGGGTTCCATTGAACCGGGTAAATTGGCCGATTTGGTGTTGTGGAAGCCTGCCTTTTTTGCGGTTAAACCGTCGATGATCATCAAAGGCGGAATGATCGCAAGTGCGCCGATGGGCGACCCAAATGCGTCTATCCCAACCCCACAACCGGTTCATTATCGTCCGATGTTTGGTTCGTTTGGTAAGGCCAGTGCGGCAACGTCGGTGACCTTTGTGTCCGATGCAGCTTTAAAAAATGGTATTAAAGACCGCCTTGGTTTAGATCGTTCACTGGTGGCGTGTAAAAACACGCGTACCGTCAGCAAGAAAGACATGGTTCACAATGATTGGATGCCTGACATTATGGTCGACCCACAAACCTATGAGGTGCGCGCAGATGGTGAATTGCTAACGTGTGAACCAGCTAAAGAACTGCCTTTGGCGCAGTTGTATAACCTTTTTTAACGGGTTCGAAAGTCATGCCTCTATACCTGTGTGACGAGTCGAACAATGAAAGCGAACGCGGAGAATATTTTGGATATCTATACTCGATTAGGCACGCATTGCCATGACGACGTGTATACAAGAGTCACCTTAGACGCCGATCAGCGCGAACGAGGCCGTTTAAAGTTGACGGGTGAGAATGGTGAGGAAGTACGCGTTTTTTTAGAGCGCGGAAAGCCGTTGCTGGTAGGGGAATATCTGCGTTCAGAGTGCGACAAGATTATTCAAGTTGTCGGGGCGGTTGAGTCAGTTGCTCACGCCAGTTGTGATGATTGGGCTGCGTTTTCAAAAGCGTGTTATCACTTAGGAAATCGCCATACCAAAGTGGAGGTTGGCGAGCGTTGGTTAAGGATCAAACCCGATCATGTATTGGAGGAGATGTTGCATCTTCTAGGTTTGGTCGTGACTCACGAAGAAGCGGTCTTTAACCCTGAATCGGGAGCTTACAGTCATGGACATCACCACCACTGATCGCGGGTTACTGCGACTACTGCAACTGAGCAGCGTCAGTCTGCCAGTGGGTGGCTATGCTTTTTCACAAGGGATGGAATACGCCATCGACCAAGGTTGGATTAAGAACCAAGCGCAGGTTGAAGATTGGACGTCACTGCAATTAATGCAATCGTTTGCGCGTGTCGATTTGCCCATTTTGAGAATGGCAATGTCCGCTTGGCAGCGACGAGATGAAGCTCGCTTAGTCGCATTGAATGATCTCGTGTTGGCGTGTCGAGAGACCAAAGAGCTTAGGCTGAATGACACGGCAATGGGCGAAGCCTTGGCTCGGTTATTGCGCAGCCTAGAGATAGAGGTGCCGTTTTTAAAAATTGAAGAGGTGAGTTTTACGATCTTGTTTGCGATAGCGGTGACGGACTGGAACATCGAATTTGAGACCTCGGCATTAGGCTTTACATGGTCGTGGCTTGAGAACCAAATTGCCGCAGCGACTAAATTGGTTCCGTTGGGACAAACTCAAGCGCAGATTCTGTTTGGCTCGCTTCAGCCCGTGTTAACCGAAGCCATTCAGTTATCAAAAACGCTTGATGAAGACGATGTAGGCGCAGGGCTTCCTGCCGTAGCGATTGCGAGTTGTCTGCATGAAACACAGTATTCACGGTTATTTAGATCATAGACGAGACCCCCTCCCAACCTCCCCCTTGGTAAGGGGGAGGAGCAGTTTCTTTCCCCACTCTAAACCAAAGTGGGAGGAGCGGCTTCTTTTTTCCCCTCCCCTTGGCAAGGGGTAGGAGGTGAACTGAGGTTTATTTTGTTCCCTCCCCTTACTAAGGGGAGGGCTAGGGAGGGGTCTAAGGCATCCGCCACCAAGATTAGAATTTTAAAAGATAGGTAATAAACAATGACAAAACCAAAGCAAACGCTACGAGTTGGAATTGGTGGCCCAGTCGGGTCGGGTAAAACAGCGTTACTACGTTCTCTGTGCTCTGCGATGCGCGAACATTACAATATCGCGGTGGTGACAAACGATATTTACACACAAGAAGACGCTAAATTTCTAACGCGTCACGAGGCGTTGGAAGCGGATCGGATTGTCGGTGTTGAGACTGGCGGTTGCCCGCATACGGCCATCCGAGAAGATGCGTCGATGAACTTGTCGGCAATAGATGAATTATTAGCACGTCATGGTGAATTGGATGTGGTGTTTGTTGAATCAGGAGGTGATAATCTATCTGCGACTTTCAGCCCTGAACTGTCTGATTTAACGGTCTATGTCATTGATGTTTCAGCGGGAGATAAAATCCCTCGTAAAGGTGGACCGGGTATCACTAAGTCTGATTTGTTGATCATTAATAAAACGGATCTGGCTCCTTTGGTAGGAGCGTCATTGGATGTGATGGATCAAGACGCAAAAGCACAACGTGGCGATCGTCCTTTTGTCTTTTCTAATCTGAAGAAAGCAGAAGGCTTAGATGACATTATTCAATTTATTGTGTCCGAAGGGATGCTGGAAGCGAAACAACTACCACCGGCAAAAGCGGTCGTTTAATTTATTTATTTAGGAGATTCTTTCATGCATTTATCTTTCTCTAAAGGAATGTCAGCTAAAACATTGGCTGCTTCTTCTCTTGCAGTTTTTTCCGGTGCGGCAGTCGCGCACGCGGGCCATGAACACATATCAAGTTTCATGTCTGGCTTTATGCACCCTATGGGCGGTCTAGATCATTTGCTTGCTATGGTTGCAGTTGGCCTTTGGGCGGCAGCGATGGGTGGCCGAGCGCTATGGGCAGTGCCTATGGCATTTGTCATTGCGATGGTGATGGGCGGCGCATTGGCAGTAGCTGGTATGCAGGTTCCTTTTGTTGAGCAAGGTATTCTATTGTCGGTTGTTGTGTTGGGTGCATTGGTACTGGGCGCTAAACGTCTTCCTGTTGCGGCGTGTGCTGCAATCGCGGGTGCATTTGCTATCTTCCACGGTGCTGCGCACGGTGCGGAAATGCCTCTTACTGCAAACGGCATTCAATATGCTGCGGGCTTTGCGCTTGCGACAGCGGCACTTCACCTTGTGGGTGTTGGTCTAGGTCAATTAGCAACTCGCTTTGGTACACCAATCGTAACGCGCATTTCTGGTTCTGTCATTGCGCTTGCTGGTGTTGTTCTTGCTGTAGCGTAAACAACACTTACCCCCTCCCAACCTCCCCCTTGTTAAGGGGGAGGATTTAAACCGAGAGCCTCTAATTCCCTCCCTCTTGTTAAGTGAGAGGGGCTGAACTGGGAGCTTCTAATCCCCTCCCCTTTATAAGGGGAGGGTTAGGGGTAAGATCTTCGATTTGCTTTAAAGGTGCGCTTCTATGTCTGCTGCTCAAAAGATCTTTAAAGTTAGACGCCATTACAATAAATGGGTAGCAGACCAAACCATGGAAGACTACGCCTTGCGTTACACGTCAAAGCAAGGTCACACCATGTCGATTGAACGCGTGGGTCATACTGCACTGGGTGCAGCAGCCTTTCTCGCATTAGAAGGTTTAGCCGCCGTTATCACTCTAAGTTACGGCTTTACCAATGCTGTTGCCGCTATTTTGACGGTGCTGGCCGTTTTCTTCGTGACCGGTTTTCCAATTGCTTACTACTCCGCCAAACACGGCCTCGACATTGATTTGCTGACACGAGGAGCGGGTTTTGGTTATCTTGGCTCAACCATCACGTCACTGATCTACGCGACTTTCACCTTTATATTCTTTGCGATTGAGGCGGCCATTCTGGCGTCGGCCTTAGAAGTTCTACTAGGCATTCCGCTCTCGATTGGCTATGCGTTGTCTGCCTTGTTTGTTATCCCCATTGTGACCCATGGTATTCGAGCAATCAGCCGTTTTCAAAACGGTACTCAATGGATTTGGCTTGTGTTGCAGTTTGCCGCTATTGGGGTGGTGTTGGTTTCTGAGTACCAGCATATCGATGATTGGTCGAATTATACGCCCGTTGATTTGCCGGAAGGCGCACATTTTGATTGGGTGCTCTTTGGCGCTGCGGCGTCGGTATTATTTGCCTTAATGGCGCAGATTGGGGAGCAGGTGGATTACCTGCGCTTTTTCCCGAAAAAAACCAATGAAAACGCAAAACGCTGGTGGTTCTGGTTAGTGCTTGCGGGACCGGGTTGGGTGTTTATTGGTGCGATTAAGATGTTGCTAGGGTCATTCTTAGCGTATTTGGCCATATCGGACGGTGCGACTGCGGTTCAGGCAACCGATCCAACCTTTTTGTATCAACGTATCTTTCTTTTTCTTACGACCTCGCCAACAACGGCGTTAATTCTGGCGGCGGTGTTTGTCTTTATTTGTCAGATGAAGATCAATCTGACCAACGCTTACGCCGGCTCGATTGCGTGGTCGAACTTTTTCTCTCGGCTGACCCATAGCCACCCCGGACGAGTTGTTTGGCTGGTGTTTAATGTAACCATCGCCTTGCTGCTAATGGAACTGGGCATTTACCAAGCGCTGGGTGCTATCTTGAGTGTATTTGCGATCAGTGCTGTGAGCTGGTTAGGCAGTCTTGCGGCTGATTTACTCGTGAATAAGCCGTTGGGCCTCAGCCCAAATTATGTCGAGTTCAAGCGGGCGCATTTGTACGACATCAATCCTGTCGGAACGGGATCGATGTTGATCGCAACGGTGATCGGTTTAGTCAGTTATTTGGGCGCTTTTGGTGAGGTTGCGAAAAGCTTGTGTCACTTTATTTCGCTCGCGACCTGTTTTGTATGCGTGCCCAGCATCGCTTGGTTTACCAAAGGAAAATACTACTTGGCGCGTCAGAGTCCAGAGCTGGTTCCTTTGATCGAAGCGGAACAAGCGCGACGCCCACATTCAAACGTCGTGACTTTAACCTGCGGTATTTGTCAGAATGAGTTTGAGTCGGAAGACATGAGTTTTTGTCCGGCTTACATTCAACCGATTTGTTCCTTGTGCTGTTCTCTTGATGTTCGTTGCCTTGAGAGCTGTAAGCCAAGTGCGAATATCAGTGCACAGAGTGATTATTTTCTAAAACTGTTTCTCCCTAAACGAGCGGTGAAGGCGATTAGCTCGCGCTTTGGGCGCTTTACTTTTTTGCTGTTGCTCACCAACTTAATCAACGGCGCTTTAATGCTGTTGATTTACCGACAAATGTCACCCGAGACACCCAGTGAAGCCATCTTATTGCAAGACACGATGTGGGCGTTGTTTTTTACCCTATTGATTGTATCGGGCGTTTTATCTTGGCTGTTTTTGTTAGCGCATGAGAGTCGTGTGGTTGCACAGAAGGAGTCCAACCGCCAAACACGTAAATTGGTGAAGGAGATAGACGCCCACCAAGAAACGGACCGAGCGTTACAGGATGCAAAGGAGCTGGCAGAGCGAGCAAACGAAGCGAAAAGCCGCTATTTAACTGGAATAAGCCACGAACTTCGCACCCCGTTGCAGTCCATTATTGGTTACGCTCAGTTGTTATCCGATAAGAAAGATGCGCCGACACAGCACCAAAATGGGTTAGATATCATTCAGCGCAGTGGTCTGTATTTAGCGGATTTAATTGAAGGCCTGTTAGACATTTCCAAGATCGAAGCAGGGCGGTTTGACCTTTACCGCAACACAGTCGATTTACCGAATTTGATTGAGCAGCTTGAAAGCATGTTTGAAATGCAGGCACGAGGCAAAGGCATTGAATTTGAACTTAATATTCGAGCACCTTTACCTCGCCTTGTTATTACCGACGAAAAGCGGTTGCGACAAATACTGATTAACTTGTTGTCAAATGCAGTGAAATACACGCAAAAAGGGAAAGTGACGTTCGACATTAACTATCGTAACCAAGTGGCTGAATTTCATATAGTGGATACTGGCGTCGGTATTAAAGAGGAGTATTTGCAGCGTATTTTTGACCCTTTCGAACGTGTACGAGACCGCTATTCCGCGAACTTACCAGGTACGGGGCTAGGCTTAACCATTGTTAAGTTGTTAACCGAAATTATGGGGGGAGACCTTAAAGCTCGCTCTGAGGTAGGCAGCGGGAGTGAGTTTACGGTTAGCCTATTGCTACCTTGGGTCAACCAGCCTGATACACAAACGGATCTTCATCAGCGTGTCGTAAGTTATCAGGGTTATCAACGATCCATCATGGTCGTCGATGATGATCCCGTTGTACGAGGGCTGTTATCGGATATCTTAGTGCCAATTGGCTTTAATGTATTAGAAGCATCAGATGCAAGCGTGTGCCTAAATCAGTTAGAGGCCAGCTCGCCAGATTTATTCATTCTCGATGTCACTATGCCGGGCATGGATGGTTTGGCTCTTGCTAAGCTCTTGCGTGATCGAGGTGATACAACACCGATCGTAATGTTATCGGCCGATGCTCAGGAAAGTCAGCGTAAGCCTGATGAGCAAGCCGCGTTTAATCAGTATCTCGTTAAGCCGATTAACAATGTGACTTTGCTTGAAACCGTACAGCAATGGCTTGGCATTGAATGGGTCTATCAATCTTCTAATGCATCGTCTGAGCCGCAGTTTGCATCTGGGTTAGAGCCCTCAGAAAGCGAAGCGTTGTCGGAGCAACACGCACTCATTCAAGATCATGAGTTGGTTAGAGAGCTGATCGCCTTCGCCGAAATGGGGTATAAAAAAGGCATTCGTAGTACACTCGATAATCTCGATCAGATCAAATGGATGCCCAAAAAACACAGTGAGAGTCTTGATGCCCTGTATCAAGCCTTTCAATTTGAAGCCATTGCAGAGTATGTGGCGCAACACCTAGAGAAACCGTCGTCATAATGTTAATTAAGAGCGAACAATGATGAACACCACAAGTGATCTCGTGAGAAGTGAAGTGGTGCTGGTGGCGGATGATTCGCCCGATGCATTAAGCTTAATTCACGATACGTTGGAAGCCGCCAACATGGACGTACTTGTGGCTTTAGAAGGTAAGCAGGCGCTTACTATTGCCAAACGGATTCGCCCCGATATTATTTTGTTGGATGCGATTATGCCCACGATGGATGGCTTCGAAGCGTGCAAAGCGTTAAAAGCCGATCCTAATCTTTCGACTATCCCTGTTATTTTTATGACGGGGTTAAGTGATACTGATGACATTGTGCGAGGCCTCGAAGCGGGCGGCGTCGATTACCTCACTAAACCCATTCAGCCGAATGAACTGATTGCACGAATGCGAGTACATCTAAACAATGCACGTCAGGCAAACAATGCACAATCGGCGTTAGACAGTATGGGGCAATACCTCATGACCGCAACGGAGCAAGGTTCCATCGCTTGGGCGACGCCGCAAACCTATGCTTTGTTAGCTAAAGCGCGAGCGAGCCAAGCATGGCAAACAACCGAACTCGCCCAGCAAATCAGACACTGGTTGTCTCACGTCCCTGAAACGGGAAACACGTTAAAGTTGGACGGGTTAGAGTATCCGCTTTCAATCAAAATGATGGGTTATACAGAACAGAAAGAAGCGTTACTCAAGCTTGAAGATGGTGTGAAGCCAACGGAAGTTGAACTGCTGAAATCTGAGCTGAATCTAACCGATCGAGAATCCGAAGTATTGCGCTGGATCGCAAACGGCAAAACGAATCGAGAGATCGCCGAAATCCTCGAAATGAGCCCTAGAACGGTTAACAAGCACCTTGAACAGATCTTTCCGAAGTTAGGGGTCGAAAACCGCACTGCGGCGGCAGGCGTTGCATTGAGAGTCTTTGCCAAATCTTGATTAATCAATGAGTTAATACCAAAAATGCCTTCCTCAAACCAAATTCTATATCTTCAGCGACTCGCCTCAACGCTTGATCAAGGTGAACAATATTGGATCGGTTTAGTCGGCGCTCCGGGTAGCGGAAAAAGCACCTTTGCAGCGCAGCTTAAAGATGCGCTTGGCGATAGATTAGTGATCATCCCAATGGATGGCTATCACTTGTATCGTCATCAGCTTGATCAGATGCCAAACCGAGAAGAGGCATATATCCGCCGAGGTGCGCCGTTTACTTTTGATGCTGTTAGATTGGTTTTAGAACTGGTCGCAGCTAAACACAACGGTTCTGGAGTTTTTCCTAGTTTTGACCATCACAAAGGTGATCCAATTGAAAATGACATTGAGCTGAAGTCGACTGACCAGATTGTATTGGTGGAAGGGAATTATCTGCTGCTCAATGAAGAACCTTGGAATCGGTTAAAGGCAGAAGTCTTTGATGAAACTTGGTTTTTGGATGTACCAATTTCTGTTAGTAACCAGCGCGTTGCAGAGCGTCATATTAAAACCGGCTTAACTGCTCCACAAGCATGGCAACGAGTGATGACAAACGACGGTCTAAATGCGGAGTTGATCATTGAAGCGTCTCGTGAGAAGGCCGATAAATTAGTCTGATTCGCTTAGTGCTCGACTCACGGCTGCGACTTCTTTTCTAACAAGTCTGATTTATGTTCCGTCATCCAATTCGCCAGCGAATCGAGTGTTGGCTTTAAAGTCCTTCCCAACTCAGTAATTTGATATTCGACCCGTGGCGGCATTTCTGGGTAGGCGGTGCGCTTTACCAATCCGATGTCTTCGAAAGCGCGAAGCTGTTTGGTCAGCTCTTTTTGAGTGATAGGCGCGACTGCACGTTGCAAGGTTCCAAATCGAACTGCGTTGGTAGTTACAATCAGTCGATACAGTATTGGAATAGCCCATTTTCCTGACACGATGTTAACGAAATCAACCATAGGACAAGGGGGGATACAATCCGCTTCGTCAGAATGTGGAAGTAATGTGGTCATTGCTATAAGTTCCTTTAGTATCCAATTGGTACCTACTATCAATAGGGTACTTTAGTAAACATACTGGCTTCTCCAAATCACTTTTTCAAGGAGAATTCTTATGGGACGGTTAGCCAAAAAATACGCGTTGATTACAGGAGGAAGCGCAGGAATAGGCTTTGAGACTGCGAGGCAGTTTATCGCAGAAGGAGCAGAGGTCTTGATTACTGGGCGTCATGTCGAAGGGCTCGAAAAGGCGAAAGCACTATTAGGTGATAATGCTCATATATTCCAGAATGACGCAGGTGATATTGCCAGTCAACAAGCCCTTTCGTGCTACATTGCAGACACTTTTCCGAGGCTTGATATTGTTTTTGTTAATGCTGGCGACGTAACACACCTTCCAGTAGCAGACTGGGATGAAGCGGCCTTTGATCGAGTGATATCAACCAATCTAAAAGGTCCATTCTTTTTGATTCAATCACTGCAAGCGCTTTTGTCAGGTTCTGCGTCTATTATATTGTGCGGCAGTGTATCGGCTCACATTGGCTTACCGCAAAGTAGCGTGTATGCAGCGAGCAAAGCCGGTTTACAGTCGTTAAGTCGTACGCTTTCGGGAGAACTAAAACATCTTGGTATTCGTGTGAACTCGCTAAGCCCTGGCCCGACGGAGACGGGCGCTTTCGACAAGTTCGGTTTACCTCAAAAGGAAAAAGAAGCGCTAAAGGAACAGGTTCGTCAACTTGTGCCTTTGGGTCGCATGGGACGAACCGAAGAGCTAGCTAAAGCGGCGGTTTTTCTGGCGTCGGATGAATCCAGTTATATGCTTGGCTCTGAGCTGCTGGTCGATGGTGGTGTTGGTAACGTCTAGTGTTGTTTCGGTAGTACCGAGTTGATTGTCTTTTATTCGCTGTTTTTTAAATTTGCTAATAAGGCATTCCAAAAGTCCTCAGTGATATTGTTGGTCGGGTGGGATTTAGAGCGAATGAGATAAACGGGTTCGTCGCTTTGATTGTTAAAGTGTTCGATATTGAGAGGAAGTAGGCTTCCCGATGCCGTTTCTTGATCGACCATATATTTTGGCACTCTTGCCCAGCCAAGCGCCTCCATGACCAAGTTCTTTTGTAAGGTGTAATCGGCGACAAAGAACTTTTTCCCGCCCTGAATGACGTTGATATGTTCAAACGGTTTGGCTCCTCGATCTTCTATGAGCACTTGTGGGTGCCGACGCATTTGGGCGTGGGTTAGCAGTCCTTGAGAAGGGGTGTCGAATAAACGGGGCGAGGCAACGGAGATCATCGGTATTTGGGTTATCTGAACAAATTCATACTGATCTCCTAAGCCATGTTGAGTGCCGATTGCGACATCTGAATCGCCGCCATCCAGCCGTTCAATAAGCCCAGACATATGGTCGGAGTTGATGATGAGATCAATGTCGGTATTCTCGGTTTGAAAATGATAAATAGCTTTTAATATTGGTGGAATCGCGCATCGTGCGCTGAGAGAAACTGTCAGTTTCGGAGCGTTGGGCTGAGCAAGCTCGTGACCAAGTGTCGTGAGGTTTTGTACTTGTACGAGCAGCGCTTTGGCTTCTTTGTAGAAGGCTTTCCCTTCTGGTGTCAGAGTGGGTCGGTACGTCTCACGGCTAAACAATTTAAACTCGAATTCTTGTTCTAAGTTTTGAATGGCCAAACTGATTGTTGACTGTGTTTTATAAAGCGCGTCAGCGGCGGCTCTAAACGTACCGGTTTCGACTACTGCAATAAATGCCTGTAATTGCTCATTCTTCATGATCTCTTTTTCCAATCATCTTGATGTATAAATATCGTTATTTATCTATTGAATAATCTATTAGTCTCATCGATATGGCAATGTAAATGTGCCTAGTTATATGTTTCAAATATGCTAACGATGGAGCGATTATCATGTTGAATACTCAAGTTGATCAGAGTGATAGCACGTTTGACGTGCTTCCTATGTCTATGTCGATCGAAAAGGTGTTAACCGAAGATCAGTCATTAGCCGACGTCCGAACTGCTTTAGATAAAGGGTCTGGCTCGATCTTATTGGATGCTGCACAGTGGCTTGAACTGTGCGATGTGGATTGTCAAAGCGAACTGATTAAATTAGGCAACCGTTTAGGTAAAGTAGTACAACGAGGCAAAACTGAGTCACCAATTTGGAGGGTGGAGTCTAAGCCCGACAAAGCGATGCCGTCTTTTTCTGAGCAATCAAATGATGCGCCTTTTCATACGGATGCGAGTTACTATCCTGCCCCTATGAAATATCTGATTTTTCTGTCTATCACGCCAGCGAGTCAGGGTGGAGAAAATCTCATTTTAAGTCATCGCCGCTTGTTAGACTCACTGAGGGAAAAAGAAAATGGCAGGGAGATTATCAGTATCTTGAGTCAGTCAGAGTTTCCTTTCAGCATGTCACCTTCGTTTCATGTTGATTCGTCAAAAGAGCTCCCATTAGAAGTCGCGCCTGTGCTGTCGGATGATTCAATTCGTTTTCAAATTAAGGCGATTCGTAATGGTTTTCATCGTAAACCAGAACTCATGTCTACTAAGAAAGTGTATGCCATTGAGCAATTAGAATCTCACTTAGCAGGGTTCATGAAAAATCGAGGTGAAAAGCTTAAAGCGGGACAAATGTTGATTGTAAACAACTGGCGGGCATTACATGCGCGCAAAGCGTTCGGAAATGAAAAGCGCTTGTTGTTCAGAGCTAGTGTGGAAGCCGAATTAGAATAAAAATAATTGAGACGATTATGGTTTATATAGAGGGTCTGACGGTCGAGCAGTTGATTAGCTTGTCTGCCGTTTCGTTTTTTGCTGGTGTATTGAACGCTATTTCTGGCGGTGGAGGGATGATACTCATTCCGAGTATGATGGTCTGTGGTGTCCCTCCTATCAATGCGATTACGGTGAATAAATTTCAAAATGCGTTGGGTTCGCTCGCAGCGATTAGGCACTATTTTCAACATGGTTTGTTTGAGAAAAAAGGTCGCAATCGAGCAACGTTATTTCTGGTTTCTTTTTTCTCGCTAATAGGGGCGGTATCACTCGATTTTGCATCAAGTAAAGCGCTGCTTTCGGTGGTAATACCGTATATTTTAATCTTTGTTTCTGTGTATTCAGTGATGCCACAAACATGGTTTGAGAAATATACGAAACGAACCGTAAGTACGTTTAAGAAAAATGCGGTCTGGTCTTTTATGGGAGCCTACGGAGGCGCTGTTAGCATTGGAACGGGTCCTTTGATGATTGCCGCGCATCGGATTCTTAATGTGTCCAGTGTTCGTTCCGCCATTGCCGAAACAAAGCCAATGATGTTGGTTATTAATACCACATCGCTGTTGTTGCTGGTGTTGTTTGGTCATCTTTGGTGGAAGTTAGGGTTGCTGTTGGCGTTTGGAAATATGCTCGGAGCGTGGCTCGGAGCGAGGATTACGACCGGGCGCTATTTAATCATTGCGAAGTGGGTTGTGTTTATTCTTCCTTTGGTGATTGCGGTCAGGATGCTATTGGAGGGTTAGGGCTTGGAAAGTTTGAATATTCTCCAGCCTATTAATGTGACGTACCCCAACGTAACCAGCCTTTCGTGATTGACTAACGTCTTACTCTTCTCTACATTGAAGGCTCAACTGATTATTTTTATCTGGAGGGTGTTCATGATTGTAATAAAGACCTTCCGGGCAGCTCGCTAAGCCAATTTAGCGTTTTTATAGCCCGGCTTCCTTAACTTAAGACTTTCTGTCTTAATTTGGATTCATTTTGGATGCAGGTTTTTCCTGTATCAGGGCTTTGTTATGACTAAAATTTACTCTCTATCTCAATTAGGTTGGACTCCTTTTTTCCAACAACAACTTTCCCTTGAAGAATTGTCTTACTGTATTCCTGCACGGCTTGCGGGTCAGCATCGTGGCCATTTAGATTTTTATTCCGATCAGGGCAAACAGCGTGTGCTTACCTCATCTTTACATTCATCTGATATACCCAGTTTGACGGTTGGTGATTGGGTTCTGTTGCGAGACGGTAGGATCGATCGAGTGTTGGAAAGAGTGTCTTTGTTTTCACGTCGAGCGGCGGGAGAAAAGGTTTCTGAACAATACATTTGCGCTAATGTTGATACGGTCTTTATCACGACTTCGCTAAATAACGATTTCTCTTTAAATCGTATTGAGCGGTATTTAGCGATGGTGAAAGACGCGGGAGCACAGCCTACAGTTGTGCTCACTAAAGCGGATTTGTGTACGGATGTGGATGCTTGTGTTTCGCAGGTTCAATCATTAGACCCTTTGCTAATTGTGGAAGCGGTTAATGCGCTTGATGTAGGCAGCCTCGCTTTTCTAAAAAGTGGATGCTCCGCGGGAAATACCGTTGCCGTTATGGGATCGTCGGGCGTCGGAAAATCGACTTTGATCAACGGACTATTGGGTGAATCCGTACAGAATACGGCGTCTATCCGAGACGATGATGATAAAGGCCGACATACAACGGTGTCACGAACCCTGCATATGATCCCTAACGGTGGTGTATTGTTGGATACGCCTGGAATGCGTGAACTGCAACTTAGCGATTGTGAGTCGGGTGTAAATGAGGCTTTTGCCGATGTTCACTCTTTAGCAGGACAATGTCGTTTTAGTGATTGTTCTCATCAATCTGAAAAAGGGTGTGCTGTACAGAATGCCTTGGCTCAGGGAAGTCTTGATGAACGACGCTTAGCCAACTATTTGAAACTTTTAAGAGAGCAAGAAAGAAACGGCGCGACGCTTGCTGAGAAACGAGCGCGTGATCGCTCGTTAAGTCGGCATTATCGATCGTCGCAAAGTGAAGCTCAACGATTCAAACGAGGAGAGTGACAACCCGACTTCGCGGGCTTTACATTCTGTTTAATTGAAATCTAGAAGTGTAAAAAATGCGTGTTGAACAAATTGATAGTCAGTCATTGACCTTGGATATAACTCCAAGGTTTATACTTTCACATATTGAGCATTAGTTGCATTGAACACTGTGTGAGGTGGCAAATGGATTATCAAATTGGAGCATTAGCGAAGCGTCTTGGAGTAAGCGCAGATACATTGCGTTTTTATGAAAAAAACGGTTTGTTGGCACCGTCTAAGCGAAGCGAATCTGGCTATCGTTTGTATTCGGATAAAGATCAGCAAACCCTTTCTTTTATATTAAGAGCAAAAAGCGTGGGGTTCAGTCTTGCTGAGATCAAGGAGTTGATTTCGCTTGATCAAAATAAGGTGGACTTTGCCTGCGGCGATGTTAAAGAGCTGGTTGATCTGAAACGCGCACAAATTCAGACCAAAATCTCTGAATTACAAGCATTTGAGCGTTCCCTTAGAGTGTTGTCGGATGCCTGTTGCGGTGGAGATGAAAGCGCTTTGAACTGTTCAATTTTGCAAACGCTTGAAGACGATGGAGGTCTGTATGGCATTTCTAAATGAGCTTGTGAATATGTTTCTTATCTCGGCTCCATGGCTGTTGTTGGGTTTTATTGCGGCAGGTTTAATGAATGCGTTTATTCCTATGAATTGGATGAAAGACCAGCTTGGACAAGACGATCTTAAATCCGTGATAAAAGCCGCTTTGTTTGGTGCGCCATTGCCTCTTTGCAGTTGTGGCGTGATCCCTGCGGCCATCGGACTTCGCAAGGCTGGCGCATCAAAAGCTGCAACGACGTCCTTTCTTGTGTCGACTCCCGAAACAGGAGTTGATTCTATCTCACTTTCCTACGCGTTAATGGGGCCTATTATGGCCATTGTACGGCCAATTGCTGCGGTGTCTAGTGCCATTCTTGCGGGACTTTTAGTTGGAAAAAACCAAGTAGAGTCATCGGAGAAAGGTGATCAAGAGGCGAACTTGTCGCACTCTTCTTCATCGACAGTAGCGTCTTGTTGCTCCCAAAAGCACGCGCCAGAGAAATTAGAAAAGAGACTAGAAAAGAAATTAGAAGAACCTAAAGCCAATAGCGAGAGCTCATCTCACTGTTGCGCTTCGAAAACCTCAACCGCAGAAAAATCGCCTTCTTCCGGCATTTACCAGCGAGCCAAATCGGCTTTTGGCTATGCGACAGGGGATTTAATTGAAAACACGGTGGTATGGTTGGTAATTGGATTAGGTTTCGCAGCATTGATTCAGACGTATTTACCCAAGGATTTTCTGATTCAATGGGGGGATAGCTTTGTGACCATGCTTGTAATGATCCTGATTTCTGTGCCTATGTATATTTGTGCAACGGCGTCTACTCCCATAGCGGCAGGCTTGATGCTTGCTGGCGTTTCTCCCGGCGCAGTTTTGGTTTTTATGATGGCTGGTCCAGCAACAAACATCGCCACATTAGGGGTGATAACCCACCAACTCGGAAAACGTGCTTTATTCGGTTATCTTGGCGGAGTGATAGGAGGCGCATTGTCTTTCGGCCTCTTGTTAGATTATATGCTTGAACAGCTATCGATTACGATTGTTCCGGCATATAGCCACGATCACTCGGATATGGCAAACGGGCTTTCAGTGATCTGTGCTGCGCTTCTGGCCGTGCTTTTTCTAAAAGCGGTGGTAAAAAGATCAATATTACTTCGTTGAGACGCGCTTAAATGTTAGGTTGAGTGTCTGTCTCCTTTTGCGCCAGTTCGCGTATGGCGTTTTTCACATCATCTACGTGCGTTAGGTTTATGATGTGGCTTGCGCCTTCTAGCCATTTCACCTCGACAGATGCATTTTCAAACAGCTTAGGTGCCAGAGGTGCATTTCCTGGCCGGACTAACTCGTCGTCTGTGCCTTGCAAGACCAAAACGGGTTGTGTGAGTGTTTTGAATTTACTTTGGCTGTTCTCAAGACTGTCCGAAAGGGCGAGGACTTCGTCGTTTGAATGCTTCCACATGTCTGGAATTAACGCCGATGGTACCCAATCTAAAACGTGATTATACCATCTAGCAGCAGCGAGCTCTGGGTCAATATCACCCGCGAGAATGATGACGTTTTTGACATATTCAGGATATTCCGCCGCCAGTAAGGGAACAAGTGATCCGCCTAGCGAATGCCCGACTAAGGTGAACTTTTGCTCGTCATTCAGGCTCCAAATTGCTTTGAGCATCGGTTTTATCAGTGTGGCCTGAGATTGCAACGAGATAGGAAAAGAATCTCCCGCATAACCTGATGCGCCCCAACCGGGTCGATCTACGGAGATGAGTCGGAACTCTTGTTCTAAATCTTTTTCTAAATAGTATTTGGAAAAACTCGACCAACTCCCGGGTGTCCCGTGTACGAAAACAACGGTGTTTCGGAATTTTTTGTGTAGGTCATTACTCATGTAGTGCAAACGGTATGGCCCGAATGAATTCTGCGCGTCAACATAAGCCGTTTTTACCAAATCGGGCGTTTCTAATACTTGATCTGTTTTTTCCTGATTCTGACGAATATCTTCTGGAACGCTGCACGCAGTGACAGCGATAGTGCATAGAGTCATAAGAGAAACACGTTGGGCGAATGCTTTCATATCAACACTGATTTCCAAGAGCGGGTTTTAAACGGCGTTCGTACTTCAATCTGACAGCAATAGAAAGAAAAGTTCCTCGAATCGTATTGTTGATAGATCCCGATTGATACGCAAATTTTTATGTCGCGACCAATGCTAAGCTTTTCACCACGCCGTGATAGAGTGAGGTTACTCCTTAATTCAGACAATAAGTATTTAAATTCAGATAATAAATATTAAAGAGGTGGGCGACATGAAAACGTGGTTGTTTCTTATTATTGCCATTGGTGCTGAAGTGATGGCGACGACTGCTTTAAAGGCCAGTGATGGCTTTAGCCGCTTGGTGCCGAGTGTGATTGTCGTGATTGGTTATTCTGTTGCATTTTATTTTTTATCGGTGGTGTTGAAATCGATGTCCGTAGGCATTGCTTATGCTATCTGGGCGGGGCTTGGCATTGTACTCACGGCTCTTTTAGGTTGGGTTTTATTTGAGCAGAAGCTTGATGCACCAGCGTTTATTGGCATAGCGATGATTCTCGGCGGAGTAGTGGTGATCAACTTATTTTCTAAAACCGGTGGACACTGAATCACTCTGCATTTGTGATAAGCATAAAAAAAGCGGGCAAAAATTGCCCGCGAAAAGAAGGTGACAAACACCCTCTGCAAGGTTCCGATGATCGTGTTTAGAGCCGGATGACTCGGTCGCAACGTTTTTCGATCATATTTGGGTCATGGCTGACGAGTACAACACTACAGCCTTGTTCTTTCGCCACTTGAACCAGTAGTTCACTGACGTCTTTTTGAGTTAACGGATCAAGACGTGAGGTCGGCTCATCCGCAAATAAAAACACAGGCTCTAGCATCAAGGCGCGCAGCAAACAAAAACGCTGTAGTTCCCCTCCTGACACTTCCGATGCTGTACGTTGCATCAGCTCATGGGTTAGCCCTAAGCGTTTCATAAGCGGCGTGGCTTTACTTGCATTTAATTTATGTAACTTAATGAGATCCTCTAATAGTGTTTGTAATGAAACTGAATGCGTGACCGAGGCCGTCGGGTCTTGATAGAGTTTTTGCCAGCGTTGCGGCTGAGTCGTCTCATGCTTTACGACACTTCCACTTTCGACGGGCAATAGCCCAAGTAACGTGTCTCCTAATGTACTTTTGCCACAACCACTGTCGCCTACAATGCCAACAATCTCGTTTTTATGGATATCGAGAGAGAGACCATTAAAGAGCGTTTGTTTACCTCGCTTGACGGAAATAGCGTCCGCAGAAATCAGCTTTTCTTGGCTTGAAGGCGAGTTTTCACTGTTAGGCCATTGCAAAGGGTCTGCGTCAATCAGTGCTTTGGTAAAATCGTGAGCGGGGTTCGAAAGAATGTCGCTTGATTCGCCTTGCTCAACAACCTGTCCATTTTTTACGACCATGAGCTTACCGGGCAACTGTCTTGCAACGGCAACGTCATGCGTGATCGTCAGTAGAGCGCCGCCCTCAGTTTGCTCTTTTAATGAAGCAACAACTTGATCACGACGAGACACATCTAAGCCTTTTGTTGGTTCATCTGCGATGACAAGCTTTGCGCCGCCAGCAGTTGCGCAGGCAATGGCAACACGTTGAGCCATACCGCCAGACAGTTGGTCGACACGTTTTTGGCCGATGTGACCTAACCCCAGCTTTTTCAGCTTTGCGAGTGAATCGGATAACGCGGTCGACCATGTCTTTCCGGCCACATAGTATTCTGTGTCGGTTAACTGGCGTTCGGCGCTCATCAAGGGGTCTAACGAGTTCCAAGGTTCTTGCGGAAGCATACTGATGTGTTTGCCCCACATAGCCTTTTGTTCCTTAAGCGAAAGATTGGTTTTTCCGAAAAGGTCGATTTGGCCACGTCGTGTGAGTGCTTTCGGCAGATTCCCCATGATAGCTTGGGCTAAAAGACTTTTTCCGGAACCTGTCTGCCCTAAAATAGTAAGGCGTTCGCCTTCTTGCAGCGTAAGCGTCACGGGAGCAAGTAATTGAGTGTCGCCGACATAAACCGACACATTCGAGATGGTTAAAAGGCTCATGCGTTACGTCTCCCTAGCAGCTGACAACCAAGAACCATAGCTGCAAGACTGACTAAGGGTTCCGCGAGTAACCAAGGAGCGTCGCTGTAGTATGGGAAAAGCTCAACGGTCATCAAGCCCAGCTCTGCAAGCGGCGGTTGAATACCGACGTAGACAAAACCCAACGACGCCATCATCAAGATGGCATTTGCCGCACCAAAGGCTGCAATGGTGAGCACTTGAGGTAAGATCGCGGGCAGTAAATGGCGTTTAAAGCAATACCAACGACCGAATCCCATCAGCTGTGATGCTTCCATTTCGGGCGAATGAATAAGTGGTTGGCAGATTGCTCGTACGACTCGGTAGTATTCCACCCATTGGATCAGTGCGATCGCAAAGTAAAGCATCCAGAAGGAGCCGGGTACGATCGCGGCAAAAATCAAAACCAGTACTAGGCCTGGTAAGGCGAGCAAAATGGTTGTGAGTAATTCGACAACCTTTCCAAAGCGGGTTGGGAACCATGCGGACATTACGCCCAGTGCTATACCTGCTGTCGAAGCAGTAAGGACACACAATGCGGCAAGACCAAACGACAGTGCGATGGCATCTGCAAGGCGAACCCACATACTGCGACCAAAATGGTCGGTACCGAGCCAGTGCTCTGCGTTAGGTGGGGTTAAAATAGCGCCCAAATCTTGTTCGGCACCGTCAACGGAGGCAAAGTACGGGGCTAAGAACGAAAATATCAGTAAGGTCGCGAGGATCGCGAAACCAAACCACTGTTGGGACGTCGCTGAACGGAACGTTTTTTTCACTCTATTAGTAGGTCTGAACGTCGGGGTCGGAGGTGAATTCGCTTCTGTATACATCATTCTGAAAACTCTTGCTTAATTCGAGGGTCCAAGTAATAGCTGATTATGTCTACGAGCGTGTTAAGCACGACAAACATAATGCCCATAAGCAAGGCAGCACCCTGAATAATAGGAATGTCTCTGGCGAAAATAGCATGTGCAAGCCCATGCCCGATCCCTGGCCAAGAGAACAATGATTCGATCATCACAACGCCTTCCACAACAGTAATCAACTGAATGGCAAAAAAGGCTATAACAGGGACTAGTAGGTTTCTCCATCCGTGTCTTTGAAAAGCTTTTCGAGTAGACAAACCTTTGATCTGAGCGAACTCAAAGAATGATGAATCGAAAACACGTTTGGCTTCGTTGCGTATGATTCGACTTGAAACCGCCGCCAACGAGATAGCCAGCGCCAGCGAAGGGAGAATCAGATGAGCGGGTGTACCAAAGCCTGCAACGGGCAGCAATTCAAGTTCCAGTGAAAAGACCAGTATAAGCAATACGCCTATGACAAACACAGGTAACGCTCTGACAGACGTGGAAAAAAGCAGAGTGAGTCTGTCCGCCCAGCCTCCGTATTTTGCAGCCCAAAGGCCCAATGGAAACGCCAACAGTATTGCTATGGCCATGCCGACTCCGGCTAAAAGCAATGAATGCCCTAGCATGTGAGAAAGTGTGTCCATAACGGGTAAGTCACTGACCATTGAATTACCAAGGTTTAGCTGAAGTAAATCGCCTAACCATGAGAAGTAAGCACTCCATGCACTTTGGTCTAATTTGAGTTCGTGGCGAATGAGCTCGGCAGTTGATGAGTCGAAATTATCCTGACCGTATCGACTGGCAGCCAATCGATACGCCATGTCACCCGGAAGCGAACGCATCAGAATAAAGGTCAGCGTCCCGACCCCCCAAGCAACCATAATGAGCTGTATACAACGTTTAAATAACAGGTCTTTCATAGGTTACTTAATGGTTATCTTGTTCAGGTAGAAGTTACGTTCGAATGGATCAAAACGAAAGCCTTCAATGCGTTTATTAACGGACGTCTGTTGAGTGTAAGAAGCAATCGGAATGACAGGCAATTCTGTAGCGACGGCTTCAGCAAAGGCTTGAGCGGTTGCTCGGTAACGATCAGGGTTATTTTCGTTTACCAAACCTTTAAGCGCGACTTGAATTTGCGGATTGTGCCAGTTCATTGACCCCCAATCGCCACCTGATTCTTGTCCGAAGTCTTTAATCAGTGTTAACAGAGGGTCAACAATAAAACCGTAATTACGGGCAATAAGTGCTAGGTTCAGTGTTCCATCTTGATGTCCTGCTGGAATCGCACTGGAGTTGGTGATGTCCACTTTCAAGTCAACGCCAAGCTTTTTCCATTGTGCTTGCAGTGCAGTAGCAACCGTGGTTAATTCTGGGCGATCTGCATACGTAATTAGACGAAGTGCGAATGGCTTGCCATCGCGCTCAAACATACCATCGCTGTTTCGTTTCCAGCCAATTTGCTCAAGAAGCGCACGCGCTTTGTCTAGGTTTTTGTCTAAGCTAGGCGCGTCAGAGATATGCCAATCGGACATTGAAGGCGGCAGCAATTGAGTGGTTGCTGAATCTGGCGTTCTAAGAACGGCCATAGAAATACCCTTACGCTCAATTGCCATGCTTAGCGCTTGACGAGCTTCAATCTCTTTTAGGTAAGGGTGGGCAGCATTGACCTTCAGTACAAGTGTACGCGGTAGTTTCGATTTAATAATCTCGACTTTATTTGATCGAGCTAGCATTGGAGCTGCCGCTGGGTCCAAGCCAAAGACGATATCCGATTGTCCACTACGAGCCTGAAGTACGCGAGCTTCTGCGCGGTGTCCCGTTAAATAGCTCGCGAAAGGCATTGAGGCCATTTGTCCCCAATACTGATCAAATTTTTCTACGACCAGTTTGTGAGGTGGCTTAAATTCATAAAGTTTGTAAGGTCCTGTTCCCACTAGCTCGGTCAACTTGTCTTCGAAGTTGTATTTTCCAGCAGGAAGAATAGAGGCAGAATAATGCGCCAAGGCAGCGCCAAGTACTTTATAAGGTGTTGTTAAAGTAATAACGACTTCTTGTGCTGTGTCGCCCATGCTTATATCGGCGATAGGAGCAGAACGAAGTGGGCCTTGCTTTCTTTTTGCAACGTTGAGGCTACTGACGACGTCTTTCGCTGTCATAGCGTCACCATTATGGAAAAGAACGTCATCGCGGAGTTGCAAACGCCATGTCAGCCCATCACGAGAGGTTGACCAAGAGGTGGCAAGTCCTGCTTGTAACTTTCCGTCGGCATCGACATCGATTAATGTCTCTAAAACCTGCATGCGTGTATATAAATAGCCGCTAACGGACGGATCGATACTGTTAAATTCAAAGGCTGCGTTAACCTTGATAGTATTCTCAGGAGTCGGCGCTTCGGCGTGAGCATTTGATGCGAAGAGAATGATTAAGCTGGCTAGTGCCGCATTCATCTTTTTAAAAGACATTTTTGGTAAACCCTTATTGAAAAAAGATCGTATCTAATTCTGTATAAATATCAAACAGAGTTAGAGGCGTAAATTTAACGTTAAATGTTATGTCATAACATATCTAAAATATTGTTACATAGAAACGCAATATTGTTGAAACTTTTTCATGTGTTTTTTTAAGTGTCTTAACAATTAAGTGTAATTTGGTCTGTTTACGAATAAAAACGCACGAAAAAGCCGCAATATTCAAATCTTAACTGGAGCAAATGGCGACAAATGTGTACACTTCCTCGAAATAAATTCCGTAAATCAAATTATTCAAACAATTAACGGAAATTTGTCGCGGACAGAGTTTAGAGTAGGTCGTGAGAGCTATTATGGCGAATACATTCATGCAGAGCAGCACAAACGAGTGGATTCAGCCCCTTCGCAATGCGAAGTGGGGCGCTCGCCTGTATGCATTTGTATATGCTGTTGTTACGGCCAACTTGATCATATTTCCTCATTGCGGCTTTTATGACCCCAGTGATTTCTTCCATAGTGTCCTTAAGGACATTCCTATATACGCCCTGTACATTTTCTGGGGTGTCATCAGCCTATTTATGTTTGTTTGCTGGTTCGTCATGAACAGCGAGCAAATTGCGCTCTTTCAACCATTTGAAAGTGTGGGATATGTAGTGCTAAATGAAGAGGTAAAACCCTCTTTTCATCGAAGGCTACATTCCACCCGAGCGCCACCTTTTTCCGCTTAACGTGTACCAAATTTCTATTCAGTTCGTATAAGGAATAATCATTCCCTATGTGATCTGGATCATCCTTTATGGCGTTTTTATATAGGATGAATGAAATGAGGTGTTACGTTGGGTTTGGAAGTTTCCGGCTACCGGTCGGACCGAACGCCTGCAATCCTTTAGGTTTGCAGCCTTTGTAAATAATAGGGTTAGAGGATGAATCTCTTGTTAACTCGTAACTTAAGTAAAATCGCGTTGGCGGCATTGGTAGCATTGCTAGCAGGCTGTCAAGGTGGAGTGCTGGACCCGAAAGGCTCAATCGGTGCTCAGGAGAAAGAGCTGATCATTACAGCGACTATCCTGATGCTGCTTGTAGTTATCCCAGTAATCCTTATGACGCTTTACTTCGCATGGAAATACCGCGAAGGCAGTGGTGAGGCTTACGAACCAAAGTGGGACCACTCTACTAAAATCGAAGCTGTTGTATGGGGTATTCCAATCGTCATTATCGTTATTTTGGCGGTTATCACTTACAAATCAACGCATGCGTTGAACCCATATAAACCCATTGAATCTGACGAAGATCACATGACGGTTGAAGTCGTGTCTATGAACTGGAAATGGTTGTTCATTTATCCAGATCTAGGTATTGCGACTGTCAATGAACTGGCTTTCCCTAAAGATGTGCCAGTTGAGTTTAAGATTACTTCTGCAGGTACTATGAACTCTTTCTTCATTCCGCAACTGGGTAGTCAAATCTACTCAATGGCGGGCATGGAAACCAAACTGCACCTGATTGCTAATGAAGCAGGTACGTTCGACGGACTTTCTGCGAACTACTCTGGTCATGGTTTCACTGGCATGAAGTTCAAAGCAATTGCAACGCCAACGAAAGAAGACTTCAACGCTTGGGTTGAGAAGGTAAAAGCAAGTGGTGAAGCGCTTACAACTGAGCGCTATGAGCAACTTGTTGAACCGACTGAATATCACCCTGTTGAGTATTTCGGTACTGTGAAAGATGGTTTGTTCTTCGACATCATCTGGGAATACATGGGCGATATGGGTCGTATCGATTTCTACGGTAAGCCTGAATACGGCGCAACAAAACCGGAAGGTGTTGTGCTGCCTGAGCGTATAGCCCCTAAAACTGAAGAGGCGTCTCACTAATGAACTTGTTAGGTAAACTATCCTGGGATTCAATCCCACACGATCCTATCGTTATCGGTACGTTGATCGTGATTGCGATCGGTGGTGCGGCCTTGTTTGGCCTTATCACTAAATTGCAAAAGTGGGGATGGCTATGGCGCGAATGGTTAACGTCTGTTGACCATAAACGTCTAGGTATCATGTACATCATTCTCGCGTTCGTGATGCTGATCCGTGGTTTTGCTGACGCCATCATGATGCGTACACAGCTTGCTGTGGCGACGAATGGTAGCGAGGGTTATCTGCCTCCTCATCACTATGACCAAATTTTCACCGCACACGGTGTTATCATGATCATCTTTATGGCGATGCCATTTATGATCGGTTTGATGAACATTGTTGTACCGTTGCAAATTGGCGCACGAGATGTGGCATTCCCATTCCTGAACAACTTGTCATTCTGGCTAGCCGTTTCAGGTGCTGTTCTAGTAAACATCTCTTTGGGGCTTGGTGAATTTGCCATGACGGGTTGGGTAGCTTATCCGCCATTGTCTGGTCTTGAATTCAGTCCCGGTGTCGGGGTCGACTACTATATCTGGGCTCTCCAGATATCTGGTATCGGTACAACGCTAACGGGTGTTAACTTCTTGGTAACTGTTATCAAGATGCGTGCACCAGGCATGAAACTAATGCAAATGCCGATTTTTACTTGGACCTGTACTTGGGCCAACGTACTGATCGTTGCATCTTTCCCTATCTTAACAGCAGCGCTAGCGATGCTAACGCTTGATCGTTATCTTGATTTCCACTTCTTCACGAATGATTTAGGTGGAAACTCAATGATGTACATCAACCTGTTTTGGGCTTGGGGTCACCCAGAAGTATACATTCTGGTATTGCCAGCGTTTGGTATCTTCTCGGAAATTGTTTCGACGTATACCGGTAAGCGATTGTTCGGCTACAAGTCGATGGTATACGCCAGTGGCGCGATTTCCATCCTTGGCTTTATCGTATGGTTGCATCACTTCTTCACGATGGGATCCAGTGCGAGCGTTAACGCCTTCTTCGGTATTATGACCATGATCATTGCCGTACCAACAGGTGTGAAGTTGTTCAACTGGTTGTTTACCATGTACAAAGGTCGTGTTCGTATGGAACCGCCAATGCTTTGGACAATCGGTTTCATCATCACCTTCTCTGTTGGTGGTATGACGGGCGTTCTACTAGCGATTCCTGGTGCTGACTATGTATTGCATAACAGCTTGTTCCTAATTGCCCACTTCCATAACACGATTATTGGTGGTGCGGTATTCGGTTACCTTGCAGGTTTTGCATTCTGGTTCCCTAAAGCAATGGGCTTCCACTTGAATCCTAAGATCGGTAAGTTCTCTTTCTGGTGTTGGTTCATTGGTTTCTTCGTCGCTTTCATGCCTTTGTATGTACTTGGTTTCCTAGGTATGACTCGTCGTCTAAACCACACGGATAACCCTGACTGGAACATCTGGCTATACATTGCAGCTGGCGGTGCGTTCATCATTGCATTGGGTATTGCTGCTCAGTTTGTTCAACTTATTCTTGGTTTTATTCAAAAAGACAAGAACTTGGACAAAACGGGCGATCCATGGAATGGCCACACGTTGGAATGGTCTTTGTCTTCTCCGCCACAGTTCTATAACTTCGCTAAAATTCCACATGTTGACGACATCGATACGTTTACTGACATGAAAGAAAAAGGCACCGCGTACAAGCGCGAAGAAAGTTATGAGCCTATTCATATGCCAAGCAACACAAATGCTGGCCCAATTATGGGTGCAATCGCAACGGCATTTGGTTTCGCTATGATCTGGCACATTTGGTGGTTAGCGGGTGCAAGTTTCATCGGTCTAATCGTAGCCTTTATCATGCGTGCTTACGCGAAAGATACTGACTACTACGTACAACCAGATGAAGTGGCTCGTATCGAGAACGCTCACCTGGACAACGTGGCTAAGGGGTAATCATGAGTACTAACATGTCTGCGCATGCTGATGCGCACCACGAAGAGCACCACGATACCGGTCGTAATACCACGTTCGGTTTCTGGATCTACCTGATGACAGACTGCATTCTGTTCTCATGTTTCTTCGCTACATATGCAGTGCTCTTTATGAACACTGCAGGCGGAGTATCAGGTAAGGATATTTTCGACTTAACATTGGTTGGTGGCGGTACTGCTGCACTGTTGTTTAGTTCGATTACGTTCGGCTTTGCGATGATTAGCGCTTACAAAAAGAATAAAGGCGGCACGCTATTTTGGTTAGCGGTCACTTTTGTCTTTGGTGCAGTCTTCCTAGGCTTGGAAGTCTATGAATTCCATCACTTGATCCACGCTGGGCACGGTCCTGATAAGAGTGCATTCCTGACAGCCTTCTTCTCATTAGTTGGCCTTCACGGATTCCACGTTACCGCTGGTATGATTTGGATCATCGTGATGTTCTGCGAAGTATCTAAAGGCGGGCTAGAAAGCCGCACAGTGACTCGCTTAAGCTGCTTAAGCTTGTTCTGGCATTTCCTAGACGTTATCTGGATTTGTGTATTCTCTTTCGTCTACTTAATGGGAGCTATGTAAATGAGTCAGCATGATCACGATTCACATGACGCTCACGGTAGCGTAAGTTCATATGTCGTTGGCTTTGTATTGTCGGTTGTTTTGACCGTCATTCCTTTCTGGGCCGTTATGACAAGTGCTTTCGATCGCGCAACTTTGTTCGCTGTTATTGTTGTAACAGCCGTTGTTCAGATCTTCGTACATTTGAAGTACTTCTTGCACTTGAACTTTACGAAAGAAGGTAAGCTGGATACGTTGTCCTTCATCTTTACCGCCATTATTATCATTATGGTCGTAGCATTGTCTATTTGGATTATCTACGAATCTGTATTGATGATGATGTACTAGGCAGTATTGATGACTAAGCGAACTTTATCCTCGCAAAAAGATAACGGTCATTCTGTTTTTGACCGTTATCTAAAGGTCACGAAGCCCGGCATCATTATGGGCAATTTGATTTCGGTTGCGGGCGGCTTTTTTCTAGCTGCCCGTGGCGATATCGATTGGTTCTTGATGCTGGTTACTGTCATAGGCTTGTCTTTGGTAGTAGCGTCAGGCTGTGCAGTGAATAACTGTATCGACCGAGATATTGATGCGAAGATGCAACGTACGCGAAACCGTGTCACTGTAACAGGTGAGATGTCTTTAAAAGCCGCGCTTGCACACGGCATTGTGTTGGGAGTAATTGGTTTTGCGATGCTGGCCTATTTCACCAACCAAGTTGCTGTGTTTTTTGCGGCTTTCGGTTATTTCGTTTACGTCGGACTCTACAGCTTGTATTTTAAACGTCATTCCGTTTACGGTACGTTGGTAGGTAGTTTGTCCGGAGCAGTTCCTCCCGTTGTGGGTTACTGCGCTGTAACAGGTCAATTTGACGCTGCTGCAGCGATTTTGTTAGTGATGTTCAGTTTGTGGCAAATGCCTCACTCTTATGCGATCGCTATCTTCCGATATAAGGATTATGCCGCTGCAGGTATTCCTGTATTACCTGTTGCAGAAGGAATCCAAAAAGCCAAGCATCATATTGTGCTTTATATCGCCGTGTTTGGATTGGTGACCGCTTTGTTACCTTTGACGGGCTATGTTGGCATTGGATTTATGGTAGTGGCTGCTGCAACCAGCTTATGGTGGTTGGCAATGGCACTACGCGGATATCGTAAAGATATCGATGTGAATGGCTGGGCACGTCAGGTGTTCTTCTTTTCCATCATCACAGTAACAGCTCTAAGCATTACGATGTCTATTGATTTTAGAGCGGTGGCTCCAGATTATTTGGTGATGTTAGCCCACTAATTTAAGTCACAACTCAGAAACATAAGATGCCCGCTTTACATTGTGTAATGCGGGCATTTTTTTGCTCTTAAAGCTGACCATTTGGTTTGTTTTTTGCTTATATTTTCATATTGAGACAGGGTGGTGATTATATGAAAAATTATCTAGAGCGGGATTATAAAGGCTATGGTCGAAACGAAGCGCCGCAAGTGGAGTGGCCCAATGGTGCGCGCATTGCGCTACAGTTTGTTCTGAACTTTGAAGAAGGCGGAGAAAACTGTGTGCTTCATGGAGACGAACATGCTGAAACCTTCTTATCTGATATTTTTGGCGCTCAACCATACAAAGATCGTCATATGAGCATGGAGTCACTGTATGAATACGGCTCGCGCGCTGGGGTATGGCGTATTCTCAACGAATTCGAGAAGCGCGGTTTACCTCTGTCCATTTTTGCGATTGCAACGGCTTTACAGCGAAACCCTGAGGTCGCGAAAGCCATTGTAGAGGGCGGGCATGAAGTCGTCTGTCACGGTCTGAAATGGATTCACTACCAAGACATGCCCATCGAGCAAGAGCGAGAGCACATGCGCGAGGCATTGGCTCTTATCGAAGAGGTGACTGGCGTTAAGCCAATTGGTTGGTATACCGGACGGGATTCTCCCAACACACGTAAGCTAGTATCCGAACAGCCACAGTTGCAATACGACTCTGATTATTACGGTGATGATTTACCCTTTTGGACGGAAGTTCCTCACTACGAAGATCAGACTAAAACGAAGCCCCACCTGATTATTCCTTATACGCTAGACTGTAATGACATGCGTTTTTCGTCGCCTTATGGTTTTAGTCATGGCACTGAATTCTTTGATTATCTTCGAGACAGCTTTGATTGCCTGTACGATGAAGGTGCATCTGCACCAAAAATGATGTCGATAGGACTGCATTGTCGAACGGTTGGCAAGCCGAGTCGTTTTATGGGATTAAAGCGCTTTTTGGATTATGTTCAATCTCATGAAGGGGTTTGGATTACTAGACGCTGTGATATTGCCAAGCATTGGATGGAGAACCATCCTCCAAAGCGGTAGGGCGTGTCTCAATATGCGCCAATATTATTGAGCCTACGGAAACAAAGAGTTAACCGCAGTGACGTTAATCTGTCACGACGATTCTTTTATAGTGGTTGTTATAGATAAGCCAGAATTTACTGGTGTTTTAAGATATTTAAATGGAGAGAACATGAAACTACTCGCTTTTGCAGGATCTAACAGCAAAACGTCCATCAACAAGCAGTTGGTGACGTACGCTGCGTCTTTAGTTGACGCATCCGAGGTTGAAATTCTAGACCTTAACGATTACGAAATGCCGATCTATAGCGTAGAGCGCAACGAAGAAGGCATGCCAGAATTGGCGACTCAGTTCTTTAACAAAATTGGGGCAGCAGACGGCGTTATCATTTCCTTTGCTGAATACAATGGCTCTTACTCATCGGCCTATAAAAACATCTTTGACTGGATGTCACGCATTGATATGAAGGTTTTCCAGAACAAACCTATGATCATGATGGCGTCTTCTCCTGGCTCAATGGGCGGTGCGAGTGTGTTAGCCGCTGCGAAAGGTTCAGCGCCTTATTTTGCGGCGGACGTAAAAGCAACCTTATCAGTACCTAAGTTCTACGATGTATTTGATTCCGAAGCTGGCAAGATGAAAGACGCTGATATGGATGAGGCGCTAAGAAAAGCATTGTCTGAGGCATTTACGCTAAAAGCCTAGTAAATTGTCTAGATTGACTGGTTAGAAGCTAAAAGAGGCCTTATTGAGGCCTCTTTTATTAGCATGGCATGTATGTTTTTACTACCAAGGGTTGCCGTTGTTTATAAGCGGTTTAAGTTCGATCAACCTGAATAGTGGGAGCGAAGTTGTAAAACGCTAGGATGTTAAATGACCCCTGAGAAATAGTTGTTGTAGCCTTGTTGAGAGCAACGTTAGTCGAAAACCACTTCTTCCGGCACAGTCACGAAAATTGAATGGCGTACTTCGTTAAACAGGGCCTTGCTACAATGGCCTTGGCCTTGTGTATCTTCCAATAGAATTAAATCGCCACCACTAAACTGGCGCGTTTCCCCAGAAGAAACCGTAAACTCGCACCGACCTTTTATTATGAATACAAACTGTCGAGTAGGAGCAGGGTGCCATTTGAAATCATAGTCGGCAGGCGTTTCTCGAAAAATGATGTTTCCAGCGGGAAATTTTTCAGACAAGAAGCCAATCGCTCCACCCTCTTTTAACGCAATGTTTAGTTCACCGAAATGGCTACTGCCATCAGCGTCGTTGTAGATTCGTGTGATGTTCATAGTCTCTCTCTGCTTCTCAGTTTTTGTTGTGATGGCAGCGCTCGTAAGAATATCTTGAGTGTCTTTATCTACATTGTTCTTCTTATCGCTTACACTTCAATTTTACGCAGCGCTCGACCTAATACTTCCAGAGTTACCTCGACGTCGCTTTCCATGATGGCTTCCGCTGGGTGATGACTAATGCCTTTCTCACAGCGCATAAACAACATAGCAACGGGGCAAATATCTGCGATCGCCATCGCATCGTGACCCGCTCCTGAAAGCAGTGTTAATGGCGAATAGTTCGATTCGCTGATTGCCTCTTTCAGGATTGATTGAAGTGCACCATCACAGTGAACGGCGCTGGCACTGTGTGTTTGTTTGGATGACAGCGTGACATTGCGCTTTGTTGCAATGTGTTGGAATCCTTTAAGAATGTCGTCTAACGCTGCTTCGCGTTTGTCATCGGATGCGCTGCGAATGTCTAGCGAGAATTCAGTCAGACCTGAGATGACGTTGACGCCATTTGGTCGGTTAGCAATACGCCCCACGGTTGCAACAATGTCCTGTTGCGTGGCGATTTTCTCTACCATTAAGATCATTTCACTGGTGGCGCAAAGTGCATCTTGTCTAAGTGGCATTGGTACCGTGCCAGCGTGTCCCGCCATGCCTTGTACGGTGAAATCAAAGCGCTTTGCCCCAGCAATACCGCTGACAATGCCAACAGGCATATTTTGGTTTTCTAGGACGGGACCTTGCTCTATATGCAGCTCCAAATAGCCCAACAAGTTTGTTTTGTCGATGGCTGCGTTAAGGACTGAGTCGAATGCCAATCCGAATTCTTCTAGCGCCTGTTTAAGGCTGATGCCGTCGTCGTCTTCGACGTGTTCCCAGTCTTTTTCCCATTGCCCTGTTAGTGCCCTGCTGCCTAATAACGTTGAGCTGAATCGCGTGCCTTCTTCGTCGCCAAATCCGACGATGTCTAGATGAAACGGAAACTCGATACCGTATTGATTAAACGCTTTGATCAAGGTGAGAGGAGCAATGACGCCCAGCATGCCATCGTATTTTCCGCCATTAGGAACCGTGTCTAAATGGCTTCCTAAAATAAAACGCTTAGCGTCAGGCTTTTTACTTTCATAGCGTCCCCAAAGGTTCCCTGCTTCGTCTTGCCAAGTGGTCATTCCTGCGTCTTGAAGCCAGCCTCCGACCAAAGCATTGGCAGCTTTATGCTCGGTCGTTAAGTAGCGACGATCGAGATAGTCGCTGCATTGACTGATTTTCCCCAGTTCATCACAACGTTGCATGACTTGCTTTGCTAGACTGGCATACCTAATTTCGCTGAATGACGTCATATTATTTCTCGTCGCAATAAACAGACATGGCCGCGTCGATTGCGTCACCTAATGGCAGTTTACATCCACCACGACGTAATACGGTTTCTAATGATTGTAGCGTATGTAGGACGGCATCTTGACGAGCGTTATAGCCCATCGTACCGATACGCCATATTTTGCCTTTTAATGGGCCAAAACTGGTGCCGATTTCAATGTTAAACGTATCGAGTAGCGTTTTGCGGATGGATTCCCCATCGACCTCATCAGGAATACTGACGCCGACAACATTCGTCATTTTATGTTGTAGGTCGCCAAACGGTGTCAGTCCCATTGCTTGCACACCCGCGAGCATGGCGTCGCCAGCCAGCTTGTGGCGTTTTAGAACCTTCTCTTGACCTTCTGATAACAAGGCGAGTGCGCACTCTCGTGCGCCAAATAGCATAGTGGCCGCTTCTGTATGATGATTAAGTCGCTCTTCGCCCCAGTAATCCATAATCATAGATAGATCAAAGTAGTTCGAGCGAATGCGTTGACCTTTAGCGTCTTGGTGATGCGCATCCCGAATGCCTGCTTCGACATGATGACGTTTGCGGACGTGCTGAACAAAACGCTCACTCATGGTGATAGGGGCACTGCCTGAAGGGCCGCCGAGACATTTCTGTAAGCCAACCGTAACGGCATCGACCTGCCATTTGTCCGTTTCAAATGGATTACCGGCTATCGAAGCGGTCGCATCGGTATAAAAAAGCACATCGTGAGCACGACAAATCGCGCCGAGTTCATCAAGCGGTTGAAGCATGGTCGTAGACGTATCACCTTGAACAATCGCAAGTAATTTTGGCTTCACTTTTTTGATGGCTTCTTCAATCTGTTCTGGTTTGAAGACTTCACCCCAAGGTGCTTCTATTGTGTGAACATCTGCGTCGGCGCGTTCTGCTATTTCTGCGAGTAGGTGACCAAATCGTCCGAAGATTGGCACCAGCACTTTATCGCCAGGCTCTAAGATCGAAACGATGGCGGCTTCTATTCCAGCTCGGGACGTACCATCTATTAAAAAGGTTTGCTCGTTTTGGGTGTTGAATACCTGGCGATAAAGCGACATGACCTCATTCATATAGTTTGTCATTGCTGGATCATATTGTCCGACCAATTGTGTCGACATCGCGGTCAATACTCGCGGGTAACAATTGATTGGCCCCGGCCCCATGAGCAATCTGGGTGGTAATGATAGAGGTTGCATGTATGCGCTCCTATAAGGATTCTAAAGTCGGTGTTCGCTAACGCGATAAGGTCTTAAACAAAACGAGCTGATGTTAAAACGGGCTTAAAACAAAACCTGATACAGCATGCGTAGACCTGTAATGATTAATACGACGGCAAACACTTTTTTGAGCTTCGCGGCATCTAATTTGTTTGCGATGCCAGCACCAACTGGCGCAAACAATACGGTCAAAGGAACGATAAACGCAAAACCAATGAGGTTAACCAAACCGACGGTGCCGAACGGAGCGTCAGAAGGGCTTTGTCCAAAGATTAGCATTGTCACCGCAGCAGGGAGTGAAATGATCAAGCCCACTGCCGCTGCTGTGCCCACTGCTTTGTGTGCGGGGTAATTGCAGAACGTAAGTGTGGGGACCGTGAGTGTACCGCCACCAATGCCGACCATGCTGCTGAAAAAGCCGATGCAGTAACCAATAATGCCACGACCCAATTTACCCGGCAGAGAAGAGAACAGGGCTTCTTTGCGGCCAACCAGCATATTGATTGCGGAAAGGGTCGCGATGACGCCAAACAAAAGCGTGAGCCATTCACCTTCCACTTGCGTGACGACATAACTGCCAACCAGAACGCCGATGAAAACAAAGAAACCAAGTTGTTTTAATAGATCAAAATCAACGTTGCCTTTCGCCTTGTGTGAGCGAATGGAGCTGATCGAGGTGGGAATAATCGTAGCCAAAGACGTCGCTGTTGCAACGAGCATAGCCGAGTCCGCGCTCACGCCCAATCCTTGATAGAGGAAAAACAAAACTGGCACAATGACGATCCCGCCGCCGACGCCCAACAACCCTGCCAGCAATCCTGCAACCACACCTGTGCCCATCATGGCTATTAACATGGAAATATTTTCCATTAAAAATGACATTTACTTTCTACTCCACAAAACATCTGTAAAAAATTGACCGTAAAAGGTCGTCCAATAATCGTTATTCACAACGGCTGGCATCTGCGCGGCCATCGCTACGAGGGTCCGTGGCTGCACTTGTTGCGCCATCGGCATGGCAGACAACGGCGCCAGCGTGTCCCATTAATTCATTACACGCCGGAACGGTGACCAAGTCATGACCGCGTGCTTTTAAAGCGTCTCCCATTTCGTTTGCAATGTCAGACTCAAGTTTCAAATTGTGACTTTGATCTCCCCAAGTTCGACCAAGTAACCAGCGGCCTTCACTAATTGCTTGAGACAAGGACTTACTGTGGTACACATATCTGCTGAAAAGCGCCGCTTGAGTTTGCGGCTGGCCTTCTCCCCCCATTGTGCCATAGCTCATTCGACGACCATCGCTGAGTTCGGCAAACGCAGGGTTAAGCGTATGAAAGGGCTTTAGTTTCGGTGCGAGCTGCTGTAGAGAGCCTTCTTCTAATGTAAAAGAGGAGCCTCGGTTGTTCCAAACAATACCTGTAGACGGGCTGACGATGCCGCTGCCAAATTCCCAATACAGACTTTGAATGTAACTTACCATCCGCCCCTGATCATCACATGCGCCCATCCAAATAGTATCGCCTTGTTTCGCGACATGCGGCCAAGGTTGGGCCGCTTCGTTTGAAATCTGTTTTAGCATGGCGTCAAGCGACTCTTCACTTAGTAGGGAGGACAAGTCAATGTCTAAGCGAGACGAGTCAGTGACGTATTGATTGCGCGCGATAAAAGCTTGTTTTGTTGCTTCAATGAGTAAGTGTACGCTGTCGACGTCTGTTTCCACCTGAGAGCGAAGCTGATCGTACAAAGCAAGGATAATAAGCGACGCAATGCCTTGTGTCGGTGCTGGCAAGTTGTAAAGGGTGCCTGCTTGAGTACGTACTTCTAGCGGTGTCACGATTTGAGCACTGTATTGCGCAAAGTCCTCTAGCTGTATTGGTGACCCTGCATGTTCTAGGTCAGCAGCAAGCGATGCAGCGATTTCCCCATGATAGAAATCTTGTAGACCTCGTTGAGAGAGTGCTTCTAAAGTGTCACCAAGCTTGGACAAACCCAAGATTGTGCCTTTTTTAAGCACGTTACCTTGATTTAAAAAGGTCTCGAAGCCAAGTAAATCAGACAGATCAGAATGCGTTTTTTTGCTTGCATCTTCAAGGCTTTGAGTGACTTCTATGCCGCCTCTCGCGTGGCTAATAGCATCGCTTAACAGTGCTGACAAAGAGAGGCTATCTTCCGGTAGATTGTCTTTCGAATTATTGCTGCTCCATGCATGACTGATTTGCAACGCTTTGTCCCAACCGGACACCGCGCCCGCCATGGTTAACGCGGCTTTGCCTCCTCGGGAAGGGATAGCGTCGTGTCCTTGATAAAATTCGGTTGTCGCTCCGTTTGCAGCGACTCCTGAAGCATCAATAGCAATTGGCTTTTTACCCGGTTCACTGATTAGCCAGAATCCATCGCCACCTAAACCGTTCATATGAGGATAGACAACCGCAATGGTGGCTGCGGCAGCGACCATTGCTTCGATTGCCGTTCCACCTTGTTGAAGTATTTTGGTTCCCGCTTCTGTCGCAGCAGAATGCGGCGCAGTAAACGCGATGGAGGTTGGGCTGTGTTCGGTCATGCTGCGGAAATTTGTCACTTTGTTACCCTTCTATTGTTGTTTTTGTGAGCCAGACTTTAGCTTGTTGAATGAGTTGTAAATCGCTGTTTTTTGGGCCGATGAGTGACAGACCGCACGGTGCTCCATCAATGTTACAAACTGGTAAATGCAGCTGGGGTAATCCTGCTAGACCTGCAATCGCAGTGAGATTCATCAGGTGGATCCGGTAATCGGCCAACTCGTCATCGGGTGTCGACAGTAGAGGAGACCTGCCAGGTGTTGTTGGTATGATTAAAATAGCACCTTTTAACTCAGAATCTATCCAGCGAGTAAACGTGTCCCGTTGTATGGCTGCATGCTTTTGGTCGTCGCTTGAAATGCTCTTGCACCAATTAAAGCGCATACGTATATCGGGTGCAATAATGGGGTTGTGTTCGGCTAACCATTCACCGTGTTGTTCTAGGATTTCAGCACCTTGAAGCGTGCGAAACGTTTCACTTGCCTTCCAAGCGTCGAGGTCAATTTCGAGCGATTCTGTTTTTTCACTGTTATTGAGCCATGTATCCAGCTGCGTTTGTATTTGGTTAGCATGCTCGACCGACTGAATTAAATTGTCTGCAATCAAGATTTTTTGAATCGTTTCTGAATGCTTGGAGGCGAGGAGTGCATTTGCCGTCGCTTCCAAATGATCCAAATCCTGAGCGAGCCAGCCTACGGTATCAAACGAAGGCGCGAGTGGAACAAGGCCATCAACAGCAATGACTCCGTGTGTAGGACGTAATCCAAAAAGCCCATTGTAGCTGGCCGGAACTCGAATTGAGCCACCGGTATCTGTGCCCAAACCAATGTCTGCAAAATCCGATGCAACAGCCACCGCAGAACCCGACGTCGAACCGCCTGGGAGTCGGTCCGGATTCGTCGGGTTGCACGGTGTTCCATAATGAATGTTTTGACCATTTAAGCTATAGGCCAATTCATCTGTAATTGTTTTTCCGCAAAAACAGGCTCCGTTATCAAACAGTGTTTGAACAGATGAGGCGGTTTGTGACGGTGTTTCGTGTGTTGCTAACCAAGTAGGGTTGCCAGCTGAAGTAGGAAGGCCTGCTATGTGAAACAAATCTTTCACCGCGAGGCGCATGCCTGTAAGCGGTACGCCTTTTGAATCCTGCATGCATGTCATACGTTCTGTCTGTTTTAACGCTTGATCATTTAGCGGCATAAACGGATTTTGTGTTATTGAATGATCCATCAGCAATGTCTCCCAGCCAACATGAACTTTTTCTCTTTTAAGGCGCTCTTCGACGAGTTCTCGAAGTGTTTTCGAAGAGTTACTTGCAAGATTCAGGCAACAATTCCATCTCCAATGAAACAATCGTTTCATATGTTTGTCAACTGAAACGTATGGCGTTGTTTGTGAGGGAAGCTGGAGGTCAGCCATCGAGATGCGAGAGACTGACATCGAGACAAATACTAAAGGCAGGGCTAGAGCGAGTAACCGAGTAGAGGGAATAGGCACCTAAAACGTATGAAGTGCCCTAGTACGAATCTCTATTAAGGCTCAAGTTCTCCAAGTTCGTCATACAGATTAGAGATTGCTTGAGTCCGCTTGTGTGCTTGTTCACCCATATGGGAATACACTTGATTGCTTAGCATCGAGATTAAACTCATGGGGGCTGCGTAGCTGTCAAACGGGGTTTCACCTCCAATATGACATACCAACACATGAGATACCTGCTGATTGTAGACCTGACCTGTCGGGTCAGTAATCAAAAGAGTGGTCTTTCCTTCTAACGCCGAGACGATCTTTTTAAACAAGTGTGTGCGACGGCGAAACCCAAATAAAACGACCACTTCATCTTCAGAAATATCATAGAGGTCTTCTCCCAATGTTTGGCCGGGCATCGGAAGTAGGCGTACTGACGAGCGTATTTGCTGAAGCTGTTGGCGAAAATGCAAAGCCAAAGGATAAGCATTGCGGAACCCAATGAGCGTAACGCGACTGGCCGTTGCCAGTTTTTTGGAAACGTCGTCCAGCAGTTCAGGGCGCAAGCCTTCAAACGTTAACGAGAGATTTTTAAATTCTTGAGCTGTTTGATCGAAGTTACCAACCGATTGAATCGCCACCGGAACGCCGCTTTCACGCAAAGCCAGTTGCGCTTGTTTCGCATCTTGATGAGATTCAAACCCCAGTTGTCGGAAAAAACGACTGACGGTTGCTTTTGAGGTGTTCGTTTGTTCAGCGATATCAGCGGATGTTTGGCTTACGATAGCCAGAGGATATTGCTGCAAATAGTTTGCAATAGAACGAGCTGAAGGCGACAGGTTAGGGTAATTTTGCTCGATTAAGGCAAGAACGTCCTGCTTAGTACTCACTGATAAACCTCAATTTAATAAATAGATTGCATACGGTAATGGAAACGGCTCTTCGTGCCAACCATGTTAGTAAATACGTGTTTTTATCACTTTCTTGCACCCGATCGGTGCGATTTAGAGCGCTCCCGCTCTAAGTTAGTTGTGGTTTTCACTTTTTCTTGTTGTGTTCGTCATGCTTCGCGCTGGCTTTAGAAAGGCTCAAGAACGTACGACGTTGAGTGTAGAAGATAGATGCACAAAGATCTTTTTGTTTTATGTCCGATCAGTCAGGAAACCTTTGTTTCATTTTGGCATATAGGTTGCAAAAGTTGTTTCACCTCATTGGCAACAATTAAAACGATTAATCAACAAAGGAAGCAGGAACCCTCACTATGAAAAGATTGACTCAACTTTTAAGTAAGACCCTTATCGTTGCTTCAAGTGTCGCCGCGGCGATGACAGCAATGACGGCAGGGGCGGATGTATTACAGGATATTCAAGATCGTAAGGAAATTCGTATTGCCGTACCGCAGGACTTTCCGCCATTCGGCTCTGTTGGCCCCGACCTTAAACCTCAAGGCATCGACGTTGACATGGCGAACTATATCGCTGATCAACTGGATGTCGATCTTAAAATTGTTCCTGTTACCAGTGCCAACCGCATCCCATATTTACAAACTAAAAAAGTGGATCTGGTGATCTCAAGTCTAGGTAAAAATCCTGAGCGTGAAAAAGCCATCGATTTCACAACACCTTATGCACCTTTCTTCTTAGGTGTGTTTGGAGAAAGCAGTGTGGATGTTACGAAGATGGCTGACTTGGCAGGCAAAACCGTGGGTGTAACACGCGGCTCTGTTGAAGATTTAGAACTTGAAAAATACGCACCAAAATCACTCAATGTACGTCGTTTCGAAGACAACAACACAACATTAACCGCGTATTTAACCGGTCAAGTTAAGCTGATTGCAACAGGTAACCTAGTGGCGACAGAAATTGCGAAGCGTCAGCCACAACGCGCGCCAGAGACGAAGTTTTTGCTAAAAGATTCTCCTTGCTACATCGGCTTAGCTGAAGGAGAAGCTGCATTACAATCGAAAATCAACGGCATTATTTCTACTGCGTTGGAAAACGGCACGTTAAACGATATTTCTATGAAGTGGTTGAAAGCGCCACTGCCTAAAGGCTTTGGGGCTTAAGGCAGACTAATATGTTGTACTTTGGCGACTTGTTGCCGTACAGCGATGTGTTTTTCGGTGGTCTGATGACCACCGTTGAACTCACTGTACTTACCACGCTTTTAGGCGTTGCGCTCGGCACGTTGTGTGCGGTATTGCGTCAATACGGTGGCGCGTCGCCTCGTCGTATTGTTGCGAGTTACGTCGAGTTAATTCGAAACACGCCCTTTATTGTTCAGCTCTTTTTTATCTTTTTTGGACTGCCGTCGATTGGCGTAATGCTGACGCCGTGGCAGGCCAGCGTGATTGCCTTGACGATTAACTTAGGTGCGTACAGTACCGAAATTATTCGAGCCGGACTTGGCAGCATTCCAAAAGGGCAAGTCGAAGCGGCGAAGGTGTTGGGTATGACGTTTAGGCAAACTCTAACACGCGTTATTTTTGTGCCAGCATTTGAGAAAATTTACCCAGCATTGACCAGTCAATGCATCATTGTCATGTTGGGTTCTGCGGTGATTTCTCAAATTTCTGTGGAGGAACTGACTTATGCAGCAAACCTCGTTCAGTCTCGCAATTTCCGCGCATTTGAAAGCTACCTTGTAACAGCACTCCTGTATCTTGGTTTGGCGATGATTATGCGATATGTATTCAAACTGATTGGTAAACGGTTGTTTTCATTCAGGGAGTCATCATGATCGAATTTTCGAACTACGACATTATACGGAATCTAATTTTTGCTGCTCAGTGGACGGTACTTCTCTCTCTGGTGGCGTTTATCGGTGGAACTCTTGTTGCCCTCGTGTTAACGGCACTTCGCTTGACTCGTAATTCGATATTGCAAAAGCTAGTTGCGGTGTACATTGAGCTGTTTCAAGGAACGCCTTTGTTGATGCAAATGTTTCTTTGTTTCTTCGGTGTTTCATTGCTTGGTTATGAAATTTCAGCATGGAGTGCGGCGATATTGGCACTCACTCTTTTTACCAGTGCATTTTTGGTGGAAATCTGGCGAGGCTGTATCGATACATTGCCCAAAGGGCAGTGGGAAGCCAGCCGATGTTTGGGTATGAGCTTTCTACAGATATTGCGCTATATCATTTTGCCTCAAGCCTTGCGGGTTGCGATTGCACCCACGGTAGGGTTTTCAGTGCAAGTGGTCAAAGGAACAGCATTGGCGTCAGTGATCGGCTTTGTGGAATTGACCAAGGCGGGCACCATGCTAAACAACGCCACTTTTGAACCCTTCAAAGTGTTTGCTATGGTGGCGGTTATCTACTTCCTACTTTGTTACCCGTTGTCTTTAAGTAGCAAAATTCTGGAGAAAAAATTTAATGTCTCTCGTTAATCTACATCAGGTTCACAAATATTACGGTGACTTCCATGTGCTTAAAGGCATCGATCTCGATGTAAAAGCAGGGGAAGTGGTTTCCATTATTGGAAAAAGTGGATCGGGAAAAAGCACCTTACTTCGCTGTGTTAATGGGTTGGAAGAATATCAAAAAGGTGGCATTACCTTGGATGGAAAAGAAGTGACATCTGAAGACATCCAAGTACGTCGTCTTGCGTTAAGCGTGGGCATGATTTTCCAAAGCTTCAACCTCTTTCCACATCTTACAGTGGGTGAGAACATCATGTTAGCGCCTACGATTGTGTTAAACAAAAGCAAAGCGGAAGCAAAAACCATCGCAGAGGAGATGCTCGAAAAAGTAGGGTTGGGGGACAAATTTGATCGTTACCCTGAAAAACTGTCGGGTGGCCAGCAGCAGCGAGTGGCCATTGCCCGCGCGTTAGCGATGTCGCCTAAGGTGCTATTGTGCGACGAAATTACGTCCGCGTTGGATCCTGAGCTGGTGGGTGACGTTTTAAAAGTGCTAGAGCAACTTGCCGCAGAAGGCATGACGCTGATACTGGTTACGCATGAAATGAACTTTGCGCGGGATGTCGGCGACAGAGTGGTTTTTATGCATGAAGGCAAAGTATGGGAAGAAGGCAATTCTAAGAAGCTGCTCTCGGAGCCAGAAACCGAAGAACTGCGTCAGTTTATTGGCGCTGTGTTGTAACGGTATATCAAGGCTTGATCACTCTAATGAGGCATTATACAGCCTCGTTGGGGTTCTCTATATCAAACGTATAAGCCCACTCTTTTTCGTCGCCGTCGGCATCTATTGCGCGGACTTGAAGTTTCCATTGCATACGGTTGTCCGTACACAAGGGGATCACGACTTTACTAATCCAGCGGTTATTCTCTTTTTCAAACATTGGGTATTCATACACCCCCAAATACATTTCTCGCCCTTCCAATACTAACGTGATCGACTGAGCGTTTTCAGCTTCTTTCGGTAATTGTAATTCGGTATGAATACGACGGTTTAAGCGAATTCCATCTTCGAACTGAACAGTGGTGATCCCATTAAAGTCCTGAGAATTGACTGTGCATAACCCCGATTCCAAAATACAGGGTCCAACATCGTCTGGGAGAGGATCATCGGAATGAATGGCGCGCACAAGGGCAGCCACTCCAAAAATGGAAACAAATGCACCCGCGTAGAACATAAGTTCGAATTTATTGATTTTCATAGGTAGCCTAATAAACGCTGTAGCGATATTTTACCTTCTTAAAGACTGTGTGTGGAGTGAATAGTTCGATCAAAAATTTATATTGATTGATCTTATTTCAATCAAATTTGAACATAACGAGGATAAATGGCGATCTCCTCATTTTTGTTGTAAAACTAGGGGAACGATTTGGAGCGATAATTATGACAATAAGGCGAGTACAACCTATCGATTTAGAGCAGCTGATCGAGCTTTGGGAAATCGTATTCCCAAATGATCCACCGCACAATGCACCTCATTTAGTTTTGCCAGCAAAATTGGAAGTCGATGATTTGATATTGGTCTCTTGGGAAGAAGGAAAACTTATCGGCGCGTGTATGCTTGGTTATGATGGGCATCGCGGTTGGCTGTATGAAGTAGCTGTGCACCCGGACCATCGTCGCAAAGGCGTGGGAACCGCATTGATTAAAAGTGCCTTTGAGACGCTCGCGTCGCTTGGGTGTGGCAAATTGAATCTACAGATTCGCACTGCAAATGCAGGTGTTGTCGCCTTCTATGAATCTGTCGGGTTTGAGGTAGAAGAGCGTATTAGTATGGGTAAGCATTTAGCTTAACCTTCTATATTCGACTTGGTGTCTTAGCGCCCTCCAGCCACATCAAGAAAAGTACCGGATGTATAGCTGGCCTCGTCAGAAAGTAGCCAAATGATGGCGTTGGCGACTTCTTCTGCGGTGCCTCCTCGTTGCATTGGAATCGACGGTGCAAGACGATTCAGCCTGTCCGGTTCGCCCCCGCTCGCATGCATGTCGGTATCGATAAACCCCGGACGAACTGCATTGACTCTGATGCCTTCAGAGGCGACTTCTTTGGCAAAACCTTTCGTGAAGGTGTCGATTGCTCCTTTACTAGTTGCGTAGTCGACGTATTCAAACGGAGAGCCTGTGACGGAAGCTAGGGACGACACGTTCACAATGGCGCCGCCGTTGCCTCCATGCTTTGGAGACATGTGTTTATAGGCCTCTTTTGAACACAACATAGTGCCGATTACGTTGGTATTGAAGACGCGCTGCCATCGGTCAAGGTCGGTATCGGTGAAGGGCATTTGCTGTTCGAGAATACCGGCGTTATTAACGAGTCCAGAAAGACGTCCAAACTCGGCCTCTATTTTTGTAAACATGGCTCTGACAGCCTCGCTAGAACTAACATCAGCTTGAATGCAATCGGCTCGCCCTCCAATAGAAACAATACGCTGTTGTAATGCGAATGCCGCATCACGGCTTTGCTTGTAATTAATAATTACATGCCAACCGACTTGCGCTGCTTTGAAAGCGGTTGCTTCCCCTATTCCACGACTGGCTCCAGTAATAAGTAACAAGGGCTGAGTCATTGTATTATCTCCATTTAGATTCGCCTACTAAGAAGTTATAACGCTAATGGATGTGTTTTTGAAGAACGGTATTGAGGAAGTACTGTTTCGTAGTGGGGTAAACATTATGGATGAGACGTCCTCTTTTAATGAGCAATAGGGAATAACCTCGAATATTTAAAGTATCATATTTATATAATATACAATGTATACTATTTTACACTGACGGTGAAACGGTAAATAGGATGAACATTAAAAACTTCGGCTTCTATATCACAGACATTAAGAGGCTAATGACTCGTGAGTTTTCTAAAGGTGAGCAAACGTTGACACCCATGCAGGCAAGGGCGTTGATGTATGTCGCACGCTTTGAAGGGATTCGTCAGCGAGAGTTGGCGGATAGGTTAGACATTCAGCCTATCGCCTTGGTAAGGCTGATTGATCTGCTTACCAGCGAAAACCTCGTTGAACGCAGAGCTGACCCTAGTGATCGCAGAGCGTATCGCCTTTATTTAAAGGAAGATGCGGCGCCTACATTAGAGGTGTTGAAAGATGACGTTGAGGCCATTAACTCACGCGCTCTGGCTGCGCTGAATGATGAAGAGGTGGAACAGTTAATGTACTTAATTGAAAAAGTGCATACTTCTTTCTCTACACCCAGTGATCAATAAAGGCTTTTAATTCGTTCCATTTACGGTTTCCTTTTCATTCAATTGACATTGAGAAGGTGCGAGATGAGTAAAGTACAACCACTTGAGGCCCAATCGGAAGCCGCGACAGAAATGGCATCGTCGCATGAACGCGGTACGCCTGTGAGTTCGTCCTCTTGGAAAAGAAAAGGGCTTCTGTTTGGTGTGCCGTTACTCGCTGTGTTACTAGCGAGTGCCGTATATTTGATGAGTGGACGTTACGTTGAGACTGAAAATGCTTATGTTCAAGCGAATATTACCCCCATCACCACGCAGATTTCTGGAAAGGTTCAACAGCTTGCTGTAAAGGAAAATCAGGTCGTCAAAAAGGGCGCGTTGCTATTTAGTTTGGACGCCAAGACATACCAAGTTGCTGTAAAAAAAGCAGAGGCGCAACTTCAACAAGTGAAAATCGACTTACGTTCCGAAAAAGCAGCATACGATGAAAAACTCGCCGAAGTGACGCTGGCAAAGAGTCGATTCGAGTTCAATAAACGAGATCAAATGCGACAAGAAAACCTACGTAACCAGCATTTCATTTCAGACGCTCAGCTCGATTCTAGTGCTCAGGCTACAACCGTCAGTCAGCTTAAAATTCAAACACTTCAAAAAGACCTACGCCGATTGCGAGAAGCGCTTGGTGGGGATATTAAACAACCAATAGAGCTACACCCAACGTATTTGGCTGCAAAAGCGGTACTTGAGCAAGCGAGACTGAATGTAGAGCGTGCCAATGTGACTGCGCCAGCGGACGGGGTCGTGTCTAAGTTGCCAAAAGTAGGAGAATACCTTGCTCCTGGTTCAACCGCGATGGTATTGGTCGGCAATAAGAATCTATGGGTTGAGGCAAATTATACTGAAAAAGATCTAACCTTCGTGCAGCCCGGGCAAGATGTCGAGATCAAAGTAGATACCTACCCCGGCGTGACTTGGAAAGGCACCGTTGACAGTATTAGCCCTGCGACGGGGTCGGAGTTTTCGGTGATTCCTGCTGAAAATGCGACAGGTAATTGGGTCAAAGTGGCTCAGCGTCTTCCTGTCCGTATTCATATCAAACCTCAGAATGGTTTACCTCAACTGCGTGCTGGAATGAGTTCGGAAGTCAGCATCGACACTCAGCATCAACGTCAATTGTTTGGCGCCACTCTCTAAGGAGCATTGCTATGAGCAACGTGAGTGGAGCCGTATCCGTACCTGTTATCGAGGGTAGTCGCAGTGTAAATCGCTTTTTTATTACGATATCCGTCATGCTTGCGACGATCATGCAAGCGTTGGATACGACCATTGCAAATGTGGCCTTACCGCATATGCAAGGGGCAATGGGAACCACGCAAGATCAAATCTCGTGGGTGCTGACATCTTATATTGTCGCGGCGGCTATCTGTATGCCACTGGCCGGTATTTTGTCTGCCCGCTTAGGTCGTAAGCGCATTTTCCTTTGGTCTGTGGTGGGCTTTACGGTTTCTTCTGTTTTGTGTGGTTTAGCGCAATCACTGGATCAAATCATTCTGTTTCGAATTCTTCAAGGTGTCTTTGGTGCCAGTTTGGTACCGCTTTCGCAATCGGTTTTATTGGATTCCTACCCTAAAGAGAAGCATGGTTCGGCCATGGCGATGTGGGGCGTGGGGGTCATGGTGGGGCCGATTCTTGGTCCTTATTTGGGTGGTGTCTTAACGGAATATTATAACTGGCGGTGGGTTTTTTATATTAATGTCCCGTTTGGTATTTTGGCGTGGTTTGGTATCGCAGCTTATGTGAAAGAGACGGCATTGGATTCGACTAGGAAGTTTGATTTCTTTGGTTTTGTTCTCCTGTCTATTGCGATTGGCTGTCTGCAAATGATGTTAGACCGAGGTGAGGGAATTGATTGGTTTAACAGCCTTGAGATCGTGATTGAAGCAATACTAACACTGCTTGCTGGCTATATGTTTTTAGTCCATATCAACACCTCCGGTAACCCGTTTATTGACCCTGTTATGTTTAAAGATCGAAACTTCAGTGTCGGGTTAGTGTTTATTTTTATCGTAGGCGTGATCTTGTTGGCGACGATGGCGCTGTTACCGCCCTTTATGCAAAATCTCATGGGGTACCCTGTTATTGATGTCGGTACCTTGTTGGCTCCACGTGGCTTTGGTTCGATGTTGGCAATGCTGATGGTCGGGAAGTTGTCTCAAAAAGTTGACCCACGTCTTTTCATTCTGATTGGCTTGTCGATGATTTCTTGGTCAATGTGGCAGATGACGAAGTTTAACCTGAATGTCTCAGGCAGCATGATTGTTGGAACAGGTATGGTTCAAGGCGCGGGGTTAGGGCTGATTTTTGTGCCGCTTTCTACCATTGCGTTTACGACATTGAATCCTATTTATCGTAACGAAGGTACGGCATTGTTTAGTTTGTTGAGAAACATCGGGAGCAGTATTGGCATCTCGCTTGTGTCGACTTACCTTTCGCAACGCATCCAGATTAATCATGCTGCTTTCTCGGAGTTCATTACACCGTTTAATTTGGGGCTGAAAATGGCGGAGTCGTCTGGTACGTATTCGATTCACTCTTCTGCAGGATTGGTGGCGTTGAATCAGCAAGTTAATGCTCAGGCGGCGACGTTGGCTTATCTACAAGACTTTAGACTAATGATGTGGGTTACGATTCTCACGATACCGTTAGTGTTCTTTTTAAAAGCCCCTAAGCGTTAGTGCCGTTTGGAGATTACGCTATTGACGGCTTACTTAGCTTGATTCTAAAAAGTAAGGCGATAGAATGGCGTCATGAATCTTATCAGGTTTAATGATGCCTAAGTCTCCTAATACAAATAGCCTTTTAAAATACGCAAACGCAGTTTTGTTTGTGTGGGTGTTTGTATTAATTGCGCCGCTCGTTACGCCACGTGCACCGGTTGTTCAGGACAACTATCTGTTGGTTCGGGTGTGCAGCCTTTTGAGTGGTGTGCAATATGTGAAGTTACCGCTTGTGACGCCTTCCCCGCGTGCGTCAGTTGAAGGTCTGGGCTTGGTAGACCAAGGTTTAGAGGATCAGAACCTAGAAAACAGCCTTTCTGCAGCCAACGTTATCGATAAAACACTATCGAGCAGTGATTTAGATAAAATTCACGCGAACTGTAAATGTGGGCTAAACGTAGATCATCTATTAGTTTTGTCTACGGAGGTTCCGTTTAATGACACGATAGCGTCCTATATTCTTCTTGGATATGACGATGTTTCGGATGCTCACCAGCCCTTTAGACCACACTTGTTTAGTAGAGCACCTCCTGCTCACATTTCTTAGCCTAATTTACTAAATTAGCGAAATTAGAACGATGAAATGAGAGCAATAAAATTAGAGTGACGACTCTGAGTTTTGAGCTCCGAAAGCTGAATTTGGAAGCAAGCGCTAAAAGTAAACGTTAAAAAGCCGCTTTCAAAAATATTAGTACTAACTCTGTTAGTACTACGCATCTAACAATATTTAAGGTCTCGATAATGATTCGAATGATTTCTCGTGCAGCACTGCTTATTGCCTCTGTGTCTGCGTCTTTTGCCATGGCAGCTTCTTTAAACTTTGAACATTTGCAAGTGCGTGCCACGCCTCCTGGCGCTTCGAACAGCGGTGGTTATATGGTGGTTGAAAACCCGTCTAACCAATCTCATGCGTTAGTGGCCGTCGAAAGTGACATTGCAAAGTCAATTGAGTTGCACACACATGAAATGAAAGATGGTGTGATGAGTATGCACAAGGTAAAGGACATTGTTGTTCCTGCTGGTGGTCAAGTTGTATTTCAACCTGGTGGTTATCACATCATGATCATGGGGTTGCATCACACATTAAAAGTCGGTGATATGGTTCACTTTACGATGATTCTGAAAAATGGGGAAAAAATTGCGGTTCATGCCCCAGTGGTCGCGCCGGAAGATATTAAGCAACATGATAATAAAATGCACATGGGCAGCTCTGATAGTATGCATAAAAAGCATATGAAAATGGACGATGAGACTGAGCATCATTAATGAAGAGCGCTATGTATAAGCGAATGGGCAAAAAAAAGCGGCTTTGAGTCGCTTTTTTTTGCGTGCTTTTTAAGCAAACTTTCGGCTAGCAGCTTTATTATAAAATCTGCTTATGTATAATATGCGCGCACATGATTTCTAAGGAAAGACGTTAATCGATAGGGAGCAACTGATTGCTCAGATTAGCGATTGAATAGGATAGGGACATTCCGTTATGCAGTATTTTTCGTATTACCCTCGGCCGGTTTTTAGCTTCAGTTCGCCATCTGCCCCCCATTCTAAGTCAGATCTGATTAGTCATTTCCTTGGCGTGTATTTAAAATCCCCATTTTGGTTATTGACTGTCCTAAGAGTCTGGAATCTTGCCATGTCCGTGGTTGGGTGTCATAAGCTCACTTGTATTGGCGATATTAATCTTAAAAAGTCGTCAGTGGACTATATTGAAGGTGACAAAATTGGCCGCTTCCAGTTAATTTTAACCTCAGTCCAAGAGATTGTTTTAGAACAAGATGAGCGCCATTTTAGTCTGCGTGTTAGCTTAGTGAAAAAGCGGGGATTGGAATCGGATGATTTAGTATTGGCTGGCGGCGTACCCGATACCCTGTTTATGGTATCTGGCCGAGCGAAAACACAGCTTGGACGGTATTATTTAAGGGTTGCCCAACCTTTTCTTATGTGGTTTCTGCGATGCTCCAGCCGCTCCGTATTCTCTCGATAATGCCACTAGTCTATTGTTTGAAAAGAAGATCGAAATGCGTTTATAAGGTACAATCTGCCTGATTGAAGCAAGATCCTATGTTGCTTCTCATACTGACACTAACCTAGGTGGATGCAGTGGAAAAGCGCGTTTAATTCGCGCTGTCCTAACCTCGCCTAGATTTGATCTTTTAAGGTAGACAATGAGCTCAATCCGCCGTCATTTTATCGTAGGCTATGGTAGCCTTATTAATTCCATTAGTCGTAGCCAAACGGGTGAGACGGGACAGGTATGGCCAGTGAAATTAACAGGCTATGAACGCCACTGGTCCGTTATGTCTCCTGAGTTTGGAATGAGCTCCGTTGCGGTTCTTAAAATAGAAGACTCGGCCAGTTCACACGTTTGTAATGGCGTGCTCGTTGAAGTCCCTGAAGACCAACTGACGCTATTCGACGAAAGAGAAAAAGGCTATCAGCGAGTGCGTGTTGCACCTGACAGTATCGAAGCCTATAGTGGCGCCTTGCTGCCTGATGGTACGTATTGGATTTACATCACTGACCGTGTCGATTCACCTTCGCAACAATGTCCAATAGCTTTGAGCTATGTCGATGTTATTTTAACGGGGTGTTTTGAATTCAGTGATGCTTTTCTTGAAGATTTGATAACCTATACAAAAGGCTGGGATAGTGTTGTGCTCAATGATCGACTGTCTCCACGCTATCCTCGTGTTCAAACACAGCTAGACACGCGAATACTGGCACCGTATCTGCGCCGAATCACACCACTAACCTCTGAAGAGTTATCCGTTACTTATGAACTTTAATCCCCCGAGCCAATTGCTTGAGCGTTCCTTAGATCAATTTCAAGGAAAAGTATTGGTCGCAAACCCAGAAGACGACTTTCCTCTATTGTTATCGCGTCAAAGCGATGTGTCGGCTTGGTGTCAGTCACACGCTGTCTTCGAGCGCTTGAGTGGTCTTGGAATGGACGACACAGCGCTGCAATTTTCGGCCTATTGGGAAAGCAATGACGCCGCAGAGCAGTTTGATCATGTTGTCGTTTACCAACCTAAAGCGAAAGAGTTCCTCACTTACTTGCTTGCCTGTGTCTTGCCTGCTCTTAAAACAGGCGGCTTTCTATGGTTAGTGGGCGACAATAAGAGTGGCGTAAAGTCCTCCGTTAAAAAACTGGAAGCGCCGCTTTCCTCAGTCGGTAAATTCGATGGCGCAAAACATTGCTTGTTGTATCAAGCACAGAAAACCGAAGCGGCTCAAGACTTTGTGTTCTCGGATTGGATAACGCGCTGGGAGCAAGACATTGCTGGGCAAACTTTTACGCTTTGTAGCATTCCTGGCGTATTTGGTCACGGTAAATTAGACAAAGGTACTGCGTTACTATTGGAACAGCTTGAAAAACATCGATTTATGTCGGGCGTCAATCAAGCGCGTATTTTGGACTTTGGTTGTGGTGATGGTGTCATCTCTATGTGGCTCCACAAGCGCACAGGCGCCAATGTAACGTCACTGGATGATAGTGCCTTAGCCCTAAAAGCAACCGAGCTGACGTTTGCCGAGAATGACGCAACGGACTCTCTGACGACAATTGCATCGAATGGCTTGAAGCACGTGAAGGGACGCTTTAACTATGTTGTGACCAACCCGCCATTTCATACAGGCATTAATACGGACTACAGTATTGCAGAACGCTTCTTTATTGGTGTGAAGCAACACCTCACCCTAAACGGTGAGCTTTTTGTTGTTGCTAATGATTTCCTACGCTACTCACCTTTGCTAGATGCTGCGTTGGGAGGCCATACTAGATTAGAGCGCGATAGAGGCTTCGCGGTATACCACGCGAGACAGCCCAAAAAGTAGGCTGTTTTACATACGGTGGTAATCGGTGCTCATCCAGCTCGCTCGTATTCTTCGTATATGCTCAGGTTAGTGTGGTTTGCGGGTCAGGCGCAGCGTTAAATAAAGTGAGTCAGGTGCTCCAAGGGGAGGTTATGAAGCGGGTTGTATTATTGGCTTTAGCTGGAATGATGTTAAGTGCCTGTTCCAATGATAATTGGCGAACGGCAAGTCGTGAGCCTGCAGGTATTGCCGCAGACCCTAATACGACGGACGATGCTATTATTGAAGTATACGCTGCGGATGCCTTCAGTTGGCGAGGGTGGTTTGCAGTACATACATGGATTGCGACTAAAGCCAAAGGTGCTGACCATTACCAAGTATACGAAGTCGTTGGCTGGCGGGTGAAACGAGGGCTACCGGCTCTCAGTCATTATCAGACAAAAACACCAGATCGATATTGGTTTGGTGCAAAACCTGACAAAGTACTCTCGGTTCAAGGTACTAAGGCTGAGCAACTTATTCCTAAAGTCGCTGCGGCAATCGATGTTTACCCTTGGGCAAATGAATATCGCCTTTTCCCTGGACCAAACAGCAATACATTTCCAGCGTGGGTCGGCTTGCAAGTGCCAGAGTTGGGCTTAAGCATGTCGTTTAGGGCAATTGGCAGTGGTTATGCGGACTGAGTGCTAGAGTTATGAGAGCTAAGGTTGCCTTCTTAAGTCGCCCTTTAAGGGCGTCATCATAAGAAGGCAATGAGAAAAAGACTGCTCAGAATAAGCAATTAGTGCTTTGTTGTTCCTGGATTCGGAATAAAGTTGATCACCGTCGCTTCGGCTTGAGGTGGCGTCGCATGTGGGTCGTTCACTCTTGTCGGAATTTCTACCGGCTGAGCTTGTACTTTAGTGGATTGCTCATCCTGATAGCCACAAGCAACACATTCTCTGTATTGCTTTTCTTCCTCGTCGTCTCTCCATGCACGGATCTTATCCATTTCACTGCAACGTGGGCATACTGCCCCTGCAATAAAGCGTTTCGTCGTCATTATGTACCTCGTACACTCCTCTAAAAAAGTGCTTTTCAGAGGAGTTTGATGATTTATGCGGCGATGCCACTGTGTCTTAGTAGTGCGTCGACGCTTGGCTCGCGGCCGCGGAAAGCTTTGAAAAGATCTGCCGCAGGTTGAGAACCGCCATTTGCCAATATGGTATCACGGAAGTGAGCACCTGTTTCAGTATTAAAAATACCGTCTTCTTCAAACTTCGAAAAGGCGTCAGCCGACAAAACTTCTGCCCACTTGTAACTGTAGTATCCCGCGGCATAACCCCCAGCAAAAATATGAGAGAAACTATTTTGAAAACGATTGAACGCTGGTGGCGTTGTTACTGATACGGTTGCACGGACATCAGAGATGACAGTTTGAACGTTCAGACCCGCTTTATACTCTTTATGAATTCTAAAATCGAAGAGAGAGAATTCAAGTTGTCTGACTATTTGCATCGCAGACTGAAAGTTCTTAGCGGCTAGCATCTTATCAAGCAGGTCTTTTGGCAGTGGCTCACCTGATTCATGGTGAGACGCGATATACGCTAGGGCTTCTGGTTCCCAGCACCAGTTTTCCATAAATTGACTCGGCAACTCGACGGCATCCCACGCTACGCCATTAATGCCCGATACAGAGGGCACTTCCACTTGAGTCAGCATGTGGTGAATACCATGACCAAATTCATGGAACAGTGTAGTGACTTCGTTGTGAGTCAGAAGGGCAGGCTTATCACCAATTGGTGGCGTAAAGTTACAGACTAAGTAAGCCACTGGGAGTTGCAACTGGTTGTCGCTTAAGCGGCGACGGACACGACATTCGTCCATCCATGCACCGCCACGTTTTCCTTCACGAGCGAATGGATCTAAATAGAAACGAGCGACATCTTGACCGTTCTTTGCAATGGTAAACATCTGAACGTCTTTATGATAAGTATCAAAGCCTGACTCTTCGCGAATGTCGATATCAAACAGGGTTTCGGCGACGTGGAATAGACCTCCGAGTACCTTGTTGATCGGAAAGTAAGGGCGTAATGCTTCTTGGGAGATCGCGTATTTATGCTGGCGTAGTTTCTCAGAGTAGTAGCCTAAGTCCCAAGCGTTTAAGTCATCTAAACCGTGTTCTTCTTTCGCAAACTCTTTCAGTTGTTTGAGATCCAATTCAGCGGAAGGTTTTGACTTTGATGCAAGGTCAGTAAGAAAATCAATCACTTGATCACCGCTGTCCGCCATTTTTGTTGCCACTGAGAGTTCCGCGTAATTCTCAAAACCAAGCACCTGTGCTTGTTCATGACGCAGAGAGAGAATCTCATCGATTAGTGGACGATTGTCATACTGACCATCGTTGCTTAGCTCTGATGCTCGGGTCGCATAGGCGGTATACATTTCTTCTCGTAGTGCGGCATTGTCAGAGTAACTTAACACGGGCATATAAGATGGGAAATCCAAAGTGAACAGCCACCCTTCGTCATGACCTTTTGCTTCGGCCATTTGTTTTGCTTGAGCCAATGCAGAATCAGGAAGGCCCGCTAACTCCGTTTCATCCGTAATCAGTTTAGACCAGGCCTGAGTAGCGTCTAAGACATTCTCACCAAATTTGGTCGTTAGTTCCGACAGACGTTGGCTGATTTCGCTGTAGCGTTCTTTTTTCTCGCCGTCTAAGCCGACGCCCGATAATTCTAAACCTCGAATGGCTTGCTTCAGCGATTCTTTTTGAGCCTGAGAATGGGTCGCTGCTGAGTCGCTCGCTTCAAGGGCTTTATAAGCATCGTACAAAGCGCGGTTTTGACCAATTTCCGTATAGTATTGAGTGAGTTTAGGAATACATGCATTGTAAGCCTCTCGAATTTCAGGCGTATTCTGCACTGAATTAAGGTGGCTGACTGGAGACCAGAACTGACTGAGTTCATCATCCAGTTCATCCAATACCATGATCAAGTTATCCCAACTCGGTTTGTCTATGTTTTCTAGACACTCGGCGAGAGCTGATCGATTCTTTTCTAAAATAGCATCAAGTTGCGATTCGATTTTAGAGGGATCGACTTTTGTAAACTGAGGCAGGGTAGTCGCGCTCCAGACGGACTCAGACATAACATGGTATCCTTTTTAAATAGTTCGACAGGCGCATCGTCAGCGCAGATCTATGTAGGTTGGCGTTGGTCATATTAGAAAACTGAAAGTGGCGTACTGTCGTTGTTGGCCAAATATACATCGGCTGAATAACACAGATAACAATCAATGATCATATGTATCACAGGTTATGTTTAATAACATATGTGGTCTTGTGGTAATTTCAATGTCTGAAATGTAATTGATCTAATAAAAAAGCAGGAGTTGAAGATGGTAATGAAAGCATTCCGAGGTCATACACCTACTCTAGGAGCGCGTGTATGGGTTGATGACAGTGCCGTAGTTATAGGCGATGTGGAAATTGGCGAAGACAGCTCAGTGTGGCCTTTGGTTGCGATACGAGGCGACATGCATCGCATCCGTATCGGCAAGCGTACCAGTATTCAGGACAACTCTTGTTTACACATAACTCATGGCAGCACGTACAACCCCGATGGTTTCCCTTTAGAGATCGGAGATGATGTCACTGTGGGTCATATGGCCATGCTTCATGGTTGTACGATTGGCAACAAAGTATTGGTGGGTATGGGTTCAACTATATTAGACGGCGCCGTAATTGAAGACGAGGTCATAGTCGGAGCGGGCTCTTTAGTTCCCCCAGGCAAGCGTCTTGAATCAGGGTACTTATATTTAGGATCACCAGCAAAGCAAGCCCGCGCTTTAACCGAAAAAGAAATAGAATACTTTAGATACAGTGGCCTTAACTACGTCAAATTAAAAGACGAATACCTTGCCGAAGCCGCGTCATCGAACTAAAAGTGACGGAACCAATTTGATCTAGCGCGCTCTAAATAGGTAATTGATAGGAGTTATTACATAAAAAATTATTATTTTGTAATAACTTCTCAAATGCTTCGTCTAATCTTTGAATAAAACGACAGGCCGAGATTTACTATGGAATCAGCGTTATCCAAAAATGAAGGGGAATTTTCCTCTGTTGGTACTTTTAGTGACCCTGTTTATATGCAGGAACTGCGCAATCAGATGATTAAGTTTGCGCGCCTGCAAGTGAGGGACGAAGGGCTAGCTGAGGACGCAGTGCAAGAAGCTATGCTTGCGGCCTACCAACACATCGATCGATTTACGGGAAAAGCGGCGTTTAAAACATGGGTTTTCTCAATATTGAAAAACAAACTCATTGATCTGCTAAGAAAAGAAAAACGACATACTGCAGCGAGCCAGCTTGAAGAAGGCGAAAACCTAAACGGTGATGCGTTAATGGATGTGCTGTTTGCAAAAAATGGACATTGGAATAAAAGCGAACGCCCTCAAAAGTGGGATGACCCTGACCATGGTGTGGAAAACAACCATTTTTGGCGCGTGTTCGATGCTTGCTTAAACGAACTGCCAGAGAGATACAGTCGTTTGTTTATGATGCGAGAATTTCTTGAAATGGAAACGCCGGAAATTTGCGAAAATGAAGCTGTGACGGTTAGTCATCTTAACGTAACGTTATATCGAGCACGTTTGCGTTTGCGAGAATGCCTTGAAGATTGCTGGTATCAGTCGGAGGCAAAACAATGATGATGAAATGCACAGAGGCTACTCAGATGTTGTCCGAGCGACTGGATCGTAAGTTGTCTACCAAAGAAAAGCTGTCGTTAAGCATACATACCGCAATGTGCTCTCCTTGTCGTCAATTTGGCGAACAAATGAAAGAGCTACGCGACATTACTAAGGTCTACAAAGATCTGAATAACGTCGAAACCAAAGAATAACCTGTTCAAGTGCTCAGCCGGAGGCTGTAGAGAGTTATCTCTACTTTTTTGGTAATTTCCGGCTGAGGCTGCTTTCAGAAATATTGAGGGCTTTTGCGACTTCCTTCTGTGTATCAAAGTACTGATTGGCATTCTTCACAACCAACTCTTCTACTTCTTTTAGAATTTCTTTCATATTGACACTTTCGCCAGAAGCAGGGAAATACAGCTTTTTAGACAGTGACTTAAGCTTTAAGTAGAACACGCGTTCACTGGAATAGGGGATGTATTTCATTGTTCTAAATACATCGTGTTCATCGTAGTTTCCTCTAAATATTAATAGCATAAAGCAAAGTGTAACAGAAAGAACGCCTACCATATTGATTGAAACTCCTAATTCCATGAGCAACATTACGATTAATGCAGTGATGATCGTAGGAGATAGAGCAAGGAATACGATTGTAGATCTTTTGCGTGCAATGACTTCTGTTTGCTTCGAAGTGTTCATGATAAGAATTCTCAATGACAAGGCGAGCAGGACCAGAGCATATATTTGAAATGCAAAGTAAAACTCGCCAGCAACTCTTGTAATAGAGTGATTGGGGAGCAACGTGAAGCCTGTTATTATTTTATCTGAAAATACGACTACTGCGCTCATGAGTACTGCGGATAGAAGAGATATTTCGTGTTTTACATATCGGAAGCTACTCGTTATTTGTGAGCAGATTATGAAGAGGTATACCGCTGCAAAGCAAGCTGCACAATAATATAACTTAAGTACTAGTAAATCATATCCCATTCTGAATAGCGTTAACAGTTCAAAAATATTTAGAAAAGTAATCGATATAAGGAATGACAAAAGGTATCTTTGTTTTCGAATGGCTGGCTTGAGTAACAAAAAAAACTTTATTAGTAGCGCTGTAATTGAAGGTACTATCCATAGCATAATTTACTCCTTTCACAAACTGTACTATGTAGTCGAGTTTTTATGAACTTTAGAGGTTGTTATTCTCTACTATCTTTGTGTGCGCTTTTAGCACAGTTGACGTTAAATTTCTTAGTCTTCTTCACGCTAAGACTTTTCTCTTTTTGGTAGCTTTCTACTTAGGCTGCTTTCAGAAATGTTTAGGATTCTCGCAACCTCTTTTTGTGTATCGAAATATTGGCTTGTGTGTTTTACCACCAGTTCCTCCACTTCTTTTAACAGCTGCTTCATATCGACACTTTTGCCTGATGCCGGAAGAGAAAAACGTATTAAAATGGATCTTAACTCTAGGTGAAACTTGCGCTCTTTCGAGAACGGCACAAACTTCATCATCACAAAGAGCTTGTGTTTGTCAGTAAGGGAAATAAATGCAAATAGCATCACGCAATTCGCTAGAGATAGAAAGCCTGCCATGTTTAGCTTATAGCCCAGCTGCATTAGAATTACGATGAGCACCGCAATTGTAATAAAGGGGGCAAATGAAAGTATTGCGACCGTGCATCGTTTTTTTGTCAGCACACCACCCTTGGCGATTCCAATGATCAAGGCAGAGATAGCTAGGAATAGAGATATTAAGATATAGAGTTGGAAAACTATGTAATAGTTGCCCGTAATTCTGGTAATAGACCCATTTGGAAGTAACTGATACCCTGATATCAAGAGATCGCTAAACAAAATGCCTGCGGACAAAAGGTAGGCGATTAAGGGACTTATAATATTCTGCAAAATCCTGAAAACGCCTGAAATTTCTGTACATACTACCAAAAGATAAAGCGCAACAAAGATTGCGCTGCAATAGTAAAACTTTAAAAGGAGGAAATCGTAGCCCAGTCGAAAAAAGCAAAGTAGTTCGATAGCGTTCAGGAAAAGCGTTGCCAGCAAAAAGTAATAGAAATACTTCTGCTTAGATACATTTGAGTAAAAAAACAAATAGCACTTAATTAACAGTGCTAGAGCTGATGGCAACGCCCAGATCATTTTATATCCTTAAAAAATTATTCCGCTCTGGCTAATTGACATTCCACTTCCTGCACCGCCAACCAGAACCTTTTCACCGTGTTCCGGTTTGGCATTGTATATATTGAACGGAATAGTTACTGTAGCAATATTACCATAGTCTTTATAAGAAATGGGTGTAATTTCAGGCGAGACATTAGCCATGCTAGACATACGAATATGGGGCTTCTTCCCGACTTGATGGCAAATGAAGCGTCCGACATCTAGCGAACTCCAGTTCAGATAAGAGTATGTTTTCTCAATCATAGCAGAGTGCAGGCGAATCATCATCGAACTGATTTTTCCCATTACCATTTGTCCGTTATATCCGTTTTTTGTTGCACCTATTTTGCAAAGATCGGCATATTTTCCGTTTGTATAAAGATTATAGAATTGAAATCCTCTTGTATCTGTTTTGGGGGTTAGAATCATAGCCGCTCCGCCATCACCAAGTGTCAGTGCTCCTATCTCTTTTTTTAAATCTGCCTTATTTTTTTTTAATTTATCTATGTAGTGGGAAGTAATATCTGTAGTCACTTCTCCAGTAACAACTAACACATGAGTGGCATTGCTGCCTTGCATAAATTGGTCTGCGATCATTATGCCATTCATAAAACCATGACACGCATTTGACACATCGAAGCAAATGGCGTTAGTACAACCTAGTTCATACTGAACTTTATGAGCGATAGAAGGTTCTATCCACTCTTTGCTTATACCGCAAAAAATAACCGCATCGATTTCGCTCGGAGAGATTCCGCTCGTTCTCAATGCTTCCTCGCCTGCTTTTATAGCGAGAGTGCTCGGTAATTCGTCCGGTCTAGCGACGCGTCTTTTTTCGATGCCACATACGTCATCTAGCCAACTTTCCGATAGGCCATAGTTCTTCTCCGAGTTGATTTCAAACATCAGTTCCTTTGATGTCACAACTTGTTCAGGAAAGTAGGCACCGATGCCCGCAATTTGACAATTGCCTTTGATTATCATGTTTTGATCTCCGAATAATTTGCAACATTGCGTTTTCGATCATCTAACGTCGGAGCACGATTCCAAAGCGGAAAAATATGGTATTTCACAAACGAAATCGCTATAAAAGGTGGATTTCATATATGGAATTATGTTGTTAACCTTATGATAAATATAGTAAAAATAATAAATTCGAATTGATTTCGGATTGCATAAAAAAAATGGCTTTAATTGCTCTAAAAGTTTTGACTTAGACGCTTTAAAGCTCTCTACTAGAGACTAGTTTTTGGCAAATGGAGTAGGGAATGATGCTAAAAGATATGCGAACTAGTTCCTTTTCTAGGGATGGAAATGCAGGTCAGGCAATCGATCATTTATCTGAAACTTCTTTCACTAGAGAAGAAGTTGACCACCTCCATGCACTTATCGTGCGATTAATCCAAACTGGCGGACAATACGAATTGTTAGATATTGCAACCGCCGCCGCAATATTACACAAGCCCGAATGGATGGAAGAACTCTCTGCTCATTTAGAGGCAAGTGGTGTCAACATGAATCGAAATACCGCAGATTTGAATTACGCGATTAAAGCTGCATGGGAAAAGTTTTCACAAGGAACACCGTTAGAAGCGGCGTCTTATATTCTTAAGAACTTTGTTTTGTAAGACATAAAAGAAAACAAAAAAAATATCGAATTTTTTGTAAGAACCTCCTAACTTGATACGACAAAGCAATGTAACAAATAAAATGATCTGTTGTTAATCGTCTAAAAGTGAGGAATTGGTTATGAATAAATCTAAAGCTTCTTTGGCACTGGCTCTTGGTACTGCTGTCGCAATCTCGGCTGTGGCTGTTCCTGCTCAGGCTGCAAGCAAAGAAAAATGTTACGGTGTTGCCTTAGCTGGCCAAAATGACTGCGCAGCTGGCCCGGGCACTTCTTGTGCAGGTACTTCGAAAACGGATTATCAAGCAAATGCATGGAAACTGGTTCCCGCTGGCACTTGTACTGATATGAAGTCTGAAACGTCTTCGACAGGATTCGGTCAACTGAAAGCATTCTAAAACGGATACGATTGATGTTTAGCCGTTTTAAGTCAAGCGGAAGTCGATCTTCCGCTTCTGGCTTTCCCTTCGCACCTTCTCAGGTGCTGTCTGGGGTGAGCTTAAAACCTGCCTATTACCACGAAATTTTAGAGTCTCGTCCTAAAGTCGGGTTCTTTGAAATTCACGCTGAGAACTATCTTAGTGACGGTGGGCCAGGCCCGTTTTATCTCGAAAAGATACGATCTCTTTACCCCATTACGATTCACGGTGTTGGCATGTCTATTGGTTCTGAAACGGCCATTGATAGAGACCACCTTGATCGTGTTAAGAGACTTGTAGACCGTTTTCAACCCGAGGTGTTCTCCGAACATTTAGCTTGGTCGACTCATGGCCCTGCGTATCTCAATGATTTGTTGCCAGTGGCATACAACAAACGCACACTTGATCGTGTTTGTTATCACATAGATGAGCTTCAAGATCACTTGAAAAGGCGAGTCTTGATAGAAAACCCTTCCACCTACATCGCGTTTAAAACAAGCGATATGAGCGAAATTGAGTTCATCAGCGAGATGGCATCGCGCACGGGGTGTGGATTACTATTAGACGTGAACAATGTCGAAGTGAGCTGCTTCAATCACGATACTGACCCATATGATTACCTAAATAATTTTCCTCATCACGAAGTAGGGCAAATTCATTTAGCGGGTCATACCTTGGATGAAAACCCTGTTCGACCTCTGAAAATAGACAGCCATGACGCTGCTGTGGATCAAGATGTCTGGTCTTTGTATCGGCATACTCTCAAGCTAGCAGGCGATATGCCGACTTTGATTGAACGTGACGGGAACTTGCCCTCGTTAGCGGCCTTAATTCAAGAGGCCGAACACGCTGATGCGTTGCGAAAAATGATGAAAAAGGAAGTGGTATGAATCAGTCGGACTTTGTTATTTCCCTCTTGAATAATCACGACACGGCATTGAGCGGGTTGGCGGGCAGTACTGAAGAAAATAAAGCGAGATTCAATGTTTATCGAAATAATGTGTTTTCTTCTTTAATCGACGCATTAGGCGATATATTTTCGGTGTCTAAGCAACTTGTTGGTGAGGATTTTTTTCGGGCAATGGCCCGAGTTTACATTGCAGACAATCCGCCACAGTCTCCTATTTTGAGTCAATATGGAGACCGCTTTCCCGAGTTTATAGAGGCGTTTGAACCTGCTAAAAGCGTATCGTATTTGGCAGAACTTGCTTATGTAGAGAGAAATTTACTCACGTTGACGCACAGCGCGGAGTCTCCAACGCTGACTCTCGACGAAGCGCGTCATCGATTAAGTCAAATTCAGGACCCCGCGAAACTGGTATTGGTTCTTCCAAAAACAACCTTTCTTTGCCAATACCGTTATGCCGTTGGGTCGATTTGGTGGGCGCATCAGCCTAAGTCTTTGTTTAAGCTTGCGTCTATCGACATTGAGATGCCGGAATATGTGCTATTTGCTAAGGCACACTTGTATGGGCAATGCTTTGTGCTAAACGCTGATGAAGCGTATTTCTTAAACGCACTGATCGAGGGTAAAGGGTTTGAGGATGCTATTCCGAACAGTGAATCATTTGATTTAGGCGGATCATTGGCTAAATTCATGGAATGGCAACTCTTTGAGGCAATAGATGAACGCTAAAGCTAAGTGCAAATTAGAATGCTTTTGCACTTTTTCTAACGAGAACTGAATAACCGAGCTTTAAAATAACAACTAAGGAACCCGCATGCTTGAAAAAATTAACTGTCTATCGACGACATTATTTGAAAAAATACCTGAATCTCTTGTGTTGTTCGTTGCGCGTTTTTCAATCGCCGCCGTATTTTGGAAATCGGGTCAAACTAAGATCGAAGGTTTTTCCTTAGATATTATCAGCATGAAGTTCCAACTTGGGATGCCTAGACTGGCTGAGTCTACGGCCTTTCTGTTTGAATATGAATATGGGTTACCATTGATTCCGCCTGCGATCGCTGCTGTGTTAGCGACTGTTGCAGAACACGTTTTGCCTGTTTTAATTCTGTTTGGTTTCTTTACTCGATTTGCCGCACTCGGCCTTGCTGGGATGACGTTGGTTATTCAAACCTTTGTGTACCCAGATGCCTACCCAACTCACGGCACTTGGTTAGCCATTTGCTTATTGCTGATGCTGCGCGGAGCCGGCTCACTGTCATTGGATCGTGTTCTGTTTAAAAAATAAAACGTTATCCGAGTGATTGTCATGCGGCGATAAAGAAAGCTCTTTGCATGTGAAAGCCATAAAAAACGCCCATCTAAAAGTGGGCGTTTTTTATGGCTTTTTATGTTGTAAGGCAATCAAATAAGCCACCTTACAATGATTAGCAAGATATTAGGCTAAGGTAGACGAAACGTCGAAGTTGCGCTTTGGGTGGCATTCGCTGCCCCTGTTAGATCGTCTGACAGCGATGCCAAGGTTTTCGCCGCGAGATTGTTCTCTTGGGTAGCCGCGACAATTTCACGAATTCTATTGGCAATGCCTTCGGCTTCCTCAGCTTGATGCTGAGCGAGTTGGTTTAAATTGTCTAGGCTTTCTAAGGATTGGGCCGAATCTTGCTCTAACTGGCTCAGAGGCTCTACAACACTGTCAATTTGCGCGACTCCTTGGCGCATTTTCTCTTGACCGTGTTCCATCTCCTTAGACACTTGAGAAGCTTGTGTACTGATGGACGTGATGATCTTATCAATGGATTCCGTAACATCAGCTGTATTATTCGCAAGATTTCGAACCTCATCGGCGACAACAGCAAACCCTCTGCCACTTTCACCTGCTCGCGCGGCTTCAATAGAGGCGTTTAACGCCAGAAGATTCGTCTGTTCGGCAATGTTTCGAATATTAGTGACAAATTCGGCTACTTCAGCCGCGTCTTCATTGAGTTTTGCTACGGCTTGCGAGGTTTCGTCAATGTAGCTTGCAACCGAAATGATGTCCTTTGAGGTCGCTGATATGACCGACGAACCTTTTTGTGCAAGCTCGTGGGCCGTTTGAGCTTGGTTTCGTGAAACGGAAACATGCGAGGCCATGCTGCGGATGTCGTCTGTTAAACCGTTGACCGAGCTTTCTATTTCACTTGCCATACTGTCTTGCGTATGCGAGCTGGTATGTACTTGGTTAACGGTATGACCCATGTTCTCTGTGGAGGTCACAACGGTCTGTGCGCTGCTATCAATGCGTTTAATGACCTCTATTAGACCATTGCGCATTGATTCAACACTTGAAACGAGTTCTTCGAATTCGCCTTTTGCTTGAATGTTTGCTTTGTGGCTTAGATCGCCTTTTGCCACGTTTGTTAATAGCGTGATCACTTGTTTAAGCGGTGTCACGATACTATTAGTGATAAGGATCGACATTACCAGTCCAGCGATGATCGCAGTAATACCAGCAACAATAGTGATGATGCTGGCCGTTTCTGTCTCATAGAGCACGTCTTGTTGATTTTTTGCCATCATCGAACGCTGACGTTCAGATAATTGGTTTGCTTGATCTAAGAAGGTTTGAAGCGCTTGTCGAGTGGGCCCTGCCATCTGCATTTTTGCATCAGATTGTTCGCCAAACTCAATGGCCTCAACAGTTGATTGCAGTTCGGCTTGATAAGCCGTTTTTTGTGCCGCCAGTTTAGTCACCAGACTGCTGCCTTGTTGGGTAGTGACTAAGGCTTGCATTTCCTCTAGGATCGCGTCCATTCGAGCGTTTCGCTGGTCGATCTCCTTATATATATCAACGCGTTGATCCCGCTCTTCCAAAACAAATAAGAGTAACAAGCGACTGGCAAGACTTTCTGCCTGAATATTCAGCTCACTGCTTAATTCCACTAACGCGGCGTTCTCTTCAACAATTTCTTCCAAATTAGTGTTGAGAGATTGTAGGCGAGAAATAGAAAGCCCAGAAATCATGACTAACAAGACGAGCAGCAGAATATAACTAGCTCGTAGTCGGCTTTTTATACTTGTAAACATAGTGTTAACGCACTCCTTTCGTATGAATTACCGTTAGACGAAGGATAGGCGTGATTTATGACAGACGCGAGCGTATTTATATTACTTTTTTGCTCCTTGTCGGTATTGAGTAGGCAACCAAAAATAACGTTGCGGCGCAAACGACCACACTTGGACCTGTTGGTGTGTCCCATTGATACGATGCCCAGAGGCCGCCACATACTGAGAGACAGCCGATCAAACTGGCCATCGACGCCATTTGAACGGGAGTTTGCGACAGTTTACGCGCTGTCGCAGCGGGAATGATCATTAGCGAGGTAATGAGCAAAACGCCCACTATTTTCATCGCGATGGCGATGACCAAGGCAACCAGCAACATCAGTAAAAGACGAGTGGTTTCAACTGGGTACCCTTCAACCTTTGCAAGTTCTTCGTTAACCGTCATTGCCAAAAGTGGTTTCCAAAATACGGCAAGCAGTAGTAAAACGGCAATGCCGCCACCGTAGATCCAGTAAAGATCATTTTGACTAACGGCAAGCAGGTCGCCAAATAAGTAACTCATCAGGTCGATGCGCACGTCATCTAGAAAGCTGACAGCGACCATGCCTAAGGAGAGTGAAGAATGAGCCAAGATGCCCAGCAATGTGTCAGTCGCAATAATATGTTTCTTTTGTAATGTCACCAAAGCGGCTGCCAACCCAACACACAAAACGATGATGGCTAAGTTTAAATTCACATCAAAAAGGAACCCAAGTGCAATGCCGAGCAGTGCGGAGTGCGCTAGTGTGTCTCCAAAGTAGGCCATGCGACGCCACACGACAAACGCGCCTAAAGGGCCCGCAATGGCCGCGACGCCCAGTCCACCGACTAATGCTCTAAACATCAGCTCGATCATGAATAAATCTCCGAATATGAGTAAATAAAATTAAATGAGTTAGTGAGAACAGTTTTGTGTGTGCTGATGCGCATTCTGATCTTTTGTTTTGGCCTTTATGTCGCCATGCTCATCGTGTTCGTGATCATGATGGTGTGCGTATATCGCCAATGATTCTGCGCCTGGAATTCCAAATAAGGCTTGATAGGCTGGGTGACCTTTTACATGTTGCGGTGTGCCAGAGCAGCACACATGCTGGTTAATGCAGACAACGGTGTCTGTTTGAGCCATCACTAAATGCAAGTCATGGGAGATCATTAAAACACCGCAATTTATCTCGTCGCGAATTTTTACAATGAGCTTGTATAGTTCTATCTGTCCGTTGACATCGACGCCTTGTACTGGCTCATCCAGTACCAGTAAATTTGGTTTATTAAGCAGTGCTCTTGCTAAAAGAACACGTTGAGTTTCTCCGCCAGAAAGTACACGAACCTGAGAGTTGACTAGGTGTTCAATGCCAAGTTTTTTTAATGTTGGGAGGATGTCTTTTTTATCAACGTTTCTGACAAGCCCAAGAAAGTGTTTTACGGTCAATGGCAGTGTCGGGTCGATATGAAGCTTTTGAGGCATGTAGCCAATGCGCAAGTCTTCATGTCGCGTTACTTTTCCTTCAGTTGGGCTTTGTAGACCCAATAGCGTTCTAATTAGGGTGCTTTTACCACTGCCGTTGGGACCAATCAGGGTGACGATTTCGCCTCGGTGTAAACGCACATCTATGTTGGATAGCAATTTCCGTTCGCCAAATGTGATGCCGATATTGGACAGTTCTGCTAAACAAGTACTCAAGTGCGTGGCCCCTCATTTTGGCTATTTTGGCAGCGTTGGCATAAGCCGGTTAATTCAATGGTCTCCGAGCGAAGTTGGAAGCCATGCTCTGCTGCTTTATTGATTAAGCTTTGGTGAATATCTTGATAATCAAACTCCATCACGTTTTGGCATTCATCACAGATCAGAAAGTAGCCCTTGTGCGGCTTATCTGCATGTGAACAACCTAGGTACGCGTTCATTGACTCTACTTTGTGTATCAGTCCTGCACTGAGTAGAAATTCCAGTGCACGATAGACCGTTGGTGGTGCAGAGTTAAAGCCTTCTTCTGATAATTTAGCCAGCAGCTGGTACGCGCCCAGCGGTCGATGGCTTTGCCAAATCAGCTCAAGCGCGCGTCTGCGTACTTTGGTCAGTCTCTGTCCATGCTCGGCACACAATGATTCGGCCGTGGATAACGCCTGCTCGATACATTGGCCATGATTGTGACTTGAATGAGTTGTGTCGTTTGATTGTTCTGTCATATTAAAATAGTGCGCGACTGGTTGTCAGATCGCTCCAAATCATTGAGGCGCTAATAATGATAAGCGCAAATGAGGCAAAATAGCCAAACCCTGTTTGCAAGCGTTGACGCCAAATGCCGTGACTCCAATGTGTGCTTGCTCCCCTAACCATAACACTTGCAATCGCAAGAATTGAAACTGTAATCGCTGTGCCTAGTGACATCGCGAAGGTCGATAGAATGCCCCATTTTAAAATATCGGCGCTAACAGAGAACAGCAAAACCAAAACAGCGCCCGAGCATGGGCGTATTCCAATGGCCATGATCATAGCCCAAACACTTCTTTTTGCCGCTTTCGTCTCAGAGTGAACGTCTCGTTCGTTTGAGTGTTCGTGGTGCTCATGCTGGCATGTGTGGCTATGTTCGTCGTGGTGTTCATGATCGTGCTGATTGTCATGTTTATGGACATGTTCATGAGAACAAGTGTGCTCGTAAGTGTGATCACACGTACTAGCATGATGGTGAAGATGGTCTTGGCTGTGGTCATGACCACAACTGGATTTTCCTCTAAGCATACGAGAGAGCATCCAAACGCCAATAAGACCAACCGCTGCGAAGCTTGCTAACTCAAAAAATCGACTTATCTGGACGGCTTTTCCAGCAACTGAAAAAAGTTGCGCCATAATCAGAACCACCGTAACGGCCATAAGGCCTTGTGCCATTGCACTTAGAAAGGCAACTGAGATGCCTTTTTTGAGAGGGGCTTTACTTGCCAACATATAAGAGGCGATCACGGCTTTACCATGTCCTGGACCCGCGGCATGAAAAACACCGTAGCCAAAGCTGACTGAGACCAAGGACCATAACAGCGCCATATTCTCACCTTTTGAGAGCCCTCGAACGGCGCTAACTAGACTGCGATGAAACTCTCTTTGATACGTCATGATCCATTGTGTAAAATCCTGATATACCGACAGGTCAAAAGCCCATAAACTGCCAGAAGCGATTGCCAGACCAAAACCGATTAACCATTTCCAAGCTATCACACTAATACCCTAAACCTTTATTCTGTTTCATCTAATCCTACTGCGTTTGAGCCGTACTTCCTACTGTCTCAACATTCTATACAGAGTGATTGAAAGCGTAAAAGTTCCGTAGGGTATCTTTATAAAATGTTACTTTATAACATTTTTATTCAAAGACGTTAAAGATGCAACTGTTTTGTCCTTATGTTACGTCAACAGGGGCTAAAAAGCCCATGACGCCACTCATAAATATTTGGGCTGCCATTGCGGCGAGTATTAATCCCGTGATTTTAGATAAAATGTTTAAGCCCGTACGACCTAACAATTTTTCGATTAACGAGCCTGAATAAAGAATAACGAGTAACGTCGCTAATGCGAGTAGCAGCCCAGTTAACCCGATAATTAAATCCCAGCCTTTGAAATCCGCACCGTAAACTAAGATTGTCCCTATCGTGGCAGGGCCAATAATGGTTGGAACCGCAAGTGGAACGACGGAAATATCGTCTCGTTCTTCGTTTGGCATGCCTCCTGTAACATGGTTTCTTGTGCCATCTTTTACAAGGCTGAGCGCTGACATAAACAGCAAAATGCCGGATCCAATTCGGAACGAATCAAGTGTAATCCCTAATACTTTGAATAAAGCCCCACCAAAAAATAACAATATGATTGCAATCGATATTGCTGCAATGATGGCTTTGTTGGCTACTTTTTTCCGCGCCTCGGCAGATTCGCCGCGCGTTAACGCGAGAAACATGGAAAGAACGAAAAATGGCGCGAATAGGAAAAAGAACTTTATCCAAGTTGAAATCAATAAACTCATTATTAAGGGTATCCAACGAGTGCAGCACGTTTCATAAGTCTTCTAATGAAAACAATGACCCTATTGGGCCGTTATGTTCTTAAAAGAGCAACGATTTGGAAGGCTAAACGTCGTCTATGCTTCCAGCGTGCTGATTTTATGAACACCATCGACCGGTAAGTCGATGGACGAAAGACCCTATGGCTTGTGGCCATAAGGTCGTTTTAAAAGATGGGATTGTACGGAAAATATGGGCAATGAAAAGGCAAAATTACCGTGTGCACCGAATTCAAAAACGCGATGCACTTACTAGTTTATTTTACACTCATGGTCGCTATAGTGATGGTTGTGATCGTTAGGGATCACAACGCAAGTCAACCCATGCTTCGATCTGATACGCTTCGGCGTCTCGCACCGTTGGCGTACAGGTTTCAGCTAGTCTACCTGACAAGTTGAGTAACCCAGACTCAGGTACTACCATCGCGAAATAATTGGACTCGTCTCCAAACGCGAGGCTTAACGTGTGGCTTTGAAGGTTGACCTTGTTAGGAAGAGAAACGCCAAGCTCCATTTGCAGCAATTGATTGTTTACTTCTACATCGGTAACGGTATAGGAAGCTGGAGTCACATCTTCGCCATCCACTTTTACTCGAATAAAGTAACTAGACTTTTCTAAGTTTTTTAGTGCTTCGGCGGTATTGAATTTTTCCTGTCCATCAAGGGTTCCGTCCCCATCGACATCAAACTCGGCAATTAGACTGGCGCTAGTAAAAAGGTCAAATTCCCAATGGGCCGATACCGCATCTACGGACGGCGAGTCTATTTTTAACGAATAGTCAGAGTCCACCCAGATATGAGGGTGTGCTTGAGCTAGGGTAAAGCCAAGCAGTGCAAGAGCACCGGCAATACAATGACGAACAGACATGGTCTACTCCACTAAATTTGGTGTGTAACGAATTCTTGCTTCTAGAATACGCTGCAACTCTTTCGGGTCATGTTGTTGAGCGAGTCGCTCAGCGTCGTGTTTGGCTCCGTGCCATGCTTCAAGCCGAGATAGCCAAAAGCGCATTGCAGCTGCTTTTTGCATATAAGGCCACGCATTAATTTCTGCTGCATTTGGTTGGCGTTCGTGAATATAAGCATTGACCAAAGCGTGATATTTTTCCATATCTAACTCGCCAGTCTCAATGTCGGAACACCAGTCATTTACAACGATTGCTAAGTCATACATTAACCAACTGTAGCAAGCATTGTAGAAATCGATAATAGCGGATAATTCTTCGCCTTCAAATAACGTATTGTTATAAAACAAGTCAGCGTGAATCGTCCCTTTTGGTATTTCATCGTCGTGTTTCTCGATGAACGCATCAAATTCACTGATTTGTTCGAGCAACAAATGCGCTTGCTCTGGTTCAAGTTCCGGTGCAAGTTGTTTCGATGTCTCTCGCCACCACTGCATACCTCGATGACTTTCTCTATGTTCTGAGAAATCCAATCCAGCGGTATGTAATTTGGCCAGTGTTTCCCCCATCATCTTGCAAGACTTGATTGTCGTTTCATCGAGCAGTCCGCCAGCAAAACAATCGACGATAATCGCAGGTCGATCTTTAATAATACGTAGGCGTTCCCCGTGGCAATCTATCAGCGCTGCAGGCACATTAAAGCCTTTGTGTTTCAGATGTGCGACGACATCTAAGAAGTAAGGTACCTCTTTATATTCAAATTCTTCAAAAAGAGTTAGAACGTATTTCCCTGTCGTCGTGGTCAAAAAGTAGTTTGTGTTCTCAACACCGCCAGAAATGCCTTGATACGAGATCAGTTCGCCTAAGTAATAATCAGCGACCAAGTCGCGCATGTCTGAGTCCGCAAGGGAAGTGTAAACGGCCAAGTTGTGGTACCTAATTCGAATAGTTTCTATGAATGTCGTGTGTAAGACTGCTAATGCTCCACAATTGAAATCCAAAGGTCAATTCGTAACAAGGATTAAATAGCAATTCGACCAAGAAAATTCTGATTATGAACTAGTATGAAAGGAAGTGATCAGACAAAAGGACATGTGATAAATGGGTTATTCGCCTATTCAGTATGAGTCATTCGTGAGTGCGACGTATCGCATATTAGTTGGCTGTATTGCCGCCTGTATGATGATTATTTTGTTTTACGTGATTTACCCACCAACGTATTCAGCCTACCTGATAAGTGGTTGCTATGCCTTATTCATACTGATTTGTATCAGTCTTTATGCGTATTTGGCGCCGCGGTCCCATATTATTTTTATTGCCCCCGCTCTTAAAACGGTGTTTCTAACGACCTTTCTTCCTCTCAATTGGTATTTTGTTGTCGGAGCTTGGATGGGAAAGTGGCGCTTAGTCGATGCGTTTCCCCCTATTACTGCTTTTATCATTGTGACGAGCATCGTTGTCTTGACCCTGCTGCATTCGAGAAATGTTTTTTGGGCGGTCGGGATCAGCTGGATGCTACAAGCGATTCCCGTGCTTTCCTATCTCGTGTTTCATGTCGATGAATTGCTCAGTCTTCGTGGACTGGAACTTTTAGCGACCTATGGCCCAACCAGCTTATTTATTTTTGTGATTATTCCTCATCAAAAAGGGATCTACTTTAAGTATAAAACGTTAACAAACCGTATTAATAAGGCACGACGCGATGCAGACCGAGATATTTTGACCGATTTACTCAATCGGCGGGGACTTGAGCGGTGGTTACAGAGCATGCCAATGGATACGTCCATTGCAGTGATCTTGGCAGACATCGATCATTTTCAACGCCTTAATGACACTAAAGGTTATGATGCAGGAGATCGAACCTTAGTGGAACTGGCGTCGCGATTGCGGACGGTTTATCAGGGAGAGCACCGATTAGCCCGCTGGGGAGGAGAAGAATTTTTAATCATTCTGGTAAACCCAGAAGAAGAAAAGCGAGAACAGAATGCGGATGCTTTCAGACTCGCTCTAGATGACATGCCATATAAAGAGGACTTAGAGCATAAAGTGACGCTGAGTTTGGGCGTCTCTAGCATTGATAAAGCGGCACGATTTCAATGTCTGCTAAAACAAGCTGAAGAGTCGATGTTGTTCGCAAAACGTCATGGTAGAAACCAAACGAAGTTTTATCGTCCATCGGATGCAGAGTAGTTTATGGTCTCAAGGTTGACCCCACGTGCTTGTTTAAGGGTTTGATATGGATGAAAAAACAATTCCTTTAGGGTTTGAAAACGCATTTAAGAGAATGGTGGTTGCGGCGTTGGGCGGTTCCGCATTTTTTCTCGCACTCTATAGTGTTTTTCCTCCCGAATTTGAGTCGCATTGGATGGGGGCGCTGTATGCTTTTAGCAATCTCGCTATTTTGGGGCTTTTCTTGCAGTTCGCCCCGCAGTCTAAATTGAAATGGATCATCATTGGTCTGCAATTTAGTTTTGTGACGACGTTTATCCCTATTTCTTGGTATTTTGTGATCGAAGCATGGCGTGAGCACTGGACATTAGTGGAAAGCTTCCCACCTATTTTGCCTTTTATCGTTGTGTCATCGGCAATGGTCATATTACTGATGAACGTAAATAGACTGCCCTATTATATTGTTGGGAGCTGGTTCCTAATTGCGATTCCAGTCGTTACCTATCTTTTTTTCCATCCCGTTGAACTGACGTCCCCTCGTGGATTGGAGTTTCTGTTTGCATTTGGGCCAGCGAGCGTGTTTTTTGTGCTTGTCGTTCCCTATCAGATGACATTTGCGAATAAATACCACCGAATGTTGACCTTATTGCAAAGAGCACGAGACGAAGCTGATCGAGATTACGTCACTGATTTGCGAAATCAAAGAGGATTAGAAGAGTGGGCAAAACACGTTAGCATCAAAACGCGTTCTATGGTGTTGTTGGCGAGAATTGATAATTTTTCTCACCTAAAAAAAGAGTATGGGCACGATGCGAGTGATCGACTGTTGGTCGAGTTTTCATCAAGACTTCGCATTGTTTATCAAGGGGGGCATGTTCTTGCCAAATACAGGGAAAATGAGTTTCTAATTGTATTGGTCAATCCTGATATTGATGAAACCGAGAATGTCGCAGACGACTTTCATTCTTGGTTGAGCGCGACAGGGTACAAAGACATTGATGATGAGTCTGTCGCTGTCAATATAGGCGTGTCGAGTATCGGAACGTTTGAACAATTTGATGACTTAGTCGACCAAGCGAATCAGGCTCTGGACAATATTAAGGAGCAGGGAGGTGCACCAGTGCAATTTTATGTCGAGAGTGTTTCCACGAGAGTACAGTCAGCCACGACTTAGTTTCCAATCTTATCAGTAGTGCCATAAATAGCTTACGACTAAAGTCGTAGTCTGGTGGTTATTGCTAGACAATTAGTTGGTTATGTCTTACGGTGCCTTATATCTCTAAAATTTATATCTCCCGTGGGTTGTATCTCGTGAGCGGAAAATGGGACTGTAGGAGCGGGTTTGGGCTCAAAGATGAAATGGTTTGCTTCAGTCAAAAATGAAAACGCATTGTCTTCTATTTCGGCGGAGCAACGAGGGTTTAATATTCTTCGCATTATGATCTTTGGTTGCACTTTAATTGGCCTATTTTTCTGCGGCTTTTTCTGGATACTCCCTCCTATATCCGAGCTGTATATTTGGTTTTGCGGCTATTTCGCCATAGCAATGGCGTTGCTATTACTCTACTCCTTAATAACGAGTGTTGAGAATGCGAATAAATTGGAGCTTGGGATCCAGTTAATTTCCTTGTCGACTTTTTCGCCGCTGACTTGGTTTTATGTTGGAGGCGCATGGCTTGGTACGTGGCGTCTTATTGACATGTACCCTCCGATTTCTGGCATGGTCTTGGTTGCCATGTCCTTGTCTATTTTGTTTTCGCATTCGTTTCAGTTTCGTCAATTTATCTTGCTGCTCTTTCTATTTAATACCATTCCAGTATTGAGTTACCTCGCGTTTCATATGGATGAACTTGTGACACTGCGTGGCGTTGAGCTGATGACTAATTTTGGCCCAATGATGTTGCTGCTCATTTTTGTCTTGCCTTATCAAATGCATTTCGGGAAATATGTCGATACCTTGCGTAATCGGCAAAAAAGAACGGAACATGAGGCGGAACGAGATTACTTAACCGATTTATACAACCGACGCGGCTTTGAAAATAGAAAAGAGACGTTAGCGAGTGAGACTCAGGTGGCGACACTTCTAGTTGATGCCGATCATTTCAAGCACATTAACGATACTTTCGGACATACAGTCGGTGACAAGGTATTAGTGGAGCTGGCTTCTAAACTAAGAGGGATTTATTTGAATGAGCATTTTGTGGTTCGATGGGGCGGGGAAGAATTCTTAGTGTTGATCGTGAATCCCGACCCTGAACAGCTTAAGGCGATTGCCGATGATTTCCATGCTAGTTTATGTACAGAACAGTATCGAGCCATAGCCCCAAGAGCGTTAACCGTTAGCATTGGTGTCTCTAACATGGGACCACTGTCGCAATTCGAAGCGCTTTTTGAGCAAGCCGATCATTGCTTGTATAAGGCGAAAGAGCGTGGTCGTAATCAGGTTCGTCTGTTTTCGCAAGAAACGAATGAATTTGGGAAAAACAGCGCCGCTACAACCAGTTACTTTCACCTACCTTAATGTTTCTTTTAATACGCTTGCCTGTTTTCTCTCGCGTTGATTAGCTTTTTTCCTTAGTTCGCTAGCAGTCCTTCAATTTACTCGTTTCTATACGACCTGAATATTTCGTTCATGCTATGGGTGCTGTACTGGCTTATGTTAGTCTATTACCAATTTCTAATGACTAATTTTATAGCCCGTATTTGATGCGCTTTTGTCTAAGTGCATTTGGGCTATTTGTGAGGATTCCCCATGTCGGATCAGACAAAAACAGCACCAATGGTTTTGGTTGATGGCTCTTCTTATTTATATCGTGCTTTCCACGCTATTCCACCTTTAACCACGAGTGACGGGCAGCCAACCAATGCGGCGCGTGGCGTTATCAGTATGATACGTAGCCTGATCGGCAAATACCCAGAATCGCCTATCGTCGTGATATTTGATGCAAAGGGTAAAACCTTTCGCGATGAAATCTACAGCGAATATAAAGCTCAGCGTCCACCTATGCCAGATGACCTTCGTTTGCAGATCGAACCGATCCATCGGATGATCGAAGCCATGGGCTTACCTCTTGTCATTATTGAAGGTGTCGAGGCGGATGATGTTATTGGTACGATCGCTAAGCAAGTAGGAGAGGCGGGTCGTGATGTTATCGTTTCCACAGGCGATAAAGACATGGCTCAGTTGGTTACAGATAAAGTAACACTAGTAAATACCATGACAGATACGGTTATGGACATCGCTGGCGTCAAAGATAAGTTCGGAATTCCCCCTGAGTTGATTATCGACTACCTCGCCTTAATGGGCGATAAAGTCGACAACATTCCTGGTGTACCAGGAGTGGGTGAAAAAACCGCCCTCGCGTTGTTACAAGGCATTGGTAGCATTAAAGATATCTATGAGCGCTTAGATGATATCGCACCACTTGGTTTTCGTGGTTCAAAAACCATGTCGAAAAAAATGGAAGACAACCGCGACATGGCGGAGCTTTCATACACATTAGCGACGATAAAGTGCGATGTTGAGTTACCCTTTGACATGCATGCATTGAAAAACGAGCCGGCTAACAAAGAGGTACTGCGAGAGTGGTTCCAAAAGCTGGAATTCAAAACTTGGTTACGTGACATAGATAAAGCGCCGATGGCTGCAGGTACCACAGTGAACGATTCGGATGAAGGCGAAGACACGCCTGCAGTCAGCGATATTGAGGTTCAATATGAAACGGTCTTGGATAAAAGCCAATTTAACCAATGGCTAGAACAACTTAATCAAGCGGAGCTCGTTGCTTTCGATACAGAAACGACCTCTCTAAATTACATGCAAGCTGAGTTGGTTGGTGTTTCGGTTGCTATTGAAGCGGGCAAAGCTGCCTACATTCCGGTGGCACACGATTATGAAGACGCCCCAGAGCAGTTAGACCGAGACTGGGTTCTTGAACAACTAAAACCTTGGCTTGAAGACGAAGGCAAAGCGAAAGTCGGTCAGCACCTTAAATACGATGCAAATGTTCTGAATAACTACGACATCACATTGCGTGGCATCAAATTCGATACCATGCTCGAATCGTATGTTTTTAATTCGACTGGCACTCGTCATGATATGGACAGCTTATCGTCTAAGTTCCTTGGTCACTCTACGGTGAAATTTGAAGACATCGCAGGAAAAGGCGCTAAGCAGAAGACGTTCAATCAGATTGACCTTGAACAAGCTGCTTTTTACGCAGCAGAGGATGCCGATATCACACTGCGTTTGCATCAAGCCATTTTACCTAAGCTTGAGAAAACGCCTGAGCTTGTTAGCGTGTTCAGTGACATTGAACTGCCTCTTGTGCCTGTTCTGGCAAAAATGGAACAAACAGGCGCTTTAATTGACCCAGATCGTCTTCATGCTCAAAGTGCTGAAATTGCATCACGTCTGCAAGAAGTTGAAATCAAAGCGCACGAAGAAGCAGGACAAGAATTTAATCTAAGTTCTCCCAAACAGCTGCAAGAAATCCTGTTCGAAAAGCAAGGGCTGCCTGTTATTAAGAAGACGCCAAAAGGTCAACCTTCTACAGCGGAACCGATTCTTCAAGAGTTAGCAGAGAACTACGAACTGCCTCGTTTGATTATGGAGCACCGAAGTCTGGCAAAATTGAAGTCGACTTATACTGATAAGCTGCCTGAGATGATCCAGCATACTGGCCGTATTCATACCTCCTACCATCAAGCAGTAACGGCGACAGGGCGTTTGTCTTCCACTGATCCAAACCTACAAAATATTCCGATTCGTACTCAAGAAGGGCGTCGCATTCGTCAAGCCTTTGTCGCACCGGAAGGGCATAAACTCGTAGCGGCCGATTATTCTCAGATCGAGCTTCGTATCATGGCGCATTTATCACAGGACAAAGGGCTACTCGATGCCTTTGCCCACGATGAAGACGTACATAAAGCAACAGCAGCGGAAGTCTTTGAAGTCGCAGTAGATGACGTGACAGCTGAGCAACGTCGTCGTGCCAAAGCGATTAACTTCGGTCTTATCTACGGCATGTCGGCATTTGGTTTGGCTAAGCAGCTGGGTATAAGTCGCCCCGAAGCGCAAAAATATGTACAACGTTACTTTGAGCGTTACCCTGGTGTGCGCACTTACATGGAAACAACTCGTGAAAACGCCAAAGAAAAAGGTTACGTAGAAACCATTTTTGGCCGTCGTTTGTACCTGCCAGAAATCAAAGCGCGTAACGCCATGATGCGACAAGCAGCAGAGCGCACTGCGATTAACGCACCGATGCAAGGCTCCGCAGCCGACATCATCAAACGTGCCATGATCAAAATGCACAATTGGCTGGCTGACACCGATCTAGGCGTCAAAATGATCATGCAAGTACACGATGAATTGATCTTCGAAGTCGCTGAAAAAGACCTCGAAGCGGCACAGGCTAAAATCATCGACATCATGCAAAACTCCACCGAAATCGACGTGCCTTTGCTGGTGGAAGCGGGTGTAGGTGATAACTGGGATGAGGCGCACTAAAACGCGCGATAGAATGTAAACCAAGTGCAGCAAGGACGCTGACATGAAGTATGAAAAGCCGTGGCTGAGCTACGAACAGCAACTAGACAAACTCATTTCAAATGGACTTATTGTTGACAGCAGAAGTCACGCTCTATCTTCTCTGGAACGAATTGGATATTACCGCCTAAGTGGTTATTGGTATCCATTTAGAGAAAGGTCGGAGCTTTGTTGCGCCTATAGTCCAACTATTAAAAATCCGAATAAAAAACAAAAAAGAGAAACCAAACTCGTTTTTGATAACTTTATGCGTGGTGCGCGCTTTGAAAGTGCCGTGAATCTTTATATCTTTGATAAGAAACTAAGGCTATTAGTGCTCGATGCGTTAGAGCGTATTGAAATAGCGCTTCGAGTTGATATTTCGCATTTACTTGGACAACTGAGCCCTTTTGCATATTTGGAACCAGACTATTTCAAAGACATATTTAGTAAGCGTCTTAACCCCAAGACAGGCGTAATACCTCAGCATCAATGGCTTCAAAACCACGCACAACTTATATCCCGTTCTAGAGAAGAGTTTATCTTACATGCAAAAGAAAAATATGGGTTACCCGTTCCAATTTGGGTAGCTTGTGAAGTATGGGATTTTGGCACTTTATCTCGACTTTTCAAGGGAATGCTGCCAGAGCAGCAGACAGTGATTGCACGCAAGTACGATATAGAAAAGGGGGAAACATTGGAGTCTTGGCTACGATGTTTAAACTATTTGCGTAATGTCTGTGCGCATCACAGTCGCCTCTGGAATCGCAATATGATCGAGCAACCCAAGCAAGAAGGTCTAAAAGACATCAAATACATCCATAAAAGACTAAGCTCTCACTCTGTGGCAAGACCATTTTTACAATTTTGTTTGGTACAGCACTTATTAAGTAAGATAAACCCTAACTCTACGTGGTGGAATCGTCTATTAGATTTGTTAGATGTATTTCCGTGTCTGAATGAGCAAGGCATAACTCTAGAAACAATGGGAGTGATTGAAGGGTATAAAGATTGGAATTGGCAATAAAAAACCCCTAAGCAGATGCATCAAAATTGACGTCTCTGAAAGGGGCCGTGTTAAGGTAATTATGTACCAAGACGATATTATACGCAACGTCAGGCGGAAGATACGTGCTAGTTTTACGTTTCAGGCAACTAAGGAAGGTTTGCAATGGACAAAGGTTTTTGTCATATCGAAGGCTACGAGCCCAGTAGCTTAACGTTATCCGTTCTGGATGATATAGAAAGAGTCTCTCGTTTAAGTAAAGTGCTTGAGTTTGGTTTAGCGGGAACGCCGCTCTTTCAGATTTTTGCTGGGCGTTCCTCATACTCAGGAACGGGTGTATTGAGCGCTGGTTGGAACGCGACTACCTATGACTGGAAGCTGTTTCAAAGTGCTTTGAGTTCTGTTTCTAGATTAAGAAAAGGGATGATCTACAAACATGCATCTATGGCTTATTTGCGCTCTATAGGTAAAGACAAGAAGTTTTGGAGGTGTGTCGCGAATGCAGCATCATAATAGCTACAAAGTTCTTTTACTCCTCTCAATGTACTTTTTCGGCGAATGTGCTTTAGCTGATGAAAGTGCTGTTCAATCTAAATTATTCATGAGCGATGCAATCGTACGATTCGAGCAGGCTAAACAGGGCTTATCAAATAGGGCGGAGTATTGTTTTGAACAGGAGGAACAGAATACCGTCAGCTTGAATGACGAATGGTTTTTGGCGCAGGCAGAAAATACTCAACAGACAATTTTGTTTGCTTTGTCGATAAAAGCGATGGATCGCTGTATGTCTGATGCTCGAAGTGCATTTACTTTAGCTGTGTTTAATGTCGCTGTTGAATCTGGCGACACAGAAAAGCTTGAGGCGTGGTATGAACTGCGTCGTATAGAGTCTTTCGCAGTGCCCACTAATTTGGCTAAAAAAGAAACGGTAGAACTGTTGAGTTCGTTGGATCAAAAAGCGTTACTTCGATTAAGTAAACACCCTGAATTGAGTAAGCCTTTTCGTATCCAAAACTTTCCATAATGGGTTGATTGACTAGAGTATTTCTAAAAATAGTAGCGCTAATTTTACTTGTCTATACAACTTGTTTTTAGGTTACTATACCAATCTTTTAATAGGAGGCTGGTTAGTGACTAAAACATATCAAATTACCCCATCAAGCTCGTTCAAGCGGATGCCGTGGAAAAACGGCTTAGGTGAAACGCTGGAAATTATTCGAGTGGAAGATGAACAAGGCGTTCTGTTTCGTATCAGTCAGGCATCGGTTGTGGAAGACGGTATGTTTTCCGATTTCTCGGGCTTACAGCGTACCTTGGTATTGCTCTCTGGAAAAGGAATGACACTTTCCCATTCGGGCGAATTTAGCAGTGAGAATGTGTTGCAAGCGCCGTTAGATACGGCCTGCTTTTATGGCGGAGATGAAACCATTGCAACACTTCATAGTGGTGCGATTGAGGACCTAAATATTATGGTTCGAAAAGGAGCGTTTAAGGCTCATGTTCAGCCGCTCAATGATGTATGTGATTTTACTTTCGAGGTGTCACTGCCTTCAAGATTTAAGGGCATCTATGCTTTGGTTGACAGTGCTTTACAACAGTCTGAAACAAACGAAGAAATTCACGTATTAGCTGGGTCTATTATTCAGTGGGAAAACGAAAGTCACGTCGCTTTTAAATGGTTACAAGGCAAAGCGGTCGCGATTCAGATTGAATCTCAGTGATTCTTGTAAGAAATCAACCTTGTTGTGCGACAGACCTGTATTACTTGCACAAAAGGAACCGCTGACATGCGTGGACTTATTTTATCTCTAGTTTTGTTATTTCCCCTTGGGCTTTTTGCCAACGAACTGGTCAGTACGAGTTACTGGAGCAATACGGCGATTGGTGGTCATGATACAACCGCTTACCATCAAGTTGAGTTAGATCGCCCATCGCGTTTGGCGGAAGGAAGCCCACGCTTTACCGTGAAATGGAACGGCGCAGAGTGGCATTTTGCATCACAAGCCTCGGCGGATAAGTTTTCGATGAAGCCTGCTGAATATGCCCCAAGCTACAATGGTTTTTGTGCCAATGCTTTGAGTTTAGGAGAGGGGAAAATACGCACAGATGGCACAGTATGGGAATTTTTTGGCGATAAACTTTATCTTTTCTATGCAGAACGTGGCCGTCAGCGCTGGCTAAACGGCGATTGGCAGCAATATAAAGCGCAAGCCGATACTGCATGGGCAGACATAATATTTGAGCGTTGAGACAATAAGATAAGAGTGATGTAAGAAGTTGTAAAAATGATAATCAGACTAGCCATTGATTTACTTAACACGCTACTATATTCCGCTAAGCTGAAATAAAAATAATTAGGGTAGAGTGATTATGGTCACAAATCTTAGACGTATATCGATTAACGGTCGTTTGGTCGGTTTAGTTGCATTTTTTTCGTTAGGGCTTTTTCTAATAGCGTATCTCACGATCACTGCGAGTAAAGAAAGCCTCTTGGAAGAGAAGTATTCGAAAACGAGGGAGATTGTCGAAACTGCTATGGGCGTAATCGACCATATGTACAGTTTAGAGCAGTCTGGAAAACTAACTCGTCAACAAGCTCAGGAGTTCGCTGCACAAACGATTAAAAACACCCGCTATAGTGGCTCTGAGTATTTTTGGATCAATGATTATCAAGGCAGCATGATCATGCATTCGGCAAATCCTAAACTTGATGGTAAGCCATTGTTAGCCTTAAAAGATGTTAATGGAAAAGCGATCTTTCAAGAAATGGTCAACATAGTAAAGGCCGATGGCCAGGGTTTTGTTGATTACTATTGGCCTAAGCCGGGCGGTGAGACTCCATTCTCGAAAATTTCGTATGTAAAAGGCTTTGGTCCTTGGGGGTGGATTTTGGGAACGGGAATCTACGTAGACGACGTGGATAATGAGTTTCAAAGTGAAGCGATTCGAGTTTTTCTAATCGGTGCAGGCATTGTGCTTGTTGCTTTGGTGATATCGTTTATTGTACTTCGCTCAATTCTCTTTCCACTACGCGATATTCAGAATGCGTTGCGAAATATTGCTGAGGGAGAGGGCGATTTGACCGCACGCCTACCTGAGTCTGGCAATGATCAGCTGTCGAATATTGCTCGATATTACAATGTCTTTGTGGATCGGCTCTCCCAAGTGCTTACCAAAGGGGTGTCATTGAACCGTAATGTCGAAACCCATTCTCAGGAGTTGAGGTCTGTAGCTTCAGATACCTATGACGCCACGGCTCGCTGGGAAGGAATGTTTTCTGATATGACTGGCACGATTTTAGAGGTGGATCAGTTTAAGGGCCAGGTTGAAACAAGTACGGAATCGACGCTTCAATCTACCCACGAAATGGTAAGTAAAACGGATATTGGGCAAGAGTCTTTACGTAAGACTGAAGAGGCCTTGACCAAGCTTTCTAAAGATCTTGAAATAGGGCTGAAGGCCGTAGTTGAGCTGGCCGAACACTCACAAAGTATCGGGTCGGTATTAGATGTGATCAGTGGGATTGCAGAACAAACAAACTTGTTGGCGCTAAATGCTGCTATTGAAGCGGCAAGAGCCGGAGAGCAAGGACGTGGATTTGCTGTGGTTGCTGATGAAGTTCGTAGTTTGGCTAGTCGTACGCAGGCTTCTACAGACGAAATTCAAAATATGATTCATCGTTTGCAGACTGGCGCGAAGGAAGCTGAGTCTCGTATATCAAGCAGTAATGAGCAATCGAAATTGACTACTAATGAGATATCCCAAACGTCTGAATATCTTCAGGATATAGCCAACGCAGTGTCTGAAATAAATGACGCTGGTCAGTCTGTCATACAGAGTGTTTCTCAACAAAGTGATGCTGTACAAAAATTGCAGGCTTTAAATGAGCAAGTGGCAGAGCTTTCTAAGCATGTTTCGTCTCAGGTTGAACGTAATAGTAGTACGAGTGAGAGTTTAGCGGATTCATCGCAGCAAGCGCTTAATGTGATGGCGACGTTTAAGCTTTAACTTAGTCGGAATGGTTAGACCGCTCGCGAGCAGAACGCCAAGGCAGACCAATATCATGCCGATGGCAGAGGCGGCGGTCAGCTGTTCTCCTAAAATGGGAGCTGCTGCCAAACCCACTAAAACAGGCGTTAACGACCCTATAGCTGAACTTCGTTCAGCGCCGATTTTGTTGATCGCATAACCGTAAGTAAACCCCGCCAATAACCCGACACACACTGACTGTATCAAAAGTTGGCTGATGATAAGTTCAACCGGCGTATTGGGAAATCCACTTTGTACAATTCCAAATGCAAACAGGGCAGCTAAAATAGCCGTCGATATCAGACTTAGAAATCCCGCCATTGCCAGTGGTGGTAAACCTGCAACGCGCAAGCATACGGAAAATATGGCCCAAAATGCCGCTGCTAATAGAAAGATAAGATCGCCTTTCCAATATTCTGTATTACCACCGATAAACGCCAGCGTTAAAAGGGCCGCTATGCCGAGCCCAATACTCGCCAAGCCGATGATCTTTTGTTTGCTTAACGTTTCTTTAAAAATAACGACCGCAATAACGGCGACAAAAAGTGGGAAGGTACCAGTAATTATCAAACCTGAATGCGACGCAGGTGCGTAAGCGGCGCCAAAACTGCATAAATAGAAGAAAGGAACGCCTGCTCCGACTAGTATACCCAGCAAAAGTGTTTTTGGTGTTGCTTTTATTTTTTGCCAATCTTTTATGACGAAGGGGAAGAGAAGAATCGCCGCCAAGCCAAAACGCAATATGGAGAGATCGAATGAGGTCAGTGCTGAAGTCGCACCAGCGCGCATGGCAATAAAAAAAACACCCCAAATGAGAGTGGTAAATATTGAGGCCATAATGCCCAGCTTAAACTCCCAGCCACTTGCAAATGTAAAATGCGCAGTTTTCGGTCTTGTTACGGTCGCTATCATTTTTGGCCTCTTAGAAGTCGCTGATGCCATAAAAGAGAAATGGCTAAATAGGTTATGTTTTGACTAAATATTGAACATTTTCTGAGCTACATTATCAGTGAAAGTGCTTAGGCATGTCCTTGCTATTTTTGCTATAAATGGATGAATAGTTGGCATAATATGCTAATTGTATTTAATAAAGTTTATAAAAGGGCTAATTGTGATGGATAAGGTAGATGCTGATATTTTGAAACGCCTTCAACAGGATGGACGGCTGTCAAATGTCGAGTTGGCCGAAGGCGTGAATCTGTCCCCATCTCCTTGCTTGCGACGTGTGAAAAACTTGGAAGCGGAGGGGGTTATTACAGGGTATGGTGCTGTCATTAATCGTGACAAAGTCGGGTTTGGAATGACTATTTTTGTCGATGTTTCTTTAGACAGCCACAAGGAAACGGCCACCTCCGAGTTCGAAGCATCATTGGTGCTATTGGAAAATGTCATTAGCTGTCACGAGGTTTCAGGAGTGTCTGATTATCGCCTTGAGGTGGTTGTACGGGACTTAAAAAGTTACGAAATCGTGTTAAAGCAAATTCAACAGTTACCTCATGTGAAAGACATTCAGAGCAACTTTGCCATTCGGACCGTAAAATCTGGCGCACCGATCCCACTTTAAAAATAGTATTTTTTGTAAGGAAAGTGTCCCTTCGCAGGCCTTTCCTTTTTCATTACGCTCTAGCAAAAAGTTGAATGAGGCACGGACACTGATAAATGACGTGATCGCCTCTATTCAATAATCAAGTCAACTGTTGTTACTACTTCGAACATTCTCTTTCTTCATTGCACCACTATTGTTCAAACCTTGAGCATAATCGATCCTTTTCGATTCATTTTTTCTTTTCTTCTTAAATGGTAAGAAAGAAAAATATAGATGGTTTTACTCGTAATTATCTGAATAAAAAAGACTTTATTTGAGCGAGATATAGTTGGCCTAATTCTTGACCCTTCGGTCAGTGTTATGTTTGTCATATATTTTAAGTGAATGTGTTTCTCTCAGTGTAATAACTCATTCAAATACAGACATTAACATGAAACATGCAAATCGGAAGCACTAATACAAGGAGAGTTTTATAGATAAATAATTGACCTTAAAAGGGAAAAAATAATGAAAAGAACCATGCTTTGTTTGTCAGCGGCAATGCTTTACTCTTCGGTCGCTAATTCGGAAATACTGATATCGGAAGTGCTTTATGACACTCCGGGCACAGACAGTAGTGAAGAATGGATAGAGCTTTATAACCCAGGCTGTGACGCTGTTAATTTAAGTAGTTACAGTTTGCAGGATAATGGAACGAGCTTCTCTCTGACTGGGACGATCGCTGCAGGTGGCTATATAACTATTGCTCGCAGTACAAGCGGCTTTAATGCTCTGTATGGCTCCTCACCCGATATAAGTGGACTGTCGCTGTCATTGGGAAACAGTGGAGATTGGGTTGAGCTGAATAAGAACTCCAGTGCTGTAGATCTGGTTGCATGGGAGAATAAAGTATCAGGCTGGGACATAAGTGCGCGTTATGTCTCCATTTATAGAGCCAGTAGCACGGATACGGACTCTGTTTCAGATTGGGCGGTAAGTGGTACCGATTCTCCTGGAACGGGTTCGTTAACTCAGGATTGTTCTGGTGGCGCTGCGTCGTCTGATACGGGATCAGAAATCAATGAATCTGAGTATTACGCTGACGCAACTGGTTTATCTGGAAGTGCGTTAAAATCAAAGCTGCAAGAAATCATCAGTGCAAATCATACTAAATTGACGTACAGCGAAGTATGGACAGCATTGCAATACACAGATGAAGATCCTGACAATACGAATAACGTGATATTGATCTACACGGGACGCAGTGCCGACAAAGACGACAGAGACGGTACATCGGGTTCTGACAATGATAGTTGGAACCGTGAGCACGTTTGGGCTAAATCGCTAGGGTTTCCTAGCTCAGGCCAATATGGCTATACAGATATACATCACTTAAGACCTTCCGATAAAACGGTCAACAGCTCTCGCGGTAACAAAAGCTTCGATAATGGCGGCAGCGCTCAAGGTGAGGCCGCGAACACTTTTACGGACAGTGATTCTTGGGAGCCTCGTGATGAGGTCAAAGGGGATGTTGCTCGAATGATGTTCTATATGGACACTCGTTACGATGGTAGTGATGGCAATATGCCCGATCTGGAGATTGTGAATAATACCAACGTGTCGTCAGGTGATCCTAATATCGGTGTTTTGTGTACCTTGTATGTGTGGAATGAAGAAGATCCGGTTGATTCTTACGAACAACGAAGAAACGATAGAATTCAGGAGCAACAAGGTAACCGCAATCCATTTATCGATAATCCTCAATGGGTTGAAAGTATTTGGGGGAGCGCGTGTAATTAGCCTACATTAGTATTTTCTTAAGAGCGGACGCGATTCTTGCGCGTTCGCTGTTTAAGGTGTGTACACTATTCCTTCCAGCACGATCTGCGTTGTTTTATGGTTAATATTCAACATTTGACCTTGTCGGCTTTCTTCATTTGGTTTTCTGTTTTAGTATCTCACTATTTAGCTTGTAGCTTGCGCACTTTCTAAGAAACTCTTTTTATAAACTGTGACAAGTTGACCTTCCATATTTTTGAGTCGATAGGAAAATAGAATGGCAGCGTTTGGTAGCGTGTTCATGCCCAAGATGGCAGTGACAAATTTCGAAAACAACCAATGGTCTGATGCAGCAATCGTTTCTTCAGACAGCATTCAAATGCACCCAGGTGCTCACGTATTGCATTATTCTAGTACGTGTTTTGAAGGTTTGAAGGCGTTTCGCCATGAAGATGGCAGCGTTCATATTTTCCGAATGGATCAAAACATTAAACGTTTGGCACAAAGCAGTCGTTTGTTAGCTCTGCCTGAAATTGATGAAGAGCAAGTCGCTCAAATGATCAAAGACGTGGTCGCGCAATTTGCTGACGATGTCCCAGAACCACCGGGTTCAATGTATATTCGTCCAACACACTTTGGAACAGAAGCGGCCGTTGGTAAGGCAGCAGCGCCATCATTGACGTCAATGCTATACGTTCTTTTGTCTCCAGTGGGCGACTATTTTGCGGGCGGTTCGCGTGCGCTTCGTCTTCTTTTAGATGAAACGGGCATGCGTTGTGCGCCTCACATGGGAATGATAAAAAGTGGTGGTAACTACGCGAGTGCGTTGCAACCGACGATGCAAGCGAAAGCAGATGTAGAAGCCGACCAAGTGCTTTTCTGTCCTAATGGCGATGTGACTGAAACGGGAGCGGCGAACTTTCTACTCGTTGATGGCAATGAAATTATTACGAAAGCACTGGATACGTCCTTCCTTCATGGCGTAACACGCTCTAGTATTCTGTCACTTGCCGCTGATCTGGGTATGACAGTGACGGAACGCGACTTTACAGTGACTGAGTTACTTGAATTTGCCGCTAAGCCGGGTGTTGAAGCGATGCTGTCGGGTACCGCTGCGGTACTGACCTCTGTCGGTACTTTGATTCATAACGGTCAAGAGCATAAAGTCGGCTCAGGCGAAACCGGGCCGATTGCTCAAAAACTACGTCAGGCTTTGAATGATATTCAATGGGGTAAGGCGCCAGATACGCATAACTGGCTTACTCGAATCGTTTAAATCAGCTTCCTTTTCTAATTAAAAAGCCGAGCATTTCGAGAGAAGTATTCGGCTTTTTAGTTCTCGTAACATTAAATCCTGCCCTTTTTTTGATCGTTTCACGGTTTGATAACCTAGTTTCAAATACAACGACGTTGCCGCCTGATTATTTCTTTCGACATTAAGGCTAAGTGCCTCAAACCCGTGGTGCTGTGCAAATGAGGCCAGAGCGTTAAGCAGCGTTTCTCCTACTCCAAGGCGTTTGTAATGGTCCGCTACGACCAAGCCGTTGTGTCGCAGGATACTTTTTGATGTCAGATGCAATGGCTGGGGAGTATTAAGCATTAGGTTCCACGCATAACTTAACCACGCTTTTAGGCCAATTAGCTTCAATAGTTGTGGTGGTGTTAGCTTACTTGTGAAGCTTTGATTTTCTATCTGAAACCCCGCAACGCCTGCTAGCTTGCTATCGATAAAGGCGTATAACGCGTAATCCCAATTAATCGTGTGCGCTAACACCGTTTTAAGGACATTTGCGTCAATGGTCGTACCTGCGACGAATCTTTCACACTCTGAGTAATACAAGTCGACTACATCTTGATGGTAGTGCGAGGGAATACCACGCTGAATATGTATAGAGATCATGAGGCTATGCTCGTGTTACACAACAATATAAAATATTAGATGAAAATAGGTCTCATTTTCAATAAAATAAAAAAATAATAATTGAGGGAGTTACAATATGAGCAAGGCACGTCCAGTGAATCTGGACATTAAAACAATTCGTCTTCCGATAACGGCTATTGCATCGATCTTACATCGAATATCGGCAGTCATCCTGTGGGTGGGCTTTGGCGTGTTTTTAGTCAACGCTTACTTTTCACTAAACTCGAAAGACGGCTTTGGCTATGTATCTTCCCTTCTTGCGGACTACTTCGTGATTCAATTTGTCATTTGGGGGATGTTAACCGCCCTAGGGTATTACATGGTGGCGACACTCAAGCACCTTGTTCAGGATATGGGATATTTTGAAGAGCTCGAAAGTGGAAAAATGATTGCAAATGTTGCTATTGCCATTGGGATTCTTCTGAGTCTTTGCACAGGAGTTTGGGTATGGCTTTAATATTGAAAAGAGACTGTAGAAGCGGGACGAGAGAGTGGCTGTTTCAAAGGCTCTCGAATCTTTTGATTTGTGTGTGGAGTGTTGTATTTATTAGCCTATTTATCTCCGCTCCCCAATTGAATTACGAATCATGGGTCCAACTGTTTTCGCCGCTTTGGTTCAAATTATACAGTAGTGCCACTTTGCTCATTGTTTGTTTAAATTCTGTTTTAGCAGGTTGGCAAATTGGGACCGATTACATCAAAGCGAATGCTGTAAATTGGGTCTATATGCAGTTTATTCGTTTGGTTAGTTTGCTTTATGCTGTACTAGGGCTGTTTATACTATGGGGACTGACTTAGTCCTGATGTTAGTGTACGTGGCTCTTCAAGGTAAAAGAAGAGCCACGTGATGTTTGCTTATTCTAGATTAAATCGACCTGCGTTCATCACCTTTGTCCACGCTTTGATGAAGTCTTCAATGAACTTAATACGGCCATCTTCTGAGGCATAAACCTCAGCGATTGAGCGTAGCTCTGAATTGGAGCCAAAGATCAAATCTACGGAAGAGGCAGACCACTTTTCAACCTGTGTTTCCCTATCATAGCCTTTGTAAACGCCTTCTATATCGGACTTTTTCCATTCTACCGACATATCAAGGAGGTTGATGAAAAAGTCATTAGAGAGCACGCCTGGGGTGCTTGTTAAGACCCCCCGTTGATCCCCCGCAGTGTTTACGTTGAGGGTACGTAGACCGCCCAACAAGACTGTCATTTCGGGCACTGTGAGGTTTAATGTGTTGGCTTTATCTACCATCGCTTTTAATGGCGGGTAAAAGCTTTCTTTTGAAAAGTAGTTTCTAAATGCATCCGCTTTGGGTTCAAGGAACGAAAAAGACGCGACATCCGTTTGTGCTTGGCTAGCATCTCCACGACCAGGGCTGAAAGGCAAAGAAAGCTTCATGGATGGGTCGCTTTGATGTGTGGCGTGTTCAATTGCGGTATTACCTGCTAGTACGACAAGATCGGCAAATGAAACCTGAGTACCGTCTTGTTGGGTTTCATTGAAATCCGATTGAACCTTCTCAAGCGCTGAGAGTACCACCTCCAACTCAGCTGGGTCATTTACTGTCCAGTTTTTTTGCGGAAGTAAGCGTAGACGCCCTCCATCTGTTCCTCCTCTCATGTCTGTGGCGCGATAAGAAGATGCTGCGCCCCAAGCGGCTTTAATCATAGCCGGATCTGAAAGGTTTGAACTTAGTATGCGTGCTTTGAGGTCGCTAATATCATCCGCTTGAATGAGTTTATAGCTAGGTGCTGGAATTGGATCTTGCCATAGCATTTCTTCACTTGGTACTTCGGCCCCAACATATCGAGCTCTTGGTCCCATGTCTCGGTGAGTGAGTTTAAACCAAGCTTTTGCGAACGCATGGTCAAATTCGTTAGGGTTATTTAAGAAGCGTTCGGAAATTTTTCTAAACTCAGGGTCTCTCTTTAGTGCTAGATCCGTTGTAAACATAATGGGTGCGTGCCGTACGTCTTTTTGGTGCGCATCCGGAACTAAGTTGTCGGCAAAAGGGTCGCTTGGAACCCATTGAGTCGCGCCAGCGGGACTTTTTTCTGTTACCCACTCAAACTTAAACAAGTTGTCTAGATATTGCATAGACCATTCAGTTGGGGTTGATGTCCATGCGCCTTCAAGACCACTGGTAACGGTATCTTCAGCATTGCCTTTGCCGCATTTGTTTTTCCAGCCAAGTCCTTGCTCTTCAACGGCTGCGGCTTCCGGTTCCGCTCCGACACAGTGTTCAGGCTTATGTGCGCCGTGAGCTTTGCCTAACGTGTGCCCTCCGGCGACCAGCGCGACGATTTCTTCGTCATTCATCGCCATTCGCCCAAATGATAGCCGCATATCTTGCGCGGCAGAAAGGGGGTCATGATTGCCACCAGGACCTTCTGGGTTTACATAAATGAGTCCCATCTGCACGGCGGCGAGATCACCTTTTAGGCCTCCTGTTTTAGTGCGGCGCTTGTCGTCTAAAAAAGTGTTCTCTGGCCCCCAATAGACGTGATCTGGTTCCCAGTCGTCTTCGCGTCCGCCTGCAAATCCGAGCGTTTTAAAGCCCATAGACTCTAGTGCAACATTACCACTTAGAATCATCAAATCTGCCCATGACAGTTTGCGCCCATACTTTTGCTTCACGGGCCACATCAAACGTCTTGCTTTATCAAGGTTGGCGTTATCTGGCCAGCTATTTAGAGGTGCAAAGCGTTGTTGTCCTCCGCCAGCACCACCTCGTCCATCACCAACACGATAAGTTCCAGCGCTGTGCCACGCCATTCTTATCATAAATGGGCCATAGTGTCCGTAATCAGAGGGCCACCACAGCTGAGAGGTTTTTAGTGTTTTTTCGATGTCTTTCTTTACTTCCGCTAAGTCCAAAGATTGGAACTCTGACGCGTAGTCAAAATTGCTCCCATATGGATTGGAGGCTACGTCATGAGCTCGAAGTGGGCTTAGGTCTAGTGTCTTAGGCCACCAAAAGCGATTGCTAGGTTCCGGTAGACTAGTATTTCCAGCGCTCGCGTGAGCTAAATGGGTGGCAGATAGGATTGCTAGGCAAGATAGGGCGGTGATTTTCAGTTTCATGTTCTTATTCCCTTAGTTTTGTTCTGAAACGACCCCAATAGCAATAAAGGAATTAGGCTCAGAAGGACATCAGAAAGAATCGAACATAATGATTTGATAAATCGATTGTTGGTGTTTTTATCCTTGTTTTCAAACTACATTAGTGTGCGCTTGCATACTTCTATTAGTTCTAAAATACTGGACTTCTGTGTGTAATTCGGACGGATGACAAAAGCAAGTCGGCGATGTGGGCCTGGCTCATTGAGGTGAACGGCACGAAGATTAGAATTGATGTTAGTCAATTGCTCTTTGGCTATTTCGGGAATAAGGGTGTTTCCCATATTTCCCAGCACCATTTGAATTAATGTATTTAAATGGCTTGCTCTTAGGTCGGGTTGTGGAAATTGGTGTTTGAGATCACATACATCAAGAGCGTGATCTTTAAAGCAGTGTCCCTCGCTAAGAAGCATTAAGTTGCTTTCGGCAACTTGCTTACTGGAAACGTGCTTTTGATGAGCGAATTTGTGATCTTTGAGACAAATCCAGTAAAAATCTTCTTCCCAAAACTCCAGTACTTCTAGCCCTTCGCATGGATACGGTAAAGCGATTACCGCAGCATCGATAGTGCCCCCACGTAGACTTTCTAATAGTTGGGCGGTTTGTTCTTCTATGATTGCAATATTGGATTTTGGGTGGGTTATTTTTAGCTCAGACATCAGCTTTGGAAGGATAAATGGCGCGACCGTGGGGATGATGCCAAGGCTAAGAGGAAAGCTAAGAGGTGGTTTAAAGCGATCAGACAAATGCTCAAGTTCATGAACTTCTAGCATGATTTTATGGGCACGTTTTAGAACTTCTTTTCCTATGTCAGTGACCAGTACTTTTTTGTTATCTCGCTCCAGAATCTGCACGCCAAGTTTTTCTTCTAAGTCACTTAGGCCGCTACTGAGAGCTGATTGGCTTATGTGGCATTGCTCCGCTGCTTTTTTGAAGTGAAGCGTTTTTTCTATTGCCAGCGCGTAAGAAAGCTGTTTTAAAGAAATCACGTCAATATCCTTATCGTTGTCGTAACCTGATTCCAAATGTGTCCGTGTATGAGTGTAACACCCGAGTCTCAGGTTAGCACGTTTAAGAAAAGTGACGTGTGTTTCAGTAGGAGTTAATAGGTCTGGCGCATTTTAGCGAGTCTAGCTGCCTGATAAAATTGTGCTTTTTCATCGCTGTATACAATGGCCGTTTGTGGCTGCGATTGTTCTATACAACCGCAGCCCTTGTTTTATTTTTGTCGACTTAAGAGCAGGTCGCGATAAGCGTAACCGCTTCGCTTAATGGTGCGTTCTTGAGTTTCGTAATCAACATACGTTAAACCGAAGCGTTTGCTGTAGCCTTCTGCCCACTCAAAATTGTCCATTAAGCTCCATGCGAAGTAGCCACGGATGTCGACCCCCACATTGATTGCATCATTGACTGCATTAATGTGCCCTTGTAAATAGCGCACTCGTTGATCATCGTCTACTTTCCCAGCTTCAATTGTATCGGCGCAAGCGGCGCCGTTCTCTGTGATGTACATTGGGGGGAGGTCATATTGCTCGTTTAAGTTAATAAGTAATTCGCTAAACGCTTGAGGTGCAATTTCCCAGCCTATGTCGGTGTACTCCACATTCTCTTTTTTGACCTCCCGATAGAGGTTTTCTTCATCGTATTCATTGTGATTACAGGTGTAAAAGTTCATGCCCATAAAATCAATAGGACGAGCAATGATTTCCATATCACCAGGGAGAATTGTCGGTAAATAATGAGGCAGTACTTTATTGAGTAACTTAGGGTATTGAGCCTTGAGTAGGGGCTCAATAAAAAACTGGTTATCCAAAGTTTCTCTGATTAGTGCGGCAAATTGGTCTTCCGACTTGTCACTGGCAGCGTAGGTTCTATTCATATTTAATACGATGCCCACATCGGCAGTTGGGGAGTTTGCTCGAATAGCAGGCAAAGCCAAGCCATGAGCAAGCAAAATGTGGTGCGCTGCTTGACGCCCGTATTCTGGCTTGGCAAGCCCAGGAGCGTGGACTCCGACCTCGTAGCCCAAAAGAGCGGCGCAGAAGGGTTCGTTGAACGTTGCCCAAGAATCGACCCATTGACCTAATTCGTTTGTTATAAGGTTTGCATATTCTGCGTATCGATACGCGGTTTCTCTATTAAGCCAGCCGCCTTTGTCCTCTAAGTGCTGCGGTAAGTCCCAGTGATAGAGGGTTGCAAACACCTTAATACCATTCGCTTTTAGCTCCTTTATCAAATTACGGTAAAACAATAGGCCCTTTTTATTAGGCTCTCCTTGTTCGTCCATAACACGTGGCCAAGCAATAGAAAGGCGATAAGCGTCAACCCCTAAGCTTTTAATAAGCTGAACGTCTTCCTTCCAAAGGTGGTAGTGATCGCAAGCGACGGAGCCATCATCACCATTAAGTACTTTTCCTGGCGTCGCGCAAAAAGTGTCCCAAATGCAGGGTAGTCGGCCGTCTTCAGTGTTTGCGCCTTCTATCTGGAATGACGCAGTGGCAACACCAAACGTAAAGTCTGGTTTTAACATGATGGAATTGTTTGGCAATGTGATGCTCATAGGACACCTCGGTAGCTGAAACGTTATTGTTTTGCTGAAAGGTATGTAGATAAAACGATTTGGTCAATGCAGATAGTGGGGATTCAGATGAATCTAGAAAATTAAGTGTTTGTTAAGGAGCGCGTTATAAATAAGTATTTTGGATTTATTTTGAAGACTAGATCGGCGAGCTTGGTATTCAAGCAAAGAGTTTGGCTTATTGTGGGTATTATCCGATGAAAAGCATCGGAGTCAGACCTGGGTTGCTGGATAAGTACTTCAAATAACGAGACTTGAGCGCCGTTGGTAATGTCTCGGGCGTAATCTCTTTAAAGTGGTTTTTAAGATAAAACGGCACAACGTTTTGCAGAGCGAAGCAATATGTAGGTTTGCTTTTCAATGCGGAGTACGAGCCAGCTAGTAGCGTTGCGCCAAGTCCCGTTTGTCTTTTGTCCGGGTGTGTTACCATCGCAGTGAGGAGCTGGATATCGCCTTCGATGGGTTTTAACCTGTACGCCGATAAAATCGTTGCGCCATCTTTAATGACCCATAACGGTTCTGATTTATTAGGCTTTCCACTGGGGTAATAGGCTTGGTAAAACTTTTTTACGAGTGGGAACCAGAGAGGCTCGACTTTAACTGGAATATAATTAGGCATCGCACTGATTACCGATGTTAGTGATTTAACTCAGATAGGATATCATAGTAAAGAGTTGGCCAATATTATTAGGGAGAATCAGTGTGTTCATTCGTTACTTTGTCTTGGGCGTTGTGTCTTTGCTTGCTACACACATTTGGGCCGCAAACCCTTACGTGATTGAAATGAATGAATCGTTTGAAACGTATCAAGCGAGGGTCAAGCTTTATCTCTTGGCGAATAAAGAATGGGTGAACCCTGACAATAAAGAGGTTGAAGTCGAGGCGGTTTTGCCCAAAGAATGGCGTCCAGGCACGGATTGCGATACTGAAGAAAAGGTCAAGCGTGGCGTTTTGTTACTCCACGGGCTTTCGGACTCGCCTTATTCTGTTCGTGATACAGCTAAGGCGTTGGCGGCCCAATGTTTGTATGTCCGGGTGATGTTACTTCCGGGGCACGGTACGAAACAGGAAGACCTGCTCACTGTGTCGCGTGATGATTGGCGCGAGACTGTTAAAGCGTCTTTTGCTCATTTCAGCGCAAAGCTTGATCAAGTGTTTGTCGCTGGGTTTTCAACTGGTGGTGCACTTGTCACGGAGTTTGCTTGGCATAACCCAGATAAAGTGAGTGGTGTTATTCTTCTTTCCCCACTTTTTAAAATCAACACCAGTATCGACTGGCTAAGCCCTGTTGTTTCGTTGTTCACGGATTGGTTAGATCGATACAAAACGGATGATTATGCCAAATACGCTTCTATTCCCACGCCCGCGATTGTTGAGGCGTATCGTATTGCGAAAGAGGTGCGTGGGCTAGTACACGATAATCCAAAAGACATTCCTGTGTTTATTGCACTTTCTGAGGAAGATGCGACGGTGGATTCGTCGGTTACTTTGACCTTATTTGATGAGGCTATGATTGGAAATACCAACCAAGTTCTTTTATACAGTCGAACTCAAGCCGAAGCTCAATCAGATCGAAAAGCGGTAGTGAATACTTACTGGCCAGATCAAAAAATTATAGGACTGTCTCATATGGGGGTGATCGGAAACCCTAACAATACTTATTATGGCGAAAAGGGAAGTTACCGAATTTGCGATTGGCACCGTTCTGATGATGCTCAGTACAAAAAGTGTCAAAGAGCAGAAAACAATTGGTATGGTGAAAAGAGTGATGAATTGCTGGCGAAGAGTGATATTGCTGGACGCGTTTCGTGGAACCCTTTGTTTGATGATCTAATGAAGGATATCGGCTCTTTTATTTCAGCCCATTCTGCGTATTAAAATCTGATGGCTTTCTAAGGTAGCGACTGTCAGTGTGATTGATTTGGAGAAGTGAATGTTTGGTCAAATTGAAATACGACTCAACGAGTTAACGCCAGAACAGATTGCTCAATATCACGAGCAAGGTTTTTTGGTTATTGAAGGCGCGGTTTCAAGCGGCACATGTGATTTATTAAAATCTCGAATTAATGAACGGTTGGAAGAGTTTGACCCTAACAGTATTCGATCAATCTTCACCACGAAAGAGCAAGATCGTCAAACCGATGATTACTTCTTAAAATCTGCAGAGCGCATCTCTTACTTTTTTGAAGAGGAAGCGTTTGATGAGCATGGCGAGTTAAGGCAGGATAAGGTGCTATCAATTAATAAAATTGGTCACGCTTTGCATGACAAAGATGAATTATTTGCTGATTTTTCATTGAGTCCTATCTGGGCGACGATTCTAAAGCAGCTCGGTATGAAAAAGCCATTGGCCGCTCAATCGATGTACATTTTTAAACAGCCCAATATTGGGGGAGAAGTGAACTGTCACCAAGACAGTACGTTCCTCTTTACTCGGCCGATGAGCGTGATTGGGTTATGGTTTGCCATTGAGGATGCCACGTTAGAAAACGGTTGCCTTTGGGGCGTCCCTCAAGGGCATAAACAAGGGCTTGAGAAACGCTTTGAGCGGGTTTCAGAAGGCGAGAGCGCTATGAAAATGACGAAATTGTCTGACGTAGATTGGCCTGATGAAGCGTTGGCGCCTTTAGAGGTCCCCAAAGGTTCTATGGTGGTTCTAAACGGTGAGTTTCCTCACTTGAGTCACGCAAATCGATCAGCGCAATCACGACATGCGTACGCCTTGCACGCGATTGATGGGGACTGTGAGTATCCAAAAACAAATTGGTTATTGCGTCATGGGCGCACATTTCCAGAATTTAGACACAATAACTAAAAGAAGAGATAGACAGGTATGCGAGATATTCTGACCTTGCTGAGTGACAGTCAATTCCATTCGGGTGAAGAATTGGGTAAGGAAATCGGTGTTTCCAGAGCTGCGATTTGGAAGAAACTCAAAAAGCTGGAAAGTATCGGTGTACGAGTACACTCTGTTAAAGGGCGAGGGTATCGACTGCCAAACAAGCTGACCTTGTTGGAAGAGAGTCGGTTGCGTGATGAAGGCCTTAATTCAACTGTATCTGTCAATATTCAGTTTGAAACAGGGTCGACTAACGGCGATTTGAAACAGTACATTAATCAAAATGGCAGTTTACCCGCACTCTTTGTTTGTGAGAGACAAGTTCAAGGAAAAGGCCGAAGAGGGCGTAGCTGGGAAGGCGGCGTCGCGCGCAATATCATTATGTCGTTTGCTTGGGGATTTGAAGGCGGAGTGGCGGTTGTAGAAGGGTTAAGTCTTGCGGTTGGCGTTGCCGTCGCTAACGTGCTGGATGAGCTCGGTATTGCTGGTGTAGGCTTGAAATGGCCTAATGATGTCCAAGTTGAAGGTAAAAAAATAGCAGGTATCCTACTGGAAATGGTTGCTGATCAGGACGCTTGTCAGGTGATTGTCGGCATTGGCTTGAATGTTGAAATGCTGGATGACGAAATGTCTGCCATTGATCAGCCTTGGACTGATCTAGCATCAAGATTGCCGCAAACGCCCGATCGAAATAGAGTGCTTGCGTTACTCGCAAATGAATTAGTAGCGATATGTGAAAACTTTTCGAATGGGAAAGGGATAGAGTATTACCAGAAAATGTGGCAGAAACGCGATGTCATGCTGAATCAACCCGTTACCGTAACGAGTGTTGGGCAGCAGTTAAAAGGCACAGCGCGTGGTATTGACGCACATGGTGCGCTCTTGTTGGAGCGTGATGGTAAGATTGAGTCCCTGCATGGGGGAGAAGTCAGTGTGCGAAGGCAAAACCAATAATATTATGGTTCAAAAAGTATTGGTGGTAGATGCGGGGAATACTCGTCTAAAGTGGACCGCCTTTGATGGCAATGAAGTCATAGGCAAGGTATACGACAATGATCCACACAGTTTTGATAATTTCTATCCTGACATTATTTATTTTGCGAGTGTTCGTTCGAATGAGCAAAATGCGATGCTGCATGCGGATATTCAGGCTGCGTACCCAAATGTTGAGTGGTTGCCCATTGTGGTGGAGGCGACTTCATGTGGTGTGACAAACTCCTATGAAGAGCCGCATCGATTGGGGGTTGATAGGTGGCTGTCTTCCATTGCTGCGTACCATGAATCCAAAGGCGCAACCTTAGTCTTTGATGCGGGAACAGCGATTAAAGCTGATTTCGTTAATGGCCAAGGTGTTCATTTGGGAGGTTATATCGTTCCTGGCCTTAAAATGATGAAAGAAGGGTTAGTTAGTAATACGGCTCGCATTCGTTATTCCAATGATGAGCTTGGAAAGGGTCAAGGCATTCCTAATAATACGGCTGGCGCGGTAGAATTAGGTTGTGAAGAAATGGCGGTTGGTTTTGTTGAGCGGTTAAAGCGCTTATATCCTGACTATGTTTGGTTTGCAACAGGCGGGGGAGGTAAGACGTTGATTACATCAGCGGGAGCAAATTGCATTTGTGATGAGCACTTGGTTGCTAAAGGTGCGAAACTAGTGGGCGATGAAATTATAGAGAATCGAAAAGCATGAGATGGTTGTTTTTATTGGTTGTGCTGATTAATGCAGGATTTTTTAGCTGGCACAGCTTTTCTCAGGATCAGCGACAGGCTTTTCAGGAAAAAGTGTATGCGCCGCCGGTGGGGACGAAAATCGCTTTAATGTCCGAGCCAGTTGAAGAGTTGAGTGTTAAACCAGCGCAAAGAGAAATCGCTGAGCGGCGTGAAGCGTTAGAAAGATTAGAAGGGCGATTACAAAACGCGGTTTCCGAAGCGGAGTCGAATTTACGTAATCCTACTCTTTCGTCTGATGGGGTTGGGATAGCTGCGACACAAGAACCTCGTGACGAAGACGTAAAGTCTTGTAGAATCATTGAAACCGAGCGAGAGAAGGATCACAAAGCCATACTGGTCTCTTTAAACAAAAAGCGCTGGGCCTATACCGAAACTCAGAAAATCGGTGAACGAGATAAATACTGGCTTTATATATCGGCACCAAATAATCGAGCGGCGGCGAATAAAATTGTGGCAGATCTCAAAGGGAGAGGGGTTGATAGTTTTATTATTAACCGTGGCGAAATGAAGAATCGCATTTCTTTGGGGCTATATTCGTCTAAAGTGAGAGCGGAACAAGCGGCGGCTGCCATTAAAACTAAAGCGAATTACGATGTCGAAGTTTTCGAACATCAGCGTAAAGTAAGTCTGTATGTTGTTGATATTGCGACACAGATGACAGATGAGTTGTTCAATAATTGGCTTAAATCACTAGAAATGGAACCGTCTTTGATAAAAATTGAAAAAAAATCTTGTTAGCGCTTGCATTTGCTAAAGCGATTCATATAATGGCTCCCACCTTTTGGAGCAGTAGCGAAAGTTACAAGAGATAGTGTGAGCTGTCGTATTAGTGGAGGGGTTCCCGAGTGGCCAAAGGGAGCAGATTGTAAATCTGCCACGAAAGTTTCGGTGGTTCGAATCCACCTCCCTCCACCATTTAAGCGGGTATGGTATAGTGGCTATTACCTCAGCCTTCCAAGCTGAAGAGGCGGGTTCGATTCCCGCTACCCGCTCCAAACTCCAAGATTGTGCTCATGTAGCTCAGTTGGTAGAGCACACCCTTGGTAAGGGTGAGGTCGGCAGTTCAAATCTGCTCATGAGCTCCAGCATTTCAAAAGTGCATTTAAATAGGTGGGATTGACCGCCTTTTTTATTGTCTGTTTTTTGGGCGAATACCCTTGCAAAGTCCTTTGTAAATCGGTATCATCCTCCGCCCATACGATTGTAGGCCAGTAGTTCAATTGGTAGAGCACCGGTTTCCAAAACCGGCTGTTGGGGGTTCGAGTCCCTCCTGGCCTGCCAAATTTCGTATCCTATATCTAAGCTAGGGATCACCTGAAGTATGAGTTCGAATACAGAAGCTCAAGAGTCTCGCGGAGACGTATTTAAGTGGGCGATTGTTGTTCTGCTGGTTGCAGCAGGCGTAGTTGGTAATAATTATTTTTCTGCAGAATCGTTGCTGTATCGCTTAATTGCGGTATTAGTTTTGGCGATTGTGGCGGGCTTTATCGCTTTGCAAACGGTCAAAGGTAAAGCGTTCTTTACTTTGGCGAAAGAAGCTAAGAAGGAAATTGGACGCGTAGTATGGCCAACTCGTCAAGAAACAGTTCAAACAACATTGATCGTTTTGGCGGTTGTTATATTTATGTCTCTCGTGCTGTGGGGTGTTGATTCAGCTCTTGGTTGGGTCGTTTCCGCAGTAATAGGTTAGGAGTTGGTCGTGGCTAAACGATGGTATGTAGTACAAGCGTACTCGGGGTATGAAAAGCATGTGATGCGTGCGCTTACAGAGCGTGTGCAGCTTATGTCTATGCAAGATTTGTTTGGCGAGATTTTGGTTCCTACTGAAGAAGTAGTCGAAATCCGCGACGGTAAAAAGCGCAAGAGTGAGCGAAAGTTCTATCCAGGCTATGTGTTAGTGCAAATGGATATGAACGATGACTCTTGGCATTTGGTGAAGGGTACATCGCGTGTGCTTGGCTTTATTGGCGGCACAGCAGACAAACCTTCTCCAATCACTCAGCGTGAAGCGGATGCTATTTTGCAGCGCGTTAACGAGGGTGTAGACAAGCCTCGTCCTAAGACATTGTTTGAAGCGGGTGAAGTGGTTCGTGTTAATGACGGGCCGTTCGCTGACTTTAATGGTGTTGTGGAAGAGGTTGATTATGATAAGAGCCGAATTAAAGTGGCAGTATTGATCTTTGGTCGATCTACCCCTGTTGATTTGGAATTTAGTCAGGTTGAAAAAGCCTGATTTTGTAAACGGGTAGCCTAATGTTCTTAGGCGGTGACCCATCTGGAGTAAATAATGGCTAAAAAAGTCCAAGCTTATATCAAGCTACAAGTTAAAGCGGGTCAAGCGAACCCAAGTCCCCCAGTTGGTCCAGCTCTTGGTCAACATGGTGTGAACATCATGGAATTCTGTAAAGCTTTCAACGCTAAAACTCAAGGCGTTGAGCCAGGTCTTCCAACACCAGTAATCATTACTGTATACGCTGACCGTAGCTTCACATTCGAAACTAAATCGACTCCAGCTTCTGTTCTTCTTAAGAAGGCAGCAGGTCTGAAAAGCGGTTCTCCACGTCCTAATACTCAAAAAGTTGGTACGGTTACTCGTGCTCAACTAGAGGAGATTGTTAATGCTAAGCAGCAAGATTTGACTGCTTCAGATATGGATGCTGCTGTACGTACTATCGCAGGTAGTGCGCGCTCTATGGGTCTAGATGTTGAGGGTGTTGAATAATGGCTAAGCTAACTAAACGCGCTCGCTTGATCGCTGAAAAAGTTGAAGCGACTAAATTGTACTCTGTAGAAGAAGCGGTTGCTCTTCTTTCTGAGCTTTCTACTGTTAAGTTCAAAGAGTCTGTAGATGTTGCTGTTAATCTAGGTGTAGATCCTCGTAAATCTGATCAGGTTGTACGTGGTTCAACAGTATTGCCACACGGTACAGGTAAAGATGTACGTGTTGCCGTATTTGCTCAAGGTGCAAACGCAGAAGCTGCTAAAGAAGCAGGTGCTGATATCGTTGGTTTCGACGATCTTGCTGAGCAAGTGAAAGCAGGTAATCTAGATTTTGACGTTGTTATCGCTTCTCCAGATGCGATGCGCGTTGTTGGTCAATTGGGTCAGGTTCTAGGTCCACGTGGTCTTATGCCTAACCCTAAAGTTGGTACTGTTACTCCTGATGTTGCGACTGCAGTTAAAAACGCAAAAGCTGGTCAGGCTCGTTACCGTACTGATAAAAATGGTATTGTTCATGCAGGTGTTGGTTCTATCGACTTCTCTGCTGACGCTATCAAAGGTAACTTGGAAGCGCTTCTAAGCGACCTACGTCGTGCTAAGCCAGCGTCTTCTAAAGGTATCTTTATGAAGAAAGTGACTTTGTCCTCTACAATGGGACCTGGTCTATTGATTGATTTAGGTGCATTGAGCTTCTAAGTCGAGCTGAGGGCCTGTATGACTGTTTCATATAGGCCGTCACAGACCGTAGGAACGAGAGTTTAATTAAACGTTGCGAAACGTTTTTCCTGCGCAGATGGTGTGGCCCGATTCAGATTAAACTGGATCCAACTCACCAGTAAAGTACTCCGAGCAATCGGAGAGTTGGTAAAATTTAGGGACTTGTCCCTGCTAATCCAGGAGAAAACCAGTGGCATTAGGTCTAGAAGACAAAAAAGCCATTGTCGCCGAAGTTAGCGAAGTTGCCCAAAGTGCGTTGTCTGCTGTCGTAGCTGATTCCCGCGGTGTTACCGTTGGTGATATGACTGCACTTCGCAAAGAAGCACGCGAAGCTGGTGTTTATGTACGTGTTGTGCGTAACACTCTAGCTCGTCGTGCTGTTGATGGCACTGACTTCGAATGCTTAAAAGACAGCTTCGTAGGTCCTACGTTGATTGCTTTCTCTAACGAACACCCAGGTGCGGCTGCTCGTTTATTGAAAGAATTCGCGAAAGGCAACGATGCGTTTGAAGTAAAAGCATTGGCGTTCAACGGTGAGTTGATCGCAGCAGGCGACATTGATCGTTTGGCATCTTTGCCAACATACGACGAAGCTATCGCGAAGTTGATGAGCGTACTACAGGGTGCTACAAGCAAACTGGTTCGTACTCTTGCGGCTGTACGCGAGCAGAAAGAGCAAGAAGCTGCGTAATTTTATACGCGCTCTTGATACACTTATTTTGTTTTATTGCCCTCGGGCAATTATTAAAGAATGCTAGGAAATCTGAGTCATGGCTCTAACTAAAGAAGATATCATCAATGCAGTAGCAGAAATGTCTGTAATGGACGTTGTTGAACTTATCGAAGCAATGGAAGAAAAATTCGGCGTAACTGCAGCTGCTGCAGTTGTTGCTGGTCCTGCTGGCGGCGACGCTGGCGCAGCGGCTGAAGCTCAAACTGAGTTTGACGTTGTCCTAACTGCTGTTGGTGATAAGAAAGTTAACGTAATCAAAGCTGTACGTGCAGCAACTGGTCTTGGTCTTAAAGAAGCGAAAGGCATGGTTGACGGCGCTCCTGCTACAGTTAAAGAAGGCGTATCTAAAGAAGAAGCAGAAGAACTTAAAGCTGCTCTTGAAGAAGCTGGTGCATCTGTCGAAGTTAAATAATGACAGAACTTGTTCCAGAATTCGGCCTTTAGTCGAATTGGCTGGTGGCATTTTGCCACCGGCCTTTTTGGGTTTCTAAAACCCAGATAAAATGAAAAGAATTTTTTATTGAGAGAAAACTCTCTCATTATTTGGTAAGGCCTTATCTAGGCCTTTTGCGTCAATGTGCACAAGCTGGGGAATGCTGATGGCTTACTCATACACTGAGAAAAAACGTATCCGTAAGGATTTCGGTAAACTGCCGCCCGTTTTGGATGTGCCATACTTGCTGGCAATTCAGCTTGAATCCTACCGTAAATTCCTGCAAGAGGGTAAAGACCTTGCAGAGCGTGAGGAATTAGGTCTACATGGGGCCTTTAAATCTGTCTTTCCAATGGTCAGCTTTTCCGGCAATGCGGCTCTAGAGTACGTCGATTACCGATTAGGCAAACCTGTTTTTGATGTAAAAGAGTGTCAACTGCGTGGCGTGACCTACGCGGCTCCTTTACGCGTTCGTGTAAGACTTATCATTTATGATAAAGAATCTTCGAACAAGGCAATTAAAGACATCCGTGAGCAAGAAGTATACATGGGCGAAATTCCGCTCATGACAGAAAACGGTACCTTTGTTATCAATGGTACAGAGCGTGTAATTGTATCTCAGTTGCATCGTTCTCCTGGTGTGTTCTTCGACCACGACCGTGGTAAGACTCACTCTTCAGGTAAGTTACTGCATTCTGCTCGTGTTATTCCTTACCGTGGTTCATGGTTGGACTTCGAGTTCGATCCTAAAGACTGCGTGTTCGTTCGTATCGACCGCCGTCGTAAGTTACCTGTTTCTATTTTGCTACGTGCATTAGGCTACAAAACAGAAGAAATCCTAGATACTTTCTTCGATACCGTTCGTTTCTACCTAAGTAAAGATGGGTTTGAGATGGATTTGGTTGCTAGCCGTCTTCGTGGTGAAACTGCACTGTTTGATATTGTTGATGGTAACGGCGAGATCATCGTAGAAGAAGGTCGTCGTATTACTGCGAAACATATTCGTGCTATGGATAAAGCGGGTCTAGAACGTCTTTCTATTCCACTAGAATATATCCTAGGCAAAGTATCTGCGAAAAACCTTGTGCATCCTGCGACAGGTGAGTTGATTGCAGAGGCGAATACAGAGCTATCTGTTGATTTGTTAGAAGCGTTGGTGGGTTCAGGCATTAAAGAAATTGATGTGCTGTACACGAACGATTTGGATCACGGTCCATTTATTTCTGACACATTGCGTATTGATCCAACAAACAATCAGCTGGAAGCATTGGTAGAAATTTACCGTATGATGCGCCCAGGCGAGCCGCCAACAAAAGAATCTGCTGAAGGCTTGTTCCAAGGTCTTTTCTTCGCAGAAGAGCGTTACGACCTTTCAAGTGTTGGTCGTATGAAGTTCAACCGTCGTTTAGGTCGTGATGAAGATAAAGGTCCGGGCATTCTGGATAATGAAGACATCATTGCGGTACTGAAGACGTTGTTGGATATCCGTAACGGTAACGGCATGGTAGATGATATCGACCATTTGGGTAACCGTCGCGTGCGTTCTGTTGGGGAAATGGCAGAGAACCAATTCCGCGTAGGTTTGGTTCGTGTTGAGCGTGCTGTTAAAGAGCGTCTGTCTATGGCAGAAGCTGATGGCTTGATGCCTCAAGATTTGTTGAACGCTAAACCAGTTGCTGCTGCGATTAAAGAGTTCTTCGGTTCCAGCCAGCTGTCTCAGTTCATGGACCAAAACAACCCGCTTTCTGAGGTAACTCATAAGCGTCGTGTTTCTGCGCTTGGCCCCGGTGGTTTGACGCGAGAGCGTGCGGGCTTTGAAGTTCGAGACGTACACGCAACACACTACGGTCGTGTTTGTCCTATCGAGACACCAGAGGGACCAAACATCGGTTTGATCAACTCGTTGTCTACGTATGCGCGTACTAACAGCTATGGTTTCCTTGAAACACCTTACCGTAAGGTTGTTGATGGCAAAATGACGGATGAAACGGTTTACGTTTCCGCTATTGATGAGGCGAAGTACGTAATCGCACAAGCATCCGTTAATGTTGACGAAGAAGGCCGTTTGGTTGACGAATTGGTTCAGGTGCGTCACATGCACGAAACCACTTTGTTGGCAAAAGAAAAAGTGAACTTGATGGACGTGTCTCCACGCCAGGTCGTTTCGGTTGCTGCTTCTTTGATTCCGTTCCTAGAACACGATGACGCAAACCGCGCATTGATGGGATCGAACATGCAACGTCAAGCCGTTCCAACGTTAAAGGCTGATAAGCCTGTTGTTGGTACGGGTATGGAGCGCAATGTTGCGAAAGACTCAGGTGTTTGTATCGTTGCTCGTCGTGGCGGTGTGATTGAGTCTGTTGATGCAAGCCGAATCGTTGTACGTGTTAACTCTGAAGAGACGCTTGCAGGTGAGGCGGGTGTAGATATATACAACCTGACCAAATACGTGCGTTCTAACCAGAATACATGTATTAACCAGCGTACTCTTGTCATGAAAGGCGAAAAGGTTGCATCTGGCGATATCATGGCGGATGGCCCTTCTGTTGATATGGGTGATTTGGCCTTGGGTCAAAACATGCGTATCGCGTTCATGCCTTGGAATGGCTTTAACTTCGAGGACTCCATCCTTGTTTCTGAGCGAGTGGTAGAAGAAGATCGATTTACGTCTATCCATATCCAAGAGCTTACTTGTGTTGCTCGTGATACTAAGCTTGGGCCTGAAGAGATTACTGCGGATATTCCAAACGTAGGTGAAGGCGCGCTTTCTAAACTTGATTCTTCCGGTGTTGTTTACATCGGTGCAGAAGTAGAGCCTGGCGATATTCTAGTTGGTAAAGTGACACCTAAAGGTGAAACTCAGCTGACTCCAGAAGAAAAGCTGTTGCGTGCTATCTTCGGTGAAAAAGCGTCTGATGTTAAAGATACATCTCAGCGCGTTAAAACCGGTACTCGCGGTACAGTTATCGATGTTCAGGTCTTTACTCGTGATGGCATCGAAAAAGACGAACGTGCGAAATCTATTGAAAAGTCTCAGTTAGACCAAGTACGTAAAGATCTTAACGAAGAGTTCCGTATCGTCGAGAAAGCGACGTTTGAACGTCTAGCGGAAGCGCTAGTCGGTCAGCAAGCAGAAGGCGGTCCTGGTCTAGCACGTAATGCAATCATTACTGAAGACTACCTGGCTAATTTGGACCACCCTGAGTGGTTTAAGATTCGTGTAGCAAGTGAAGACGCTAGTGAACAGCTAGAGAAAGCGCAAGCGGCTTTGATTGAACGTCGTAAAGAGCTTGATGCTAAGTTCGAAGATAAGAAGCGTAAGCTTCAAACTGGCGATGACTTGGCGCCTGGCGTACTTAAGATTGTTAAAGTTTATGTTGCTATCAAACGTCGTATTCAGCCTGGTGATAAAATGGCCGGCCGTCATGGTAACAAAGGTGTAATCTCGAAAATTATGCCTGTTGAAGATATGCCATACGACGAAAATGGTGACCCTGTCGACATCGTCTTGAACCCTCTTGGTGTTCCGTCTCGAATGAACGTAGGTCAGGTTCTTGAGACTCACTTAGGTGCAGCAGCAAAAGGTCTTGGTCGTAAGATCAACGAGATGATCCAGATTGAGCGAGAAAAAGCTGAGACAGTGCAAGAACTTCGTTCTTTCTTAGGTGAGGTTTATAACGGTCATGAAGATGGACTGCGCTCAGCTCGTGTAGAAGATCTTGATAGCTTCACAGATGACGAAATCTTAACGCTGGCATCGAACCTTAAAGGCGGCGTGCCTATGGCATCTGGTGCTTTTGATGGTGCTAAAGAAGCAGAAATCAAACGCATGTTGCGTCTTGCTGGCTTGAACGAAAGCGGTCAAATTAAGTTGTTTAACGGTCGTACTGGTGATGCCTTTGAGCGTCCAGTAACGGTTGGTTACATGTACATGCTTAAGTTGAACCACTTGGTAGACGACAAAATGCACGCTCGTTCTACAGGTTCTTACAGCTTGGTTACTCAGCAGCCTCTTGGTGGTAAAGCTCAGTTTGGTGGACAGCGTTTCGGTGAGATGGAGGTATGGGCACTTGAAGCTTATGGTGCAGCATACACACTACAAGAAATGTTGACCGTTAAGTCTGATGACGTGAATGGCCGTACTAAGATGTATAAGAACATCGTAGATGGCGATCATCGTATGGAACCAGGCATGCCAGAATCCTTCAACGTATTGGTTAAAGAGATCCGTTCTCTTGGTATCGATATCGAGTTGGAAAACGAATAAGCACGAATCACATTTGACCTGCTGGGGAGCGCGGCTCCCCAGCCTTACGAGTGGGGCGAATATACATGAAAGACTTATTAGGTCTTCTAAAATCACAAGGACAATCTGACGAGTTTGATTCGATTCGTATCGGTCTGGCTTCGCCAGATATGATTCGTTCGTGGTCTTACGGCGAAGTTAAAAAGCCTGAGACGATCAACTACCGTACGTTCAAGCCTGAGCGTGACGGATTGTTCTGTGCAAAAATCTTTGGTCCTATTAAGGACTACGAATGCTTGTGTGGTAAATACAAGCGTTTGAAACACCGTGGTGTCATTTGTGAGAAGTGTGGCGTTGAAGTTGCTCTGTCTAAAGTGCGCCGTGAGCGTATGGGGCATATCGAACTAGCGTCTCCAGTTGCTCATATTTGGTTCTTGAAGTCTCTTCCGTCTCGTATCGGTCTTATCCTAGATATGACGCTACGTGATATTGAGCGAGTGCTTTATTTCGAATCTTTCATAGTAATTGACCCAGGCATGACAACGCTTGATAAAGGTCAGCTTTTGAATGATGAGCAGTATTTCGAAGCACTAGAAGAGTTTGGTGATGAATTTGACGCTCGTATGGGTGCTGAAGCTATCCAAATGTTGCTACGCGACATGGATATGGCTGAAGAAATCAACACGATGCGTGAAGAATTGAACGCAACAAACTCTGAAACTCGTATTAAGAAGCTTTCTAAGCGTTTGAAGTTGATTGAAGCGTTCCATAATTCTGGTAACAACCCAGAATGGATGGTGCTTGAAGTACTGCCAGTACTTCCGCCAGATCTTCGTCCTCTTGTGCCGCTAGAAGGTGGGCGTTTTGCGACGTCTGACTTGAACGATTTATATCGTCGAGTGATCAACCGTAACAACCGTTTGAAACGTCTTTTAGAGCTTGCTGCACCGGATATCATCGTACGTAACGAAAAGCGTATGTTGCAAGAGTCTGTTGATGCATTGCTTGATAACGGTCGTCGTGGTCGCGCAATTACCGGTTCTAACAAGCGTCCTCTGAAATCTTTGGCAGATATGATCAAAGGTAAGCAAGGTCGTTTCCGTCAGAACTTGCTTGGTAAGCGTGTAGACTACTCTGGTCGTTCTGTAATCACCGTAGGTCCTTCATTGCGTTTGCACCAGTGTGGTCTTCCTAAGAAGATGGCACTTGAGCTGTTTAAACCATTTATCTTCTCTAAACTAGAGCTACGCGGCATGGCAACGACCATTAAAGCTGCGAAGAAAATGGTAGAGCGTGAAACACCAGAGGTTTGGGATATTCTAGATGAAGTTATCCGCGAACACCCTGTAATGCTTAACCGTGCGCCTACATTGCACCGTTTGGGTATTCAAGCGTTCGAACCTATGTTGATCGAAGGTAAAGCGATTCAGTTGCACCCACTTGTGTGTGCGGCGTATAACGCTGACTTCGATGGTGACCAAATGGCGGTACATGTACCTCTAACAATCGAAGCTCAGTTAGAAGCACGTGCATTGATGATGTCTACAAACAACATCTTGTCCCCAGCGAACGGTGAGCCGATCATTGTTCCTTCTCAAGACGTTGTATTGGGTCTTTACTACATGACTCGCGACAAGATCAACGCTAAAGGTGAAGGCATGGCTTTCGCTGACATCAAAGAGGTTCATAGAGCCTATGGTGCTAAGCAAGTTGAACTGCACGCAAAAGTTAAAGTACGTATCAACCAAGTTGATACAACGCTAGAAGGTGAAAAAGTTCCTTCGACTTTCATTGCAGATACAACTGTTGGTCGTGCGTTGTTGTTTGATGTTGTTCCTGATGGCCTTCCCTTCTCGGTTGTTAACCAGCCGATGAAAAAGAAAGCGATCTCGAACCTAATCAACCAATGTTACCGTAAGGTTGGCTTGAAAGAGACGTGTATTTTTGCAGACCAGTTGATGTATACCGGTTTCCAATACGCGACAGCGTCTGGTTCTTCTGTTGGTGTGGATGACTTCGTTATTCCGCCAGAAAAAGCTGAAATCATTTCTCGCGCAGAAGAAGAAGTTAAAGAAGTTGAATACCAGTTTGCTGATGGTCTTGTAACGCAAGGCGAGAAATACAACAAGGTAATTGACCTTTGGTCTCGTACTAACGAAACCGTAACTGATGCCATGATGAAAAACTTGGCAAAAGAGACTGTTATCAATAAAGATGGAGAAGAGGTTGAGCAACAATCTTTTAACTCTGTTTATATGATGGCTGACTCCGGTGCCCGTGGTAGTGTCGCTCAGATGCGTCAGCTAGGTGGTATGCGTGGTCTGATGGCGAAACCAGATGGTTCCATCATCGAGACGCCTATTACGGCGAACTTCCGTGAAGGTCTGTCGGTTCTTCAGTACTTTACCTCGACTCACGGTGCTCGTAAGGGTCTTGCCGATACCGCACTTAAAACTGCGAACTCCGGTTACCTAACGCGTCGTCTTGTAGATGTTGCTCAAGATTTGGTAATCACAGAAGTAGATTGTGGTTCATCTGACGGTATTACCGTAAACGCGATGATTGAAGGTGGAGACGTAGTTGTTCCTCTTGGTCAACGTGTACTGGGTCGTGTTGTTGCACAGGATGTAATGGACACTAAAGGTGAGCTTGTTCTTGCTGCTGGTACTTTGATTGATGAGCATCACATTCGCACAATCGAAGCGGCAGGTGTTGACGAAATGATCGTTCGCTCTGTTATTACTTGTGATACTAAACACGGTGTATGTGGTAAGTGTTACGGTCGTGATTTGGCTCGTGGTCACTTGGTTAACATTGGTGAGGCTATTGGTGTTGTTGCTGCGCAATCTATCGGTGAGCCGGGTACACAGCTTACCATGCGTACATTCCACATCGGTGGTGCGGCATCTCGTGCTTCAGCGGTAGATAGTGTTCAAGTGAAGAGTGCTGGTACCGTTCGTTTCCATAAGATGAAGAGCATTGAGCGCGAAAATGGCCAATTGGTTGTTGCTTCTCGTTCATCTGAGTTGGCTATTGCAGACGAAGCTGGCCGTGAGAAAGAGCGTTATAAGCTTCCTTACGGTGCGGTTCTAAGTGTGCTTGACGGTGATTCTGTTACTGCTGGTCAAGTCGTTGCTAACTGGGATCCACATACCCACCCAATCGTGTCTGAGACGCAAGGTCGTCTTGAATTCTCTGGTATGGATGAGGGTGTAACTATCCGTCGTCAGTCCGATGAGATGACAGGTTTGACTACCATCGAAGTCTTGGAAATGAGAGATCGACCTTCAGCAGGTAAAGATCTTCGTCCTATGATTGCGGTTGTGGATGAATCAGGTAATCCAGTAATGATTCCTGGTACAGATTCTCCAGTTCAATACATGCTTCCAGAGAAAGCGTTATTGAGTTTGGATCACGGTGCTACGATTAAGTCAGGTGAAGTCTTGGCTCGTATCCCGCAAGAATCTCAAGGTAACAAAGATATCACGGGTGGTCTGCCTCGAGTAGCTGACCTATTTGAAGCTCGTCGTCCTAAAGATCCAGCGATCATGGCAGAAGCGACAGGTGTTGTTGGCTTTGGTAAAGAGACGAAAGGTAAGATTCGATTGGTTATCAATCCGCAAGACGGAAGTGATCCAATTGAGACTCTTATTCCTAAGTGGCGTCAGATCAACATCTTTGATGGTGAAGAAGTGGCTAAGGGTGAGATCATTGCCGATGGTCCTCTAAACCCTCATGATATCTTACGCTTGAAAGGTGTGGAGGCTTTGGCTGACTACATCACAATGGAAATTCAAGAAGTATACCGTTTGCAAGGTGTAGTGATAAACGACAAACACATTGAGGTTATCGTTCGTCAAATGCTGCGCAAAGTGGATGTGGGTGAGGCCGGTGATACTGACCTTATTCAAGGTGACCAAATTGAATACACTCAATTGTTGGATGCGAACGAAGCTGCAGAAGCAGATGACAAGTTCCCAGCTAAGTTTGAGCGCGTTCTACTTGGTATCACAAAAGCATCTTTGGCTACCGAATCCTTTATTTCTGCCGCGTCGTTCCAAGAAACAACGCGTGTATTAACAGAAGGTGCGGTAACCGGTAAGAAAGACCACTTACGTGGTCTGAAAGAAAACGTTGTAGTAGGTCGACTTATCCCAGCGGGTACAGGTTTGGCATACCACAGCGAGCGCAAGAACAAGAAAGAACTTGCGCAAGCAGCGAAGGAAGGAAGTGCTACAGTAAGTGCTTCTGATGTCGAAGAAGCACTAAGTGCCGCTCTAAAAGACTAAATTTGCTGATTTAGTCAAAGGGAGGTGATTTTTTAGTCTCCTCCCTATTGACTGTTTTATAGGCGCAAATTACACTTGCGCCTCCTTAATTTTGACGATATCCGTCATAAGTATTGGATTTGTGGAGCTTGTATAATGGCAACCGTTAACCAGTTGGTTCGTAAACCACGTAAACGTAAAGTGGCAAAAAGTGACGTACCTGCGTTACAAGCTTGTCCGCAACGCCGTGGCGTCTGCACACGTGTATACACTACTACGCCTAAAAAGCCTAACTCGGCTTTGCGTAAAGTATGTCGTGTTCGCTTGACGAACGGCTTTGAAGTAACTTCCTACATCGGTGGTGAAGGTCACAACCTGCAAGAACACAGCGTAGTGCTGATTCGTGGCGGTCGTGTAAAAGACCTTCCAGGTGTTCGTTACCACACAGTTCGTGGTAGCTTGGATACTTCAGGCGTACAAAATCGTAAACAGGGCCGTTCTAAGTACGGTACTAAGCGTCCTAAGTAAGTTTCAAGTTAATAACTTAAGCTTATTTCATCGTTTAGAAACATAATTTTATTAAAGTAAGGCCGAGCAGATTAACTAGTTTGTCTCGGGCTAACCTGAAGAGGACATAGACATGCCTAGAAGACGCGTCGTCGCAAAGCGTGAAGTACTTCCAGATCCTAAGCACGGAAGTCAACTTCTTGCAAAATTCATTAACCATGTAATGGTTAGTGGTAAGAAGTCTGTAGCAGAGAGCATTGTTTACAAAGCGCTAGACACTGTTGCAACACGCACTAAATCAGAAGACCCAATGTCGGTTTTCGAAAAAGCACTAGAATCAATCCAACCAATGGTAGAGGTTAAATCTCGCCGTGTAGGTGGTGCGACTTACCAAGTACCTGTAGAGGTTCGTCCAGCTCGTCGTGCAGCTTTGTCTATGCGTTGGTTGGTAGAAGCTTCTCGTAAGCGTGGCGAAAAATCCATGGCGCTACGTTTAGCGGGTGAAATTCTAGATGCTGCTGAGAACAAAGGTTCTGCTGTTAAGAAACGTGAAGACGTTCACCGTATGGCAGAAGCGAACAAAGCATTCTCGCACTACCGATTCTAATCGTCCGGAGAGACAAACAAAGTGGCACGTAAAACTCCCATCAACCGCTATCGTAACATCGGTATTTGTGCACACGTTGATGCTGGAAAAACGACTACAACTGAACGCGTTCTGTTCTATACTGGTCTGTCCCATAAAATTGGTGAGGTGCACGATGGTGCAGCTACCATGGATTGGATGGAGCAAGAGCAAGAACGCGGTATCACTATCACTTCAGCAGCAACAACTTGTTTCTGGAGTGGTATGAGTCAACAGTTTGATCAGCACCGAATCAATATTATTGATACGCCAGGGCACGTAGACTTCACGATAGAAGTGGAGCGTTCGTTACGTGTGTTGGATGGTGCAGTCGTGGTTCTTTGTGGCTCTTCCGGTGTTCAGCCTCAAACCGAAACAGTATGGCGTCAAGCAAATAAGTACGAGGTTCCTCGTATGGTGTTTGTTAATAAAATGGACCGTACTGGTGCTGACTTCTTCAGTGTTGTGGAGCAGATGAAAGAGCGTTTAAACGCGAACGCTGTTCCTATTCAAATCAACATAGGTACGGAAGAAGGCTTTAAAGGTGTCGTTGATCTGGTTCTCATGAAAGCAATTATGTGGAATGAATCAGATCAGGGGATGACTTATGAGCTTGAAGAAATTCCAGCTGATTTAGTTGAAGAGGCTCAAACGTGGCGTGAGCAAATGCTTGAGGCCGCAGCTGAAGCAAATGAAGAATTGATGGATAAGTACCTTGAAGAGGGCGATTTATCTATCGAGGAAATCAAGGCTGGCTTACGTCAGCGTACTTTGGCAAATGAATTGGTGCTCGTAACGTGTGGTTCGGCGTTTAAAAACAAAGGTGTTCAAGCTGTGCTTGATGCTGTTGTTGAATATATGCCTTCGCCGCTTGAAGTTAAGGCAATTGAAGGGACGTTGGATGACGGTGAAACGTCTGTTAGTCGAGAGGCTGATGACGAGGCTCCGTTCGCATCTTTGGCGTTCAAGATTGCCACTGACCCATTTGTTGGGTCACTAACTTTCGTACGAGTATATTCCGGAGTGCTAAGCTCTGGTGATGCGGTTTACAACTCAGTGAAACAAAAGCGTGAGCGTGTAGGTCGTATGGTGCAAATGCACTCTAATGACAGGCAAGAAATCAAAGAAGTGCGAGCCGGAGATATTGCTGCGTTGATCGGTATGAAAGACGTAACAACGGGCGACACACTCTGTGATCAGAAAAAAGTCGTTGTTTTAGAGCGCATGGAGTTTCCAGAACCTGTTATTTCTGTTGCGGTTGAGCCTAGATCTCAAGCGGATCAAGAGAAAATGGGTATTGCGCTGGGTAAATTGGCGCAAGAAGATCCGTCTTTTCGTGTTGAAACACATGAAGAGACAGGTCAGACAATTATATCCGGTATGGGAGAGCTTCACCTCGACATTATCGTTGACCGTATGCGTCGCGAGTTTAAAGTTGAGGCGAATATTGGTAATCCCCAAGTTTCATACCGAGAAAAAATTCGCAAAGAAGTGGAAGTTAACCACAAATTTGCGCGCCAATCTGGTGGTCGTGGACAATATGGCCACGTTGTTATGAAACTTATACCTTCAGATACTGAAGGTCTTGAGTTTGTAAACGAGATTGTTGGTGGTGCTATTCCGAAGGAATATATACCAGCAGTAGAGAAAGGCATCGCAGAGCAAATGAAAAACGGTGTTATCGCAGGCTACCCATTATTGGGGCTTAAGGTAATATTGTTTGATGGTTCCTACCATGATGTTGACTCTAACGAAATGGCCTTTAAAATTGCAGCTTCTCAAGGCTTGAAGAAGGGTGCGGCTGATGCTGATCCTTGTGTACTTGAGCCAGTGATGAAAGTAGAAGTTGTAACTCCTGAAGAGTACATGGGAGACGTAATGGGAGACCTGAATCGTCGCCGTGGTCTTGTTCAGGGAATGGACGATTCCCCGTCAGGTAAAATTATCCGAGCAGAAGTGCCTTTAGGTGAGATGTTTGGTTATGCAACTGATGTGCGTAGCTTGTCGCAAGGGCGTGCAAGTTATGCAATGGAATTCCTAAAGTACGCTGAAGCGCCAGCTAGTGTGGCAGACGCGATCATCAAATATGAAAATTAATCATCATACTTACTAATATTTAAGGTGTATGTATCATGGCAAAAGAAAAGTTCGAACGTAATAAACCACACGTTAACGTTGGTACTATCGGTCACGTTGACCACGGTAAAACTACTCTAACTGCAGCGCTAACTCGCGTATGTGCAGAAGTATTCGGTGGTGAAGCTGTTGCATTTGACGGTATCGACAACGCTCCTGAAGAGCGTGAGCGTGGTATCACAATCGCAACGTCTCACGTTGAATATGATTCTACAATCCGTCACTACGCACACGTAGACTGCCCAGGACACGCCGATTATGTTAAAAACATGATCACAGGTGCTGCTCAAATGGACGGCGCGATCCTAGTATGTGGTGCGACTGACGGCCCTATGCCTCAGACTCGTGAGCACATCCTTCTTTCTCGTCAAGTAGGTGTACCATACATCGTAGTATTCCTAAACAAAGCAGACCTTCTTGCTGAAGACTGTGGCGGTGCTGACTCTGAAGAATACGCAGAAATGCTTGAGTTGGTAGACATGGAACTACGTGACCTTCTTTCTGAATACGACTTCCCAGGTGATGACACTCCAATCATCCCAGGTTCTGCTCTAATGGCATTGAACGGTGAAGACGATAACGAAATGGGTACAACTGCTGTTAAGACTCTAGTTGAAACTCTAGACTCTTACATCCCTGAGCCAGAGCGTGCGATCGACGGTGCATTCATCATGCCTATCGAGGACGTATTCTCTATCCAAGGCCGTGGTACTGTAGTAACTGGTCGTGTAGAGCGCGGTATCATCAATACTGGTGACGAAGTAGAAATCGTAGGTATCAAAGAAACTACTAAAACTACTTGTACTGGTGTTGAGATGTTCCGTAAGCTTCTTGACGAAGGTCGTGCGGGTGAGAACATCGGTGCACTTCTACGTGGTACTAAGCGTGAAGAAGTTCAGCGTGGTCAAGTATTGGCTGCTCCAGGTTCTATCAATCCTCACACTGAGTTCGAAGCTGAAGTATACGTTCTAGGTAAAGATGAAGGTGGTCGTCACACTCCATTCTTCAAAGGTTACCGTCCACAGTTCTACTTCCGTACTACTGACGTAACTGGTGCTTGTGAGCTTCCAGAAGGCGTTGAAATGGTTATGCCTGGTGATAACATCCAGATGACTGTTACTCTAATTCACCCAATCGCGATGGACGAAGGTCTTCGTTTCGCGATCCGTGAAGGTGGTCGTACAGTTGGTGCTGGTGTTGTAGCTAAAGTTCTTAAATAATCGATTCTACGAATCTTTTATTTAATTAGCTAAAAAAGGCTGCTCGATTTTTCGAGCGGCCTTTTTTGTTTTTTGATCAAAATTTTTAGCTTTTAAAATTGGTTACTTGACAACCAATTTTATAGTGGCTAGAATTCGCCGTCCTTAAAAAAGGATAGTGGCTCAAAAAGTATACAGTTGAGTTGCTCAAAACATTGTATTTGGAGTTGGAAATGCAAAGCCAAAAAATCCGTATTCGTTTGAAAGCGTTCGATCACCGTCTGATTGATGCTTCAACGCAAGAGATTGTGGACACTGCTAAGCGCACAGGCGCTCAAGTACGTGGACCTATTCCGCTTCCTACTCGCAAAGAACGTTATACAGTGTTGATTTCTCCTCACGTGAACAAAGATGCACGTGATCAATACGAAATCCGCACACATAAACGTGTTCTAGACATCGTAGAGCCAACAGAGAAAACTGTTGACGCTCTTATGAAACTAGATCTTGCGGCAGGCGTGGAAGTACAAATTTCTTTGGGTTAATTCTCAAAGTTTAGGGGTGCGATAACCAGCTGGTAATCAGTTGGCCTAAGCACATTAGTGGAATGGCCTGGAATGGTCAGCCGTAGCGGGTGATAGCCCCGTACACAACTGGCAAACGAGGTAAAAAATGGCTATTCAATTAGTCGGACGCAAAGCCGGAATGACACGTATCTTCAATGAAGATGGTGTATCCGTGCCAGTAACCGTCATCGAGGTAGAACCGAACCGCGTAACACAGGTGAAAACAGCAGAAACTGACGGCTATAGCGCTGTTCAAGTAACTGTTGGTGAGCGCCGTGCAAACCGTGTAAACAAAGCTGCTGCAGGTCACTTTGCAAAAGCGAACGTTGAAGCGGGTCGTGGTTTATGGGAGTTCCGCCTGGCAGGTGGCGAAAAAGAAATCAATGTTGGTGATGAGCTAACAGTTGCTGATTTCGAGTCTGTAACCACAGTTGACGTAACTGGTCAATCTAAGGGTAAAGGCTTCCAAGGTGGCATTAAGCGTCATAATTTCAGTATGCAAGATGCTACACACGGTAACTCATTGTCTCACCGTGCTCCTGGTTCTATCGGTCAATGTCAAACACCTGGTCGTGTTTGGAAAGGCAAAAAGATGGCAGGTCACATGGGCGCGGCTCAAGTAACTACACAATCTCTAGAAGTTGTTCGTGTAGATGCTGAGCGTAACCTTATCCTTGTAAAAGGTGCGGTTCCTGGCGCGACTAACGGTGACGTTGTTCTTCAACCAGCTGTTAAAGCACGCTAAGAGGAATAGACAATGAACTTGAATTTGACAGGTGCTGAAGGAACGGTTGAAGTTTCTGATGTAACCTTTGCTCGTGAGTACAACGAAGCACTAGTACACCAAGTTGTTACAGCATACTTGGCAGGTGCTCGTCAGGGTACACGCGCTCAAAAAACTCGCTCTGAAGTAGCTGGCGGTGGTCGTAAGCCTTGGAAACAAAAAGGTTCTGGTCGCGCTCGTGCAGGTACTATTCGTAGTCCTCTATGGCGTTCTGGTGGTGTAACATTCGCTGCTAAACCACAAGACCACTCTCAGAAAGTAAACAAGAAGATGTATCGTGCAGCATTGCGCACCATCTGGTCTGAGCTTGCTCGTAAAGACCGTCTTGTTGTAGTTGAGGAGCTTAAAATTGACGCTCCAAAAACTAAGCTTTTCAAAGCAAAAATGGCAGAGTTGAATGTAGAAAACGCGTTGGTTGTTTCTCATGATTTAGATGACAACCTGTTTTTGGCTGCGCGTAACATTCCGAATGTAGGCGTGTGCGATGCTGCGTCTATCGATCCTGTTAGCTTGATTGCATACGACAAAGTGTTGGTGACAGTTGGTGCTCTGAAACAAGTTGAGGAGGCACTAGCATGATCGGCGAACGCATTTATAAAGTTTTGTTAGGTCCGCACATCTCTGAGAAAGCGACTATCGTTGCTGAAGGCAACGGTCAGTACGTTTTTCGAGTGACAGGTGATGCTACAAAACCTGAAATTAAACAAGCAATCGAAGCGTTGTTTGAAGTGAAAGTAGAATCTGTTCGCACGTTGAACCAAAAAGGTAAAACAAAGCGTACGGTTCGCGGCCTAGGTAAGCGTAACGATGTGAAAAAAGCATACGTTCGTTTAGCTGAAGGTCAAGAAATCGACTTCATGGGCGCTGAATAAGGGGAGATAGGTCAATGGCTGTTGTAAAAAGTAAGCCAACATCTGCAGGCCGTCGTCACGTTGTTAAAGTTGTTAACAACGATTTGCACAAAGGCGCACCTTACGCTCCTTTGCTAGATAAAAAAAGCAAATCTGGTGGTCGTAACAACAACGGACGCATCACTACTCGTCACGTAGGTGGTGGTCATAAGCAGCATTACCGTATGATCGATTTCCGTCGTAATAAAGATGGAATCACAGCGGTAGTCGAGCGTTTGGAATATGATCCAAACCGTTCTGCAAATATTGCGCTAGTTAAATATGCTGATGGTGAGCGTCGCTACATTATCGCTTCCAAAGGTATGGCGGCTGGTACTGTTGTATCTAGTGGCTCAGATGCCCCTATCAAACCAGGTAATACTTTGCCTTTGCAAAATATTCCTGTAGGTAGTGTGGTTCACTGTGTTGAGCTTAAGCCTGGCAAAGGTGCGCAAATCGCACGTTCTGCTGGTGCATCTGCTCAGTTGGTTGCTCGTGAAGGTCGTTATGTAACATTACGTCTTCGCTCAGGTGAAATGCGTAAAGTATTGACTGAGTGTCGTGCAACTCTAGGTGAAGTATCTAACTCTGAGCACAGTTTGCGTGTTCTTGGTAAAGCTGGTGCTAAGCGCTGGCGCGGTGTTCGCCCAACTGTTCGCGGTGCGGCAATGAACCCGGTTGATCACCCACACGGTGGTGGTGAAGGTCGTTCATCTGGTGGTCGTCACCCGGTAACACCATGGGGCGTGCCTACTAAAGGCTACAAGACACGCAAGAACAAGCGTACTGATAAACTTATTGTACGTCGTCGTACTAAGTAATAAGAGGAAACGACTGTGCCACGTTCACTAAAAAAAGGTCCATTTATCGACCTTCATTTGTTGAAAAAGGTAGAGGCTGCGGTAGAGAAAAGTGATCGTCGACCAATCAAAACTTGGTCTCGCCGTTCTACTATCTTCCCAGAATTTGTTGGGTTGACTATCGCTGTCCATAATGGTCGCCAGCATGTCCCAGTTCTTGTAACTGAAGACATGGTCGGTCATAAATTGGGTGAGTTCGCTCCGACCCGTACGTACAAGGGTCATGCTGCGGACAAGAAAGCCAAACGGTAAATAAGGGGTATAATCATGAGTGAAGTAAGTGCTTCATTAAAAGGTGCTCGCCTCTCAGCGCAGAAGGCCCGTTTGGTTGCAGATCAAATTCGCGGCAAGTCTGTAAGCGATGCACTGAACATTTTGGCGTTCAGTCCTAAGAAAGCGGCAGCGATTGTTAAGAAAGTGCTTGAGTCTGCTGTAGCTAATGCTGAGCATAACGAAGGCGCAGACATCGATGACTTGCGTGTATCTACGATTTACGTTGACGAAGCGATGACTTTGAAGCGTATTATGCCACGCGCTAAAGGCCGTGCTGATCGTATTTTGAAACGCGGTTGCCACATTACAGTTAAAGTCGCTGACTAATTAGGAGAAACCCAATGGGTCAGAAGGTTCATCCAACTGGAATTCGCCTAGGGATAGTTAAAGATCATACTTCTACTTGGTATGCGAACAATCAAAACTACTCTAAGCTACTACTAAACGATCTTCAGGTTCGTAAGTACCTAGAAGAGAAATTAGTTCAGGCATCTGTATCTCGTATTGAGATTCAGCGTCCTGCACAAACTGCTCGTATTACTATTCACACTGCTCGTCCGGGCATCGTGATTGGTAAGAAGGGTGAAGATGTTGAGAAACTACGTAATGCAGTTTCTAAGATGATGGGCGTACCAGTTCACATCAACATCGAAGAAATTCGTAAGCCAGAACTTGATTCTAAGCTAGTTGCTCAGAATATCGCTGGCCAGCTTGAACGTCGTGTTATGTTCCGTCGTGCTATGAAGCGTGCGGTTCAGAATGCTATGCGTGCTGGCGCGAAAGGTATCAAGGTTCAGGTAAGTGGTCGTCTGGGCGGTGCAGAAATTGCACGTGCAGAATGGTACCGCGAAGGTCGTGTGCCTCTACACACTCTACGCGCTGACATTGACTACGCTACTTATGAAGCAAGCACAACATACGGTATTATCGGTGTTAAAGTGTGGATCTTCAAAGGCGAAATCTTGGGCGGTATTGAACAAGTGCGTGCTGAGAAAGGCGCACAAAAGAAGAAGTCTAAGTAAGGGGTAGTAAGTCATGTTACAACCTAAACGTACTAAGTTCCGCAAAATGCAAAAAGGCCGCAACCGTGGTTTGGCGTTGCGCGGTAACCAAGTTAGCTTTGGTGAATTCGGATTGAAATCGACCGCTCGTGGTCGTATCACCGCTCGTCAAATTGAAGCGGCTCGTCGTGCAATGACGCGTCACATCAAACGTGGTGGTAAAATCTGGATTCGTGTATTCCCTGATAAGCCGATTACTCAGAAACCTCTAGAGGTTCGTCAAGGTAAAGGTAAGGGTAGCGTAGAATACTGGGTTGCACAGATTCAACCTGGTAAAATGCTTTATGAAGTTGAGGGTGTTTCAGAGCAGCTAGCACGCGAGGCATTCGCACTAGCCGCAGCTAAGCTTCCTTTGTCCACAACTTTCGTAACGCGTACGGTGATGTAGATGAAAGCAAAAGAACTGCAAGAAAAGTCTGTAGCTGAGCTACAAGAGACGTTGATCGAACTGTTACGTGAGCAATTCACTCTGCGTATGCAGAAAGCCACAGGTCAGTTAGCGCAAAGTCATTTGCTCTCAGAAGTTCGCCGCAATATCGCACGTGTTAAAACCGTGCTTAACGATAAGGCAGGTAACTAAAATGAGTGCAGAAACTAAAGCGCGTATTGCTACTGGTAAAGTGGTAAGCGATAAGATGGATAAGTCCATCACAGTACTAGTTGAACGTACGGAAAAACACCCACTATACGGTAAGTTTGTTCGTCGTTCTTCTAAGCTACATGCTCACGATGAAAACAATGAATGCCAAATCGGTGATACGGTAACGGTGGTTGAATGTCGCCCTTACTCTAAGTCTAAGACTTGGAAACTGGTTCAGGTAGTTCAGAAAGTAGCAGCTTTATAAGCTGTTACTTCGTGAGACTCGTTATCTAATTTGATTGGAGAGCAGCAATGATTCAAACGGAATCGATGCTTGATGTAGCAGATAACAGCGGCGCAAAGCGCGTTCAGTGTATTAAAGTACTGGGTGGCTCTCATCGTCGTTATGCTGCTATCGGTGACATCATCAAGGTCACAGTTAAAGAAGCGATCCCTCGTGGTCGTGTTAAGAAAGGGCAGGTTTTAGACGCAGTTGTCGTTAGAACTAAGAAAGGTGTTCGTCGTCCAGATGGTTCTATTATCCGCTTTGATGTAAACTCTGCGGTTCTATTGAACGCTTCAGGGCAGCCTCTTGGTACTCGTATCTTTGGCCCTGTTACACGTGAGTTGCGTACAGAGCAATTCATGAAAATTGTTTCTCTTGCGCCTGAAGTGCTGTAAGAGGAGGGGGACATAATGCGTAAAATCAAACGTGACGACGAAGTTGTTGTAATTGCTGGTAAAGATAAAGGCAAGCGCGGCAAAGTTGTTAAGGTAGTAGACGAGAGTCGTGTTCTTGTTTCTGGTATCAATATGATCAAGAAACATGAGAAGCCAAACCCTATGAAGGGCACAACTGGCGGCATCGTTGAAAAAGAAGCACCTATCCAAATTTCTAACGTAGCAATTTTTAACACTGCTACAGGTAAAGCGGATCGCGTCGGCTTTAAAGTGAATGAAGACGGTACGAAAGTACGTGTTTTCAAATCTAACAGTGAAGCGATCGACGCCTAAGAGCGAGAATTATAGCCATGGCGAGACTTAAGCAAGTTTATACAGATCAAGTTGTAGCTAAACTGACTGAACAGTTTGACTACAAAAATGTAATGGAAGTGCCGAAAATCACTAAAATTACGTTAAATATGGGTGTTGGTGAAGCTATCGCAGACAAGAAACTTCTTGAACATGCGGTAAATGATCTTCAAGCCCTTAGCGGCCAGAAAGTAGTAGTTACTAAGGCTCGTAAATCAGTAGCAGGCTTTAAAATCCGTGACGGTTACCCGATCGGTTGTAAAGTTACTCTACGTGGTGAGCGTATGTGGGATTTCTTCGATCGTCTAGTAGACGTCGCTATCCCACGTATCCGTGACTTCCGTGGTTTGAACCCGAAATCATTCGACGGTCGCGGTAACTACAGCATGGGTGTTAAAGAGCAGATCATCTTCCCAGAAATCGATTACGATAAAGTTGATCGTGTACGTGGTCTTGATATCACTATCACAACAACCGCTCGTACCGACGAAGAAGGTCGTGCTTTGCTAGCCGCCTTTAGTTTCCCTTTCAAGAAATAAGAGGTAGGAATCATGGCAAAAGTATCGATGGTTCAACGCGAAGCAAAGCGTACCAAGTTAGTAGCGAAGTATGCTGAAAAGCGTGCTGCTCTAAAAGCGATCATTAACGACGTTAATGCATCGGACGATGAGAAATGGGAAGCAACTCTTAAGTTGCAGGCGCTTCCTCGTGACTCATCTTCTTCTCGCCAACGTAATCGTTGTCAGGTAACTGGTCGTCCGCACGGTGTATACCGTCGCTTCGGTCTATCACGCATCAAGCTTCGTGAAGCGGCAATGCGTGGCGACGTACCAGGCTTGAAGAAAGCTAGTTGGTAAGCAAGTAGAGCGCGATCATAATACATTGCAGTGAGGGGGTGTCTGGAAAACTTCTGGACATTCCGCTCGCTGCTGTGTACTATGCGCGAGCTCTATTTGCTGCACAATGGTTTTTTATTTAGGAGCTCTTAAATGAGTATGCAAGATACACTTGCGGATATGTTCACTCGTATCCGTAATGCTCAGATGGCAGCTAAGACATCTGTTAGCATGCCTTCATCAAAAATGAAGGTGTCATTAGCCAATGTTCTACGTGAAGAAGGTTACGTTACAGACTATTCCGTAGAAGAAGGTGTAAAGCCGACCCTTACTATCGAGTTGAAATACTACGAAGGTAAGCCGGTAATCGAAGAAATTAAACGCGTTTCTCGCCCAAGTTTGCGTCAGTACAAAGCATCTAACAATCTACCAAAAGTAGAAGCAGGTTTAGGTGTTGCAATCATCTCTACCTCTAAAGGTTTGATGACTGACCGTGCAGCTCGCGCTGCTGGTGTTGGCGGCGAAGTAATCTGCACAGTATTCTAGGAGTTAGTATGTCTCGAGTTGCTAATAGTCCCGTGACGCTTCCTAGTGGTGTAGAAGCTGCTTTAAAAGGCCAAAATATCGTCGTAAAAGGCGCTAAAGGTTCTTTAGAGCTAGACGTACACACAAGCGTTGAAGTTAAAAAAGAAGAGAGTGTTCTTACTTTTGCAGCACGCGATGGTGCTAAGCAGAGCCGTGCTCTAGCTGGTACTACACGTGCACTAGTAAACAACATGGTTGTTGGTGTAAGCCAAGGTTTCGAAAAGAAACTTTTGTTACAAGGTGTTGGTTACCGTGCTGCTGTTAAAGGCAAGGTGCTAAACCTATCTCTTGGTTTCTCTCATCCAGTTGACTACGAACTACCAGAAGGTATCACTGCAGAGTGTACTTCTCAAACTGAAATCGTGATTAAGGGCGTTGATAAACAAGCCGTTGGTCAGGTTGCAGCTGAAGTTCGCGGTTTCCGTCCACCAGAGCCATATAAAGGCAAGGGTGTACGCTATGCTGACGAACATGTTCGTCGTAAAGAAGCTAAGAAAAAGTAGGTAAGCATTCATGATCACTAAGAAACAATCTCGAATTCGTCGTGCTCGCAAAGCACGTTTGCATATTCGTGACCTAGGTGCGAATCGTCTTACTGTACACCGTACTCCTCGTCACATGTATGCCCAAGTAATTTCGCCATGTGGTAGCACAGTGCTAGCAAGCGCTTCTACTTTGGACGAAAGCCTACGTTCTGGCGCTACTGGTAACAAAGATGCTGCTTCTAAAGTAGGTGCTTTGATTGCTGAGCGAGCAAAAGAAGCAGGTGTCACTGCGGTCGCTTTCGATCGTTCAGGCTTCAAATACCACGGTCGCGTTCAAGCTCTAGCTGACGCTGCTCGTGAGGCTGGTCTAGAGTTCTAAGGGGAAGCAAATGGCAGTTAATGAACAACAAACTAGCGATCTACAAGAGAAGCTAGTTCAGGTAAACCGTGTTGCTAAAGTTGTAAAGGGTGGTCGTATCTTCTCTTTCACTGCGCTAACAGTAGTTGGTGATGGCAACGGTAAAGTTGGTTTCGGTCGTGGTAAGGCTCGCGAAGTTCCTCAAGCTATTCAAAAAGCAATGGAACAAGCTCGTCGTAACATGGTTTCCGTTCGACTAGACGGTGATACTTTACAATACCCAGTAAAAGCAGCACATGGCGCTTCTAAAGTTTACATGCAGCCTGCTTCACAAGGTACTGGTGTAATTGCCGGTGGTGCTATGCGTGCGGTTCTTGAAATCGCTGGCGTACACAACGTATTGGCAAAATGTTACGGTTCTACAAACCCAGTAAACGTTGTTCGCGCAACGATCAAAGGTTTGCAGGACATGAAAGCACCTGAGCAGGTTGCGGCTAAGCGCGGCAAGTCTGTCGATCAAATTTTGGGGTAATCTGGCATGGCTAATAATACCATCACAGTACAATTGACCCGCAGCCCGATCGGTCGTCTTCCAAAGCACCGTGAAACAGTTAGAGGCTTGGGTCTTAAGAAAGTTGGTCAGCGTCGTGAGCTTGAGGATACTCCAGCGGTACGCGGCATGGTCAATAAAGTTTATTACATGGTTAAAGTAGTAGGAGAATAACATGTTCCTAAATACCATTCGTCCTGGCGAAGGTAGCAAGCATGCTCCTAAACGTGTTGGTCGCGGTATCGGTAGCGGCTTGGGCAAAACAGGCGGACGTGGCCATAAAGGTCTTAAGTCTCGTTCTGGTGGCTCAGTAAAACCTGGTTTTGAAGGTGGTCAAATGCCTTTGCAGCGTCGTCTGCCAAAATTCGGTTTCACATCACGTCAGGCTAAGTATGTTGCTGAAATTCGTTTGAATGAGCTAGCAGCAGTAAATGCTGAAGTTGTAGATTTGGCTGCTCTTAAAGGCGCAGACATCATTGGTCATCAGATCAAAACAGCACGTGTTATTTTGTCAGGTTCTATCGACAAAGCGGTTACTGTTCGTGGTCTTAAGGTGACTAAAGGTGCTCGCGCTGCTATTGAAGCAGCTGGCGGAAAAGTCGAGGAATAAATGGCAAAGCGTGGCTCACTACCAGCTGGAATGCAAAGCGGACTAAGCGAACTTTGGTCTCGTATTCGTTTCGTATTCTTAGCAATTATTGTATATCGTATCGGTGCTCATATCCCTGTTCCGGGTATTAACCCTGATAGGCTTTCAGCACTGTTTGATCAAAATGAAGGCACAATTCTGAGTTTATTTAACGTATTCTCAGGTGGCGCACTAGAGAGAATGAGTATTTTTGCTCTAGGTATTCTGCCGTACATTTCTGCCTCGATCATTATGCAGTTACTTACAGTAGTGAGTCCGCAGCTAGAGCAGCTCAAAAAGGAAGGTGAAGCAGGACGCCGTAAAATCACTCAATATACACGTTACGGAACGGTACTCCTTGCATTAGTTCAGTCTGCCTCAATGGCGGTTGGACTAGCAAGTCAGGGTATTTCTTTCAGTTCTGGTATCGAGTTCTACGCAGTTGCAGTCGTAACTCTGGTAGCAGGTACAGTGTTCTTGATGTGGTTAGGTGAACAGGTTACAGAGAAAGGTATCGGTAATGGTATCTCTATCTTAATCTTTGCTGGTATTGTTGCCGGCCTTCCTTCTGCTCTAGGTCAGTCATTTGAATCGGCTCGCCAAGGCGATATAAATATTCTAGCTTTGTTGTTAATTGGTGTGCTAGCCATTGCAACCGTCGCGTTCGTTGTATTCATCGAACGTGGTCAGCGTCGCATTACGGTTAATTACGCTAAGCGTCAACAAGGCAAAAAGGTTTTTGCCGCACAGAAGAGTCATTTGCCACTAAAAGTAAACATGGCTGGTGTTATTCCACCTATCTTTGCTTCTAGTATCTTGCTATTTCCAGCTTCAATTGGCCAATGGTTTGGTCAAGGGGAAGGTATGGAGTGGCTGCAAAATGTTTCGTTGGCTCTAGCTCCTGGGCAACCGCTATATGTGCTGTTGTTTGCGATAGCAATTGTATTCTTTTGCTTCTTTTACACAGCGCTGGTGTTCAACCCTAAAGATGTGGCAGATAACTTAAAGAAATCCGGTGCGTTTTTGCCGGGAATTCGTCCAGGCGATCATACAGCTCGATATATCGATGGTGTAATGACACGATTGACACTGTTTGGTGCGTTGTACATCACTCTTGTGTCGCTAATGCCTCAGTTCTTTGTAGTCTTGTGGAATGTTCCATTCTATTTCGGCGGTACTTCAATGTTGATTGTAGTTGTCGTGGTAATGGACTTTATGTCTCAAGTACAAAGTCACTTAATGAGTCATCAGTACGAGTCATTAATGAAAAAGTCTAATCTGACTGGTTATGGTCCAAATGGCCTAATGCGTTAAGCATAGGTTGGAGTTGAACATGAAAGTACGTGCATCTGTAAAAAAAATCTGTCGTAACTGCAAGGTCGTTCGTCGTAACGGCTCAGTTCGAGTAATTTGTAAAGCTGAACCTCGTCATAAGCAACGTCAAGGTTAATTGAGTTATTACTCGATGATGGGATAGGGTGGTTGATTTTTGTCCGAGAATTGGGCATAATCTGCCGCCCTTGTAAAAGCAAAGTGATGAGTTAATCATCCATAACAACGGAGTAAAGTGAATGGCTCGTATAGCCGGTGTCAATATTCCTGACAATAAACATGCGGTCATTTCTCTGACTTACATCTTCGGAATCGGTCGCACACGTTCTCGCTCTATATGTGCAGCAACTGGTGTTGCTGAAACTGCGAAGATCGGTTCTTTGAGTGATGAAGTCCTTGACCAACTACGTGGTGAAGTTGCTAACTACACTGTAGAAGGTGATCTACGTCGTGAAGTCAGCATGTCTATCAAACGTTTGATGGATCTAGGCTGTAATCGCGGTATTCGTCATCGCCGCAGCTTACCAGTTCGTGGTCAACGTACCAAAACGAACGCTCGTACACGAAAAGGCCCTCGTAAGCCAATTCGTAAGTAATATTAACGCGTTTCGCTTTAGCTAAGAGAAAGGCTAAAGCTGAGCATTAGATAGGAAAGTGCAATATGGCTAAGCCAGCAGCGCGCAGCACCAAGAAGAAAGTCAAAAAGACGGTTGTCGACGGTGTTGCTCATGTACACGCGTCGTTTAACAACACGATCGTGACTATCACTGACCGCCAAGGTAACGCTCTATCATGGGCTACTGCAGGTGGATCAGGCTTCCGTGGTTCTCGTAAGAGTACACCATTCGCAGCTCAGGTTGCGGCAGAACGAGCTGGAGCAGTTGCTCAAGAGTTCGGTCTTAAAAACGTAGACGTAATGATCAAGGGCCCTGGTCCTGGTCGTGAGTCCGCAGTACGTGCATTAAATGCATTAGGTCTGCGCATTAACAACATCACAGACGTGACGCCAATTCCACACAATGGTTGCCGTCCGCCTAAGAAACGTCGCGTTTAAGAGGAGACAGACACATGGCTCGTTATTTAGGTCCAACTTGTAAGCTGTCTCGTCGTGAAGGCACAGATTTGCTTCTTAAGAGTGGCGCTCGCGCTCTTGAATCAAAATGTAAAGCAGAAACGGTTCCTGGTGTGCATGGTGCACGTCGTGGTCGTCTATCTGATTACGGCCTTCAGCTTCGTGAAAAGCAAAAAGTTCGTCGTACATACGGCGTATTGGAAAAGCAATTCCGTAATTACTATAAGCACGCAGCTCGTATCAAAGGTGCGACTGGTGAGAACCTTCTACAACTTCTAGAATCTCGTCTAGATAACGTTGTATACCGCGCAGGTTTTGGTTCTACACGTGCGGAAGCCCGTCAGCTAGTAGGTCACAAAGGCATTCTAGTGAACGGCGAAACGGTTAACGTTGCATCTTACCAAGTTAAAGCTGGTGATGTTGTTTCTATCCGTGAAAAAGCTAAGAAGCAGTTGCGTATACAAAACGCACTAGAGCTATCTAAAAATCGTACTTCTATCCATTGGATTGAAGTAGACGCTACTAAATTGGAAGCAACTTTCAAAGCTGCTCCAGAGCGTGCCGATTTGTCAGCTGAAATTAATGAGAACCTAATCGTCGAACTTTACTCTAAGTAATAGTTAATTGACGATTAGGATAATGAAATAGGTGGATCTATGCAGCGTTCAGTGAGCGAATTGTTAACCCCACGCAACATTGAAGTACAGGAAATTAGCAGTACTCGCGCTAAAGTGACGCTACAACCACTAGAACGTGGTTTTGGTCACACTTTGGGTAACGCGTTACGCCGTATACTGCTGTCTTCAATGCCTGGTTGTGCAATTGTCGAGGTTGAAATCGACGGAGTATTGCATGAATACAGTGCGATTGAAGGGGTAAAAGAAGACGTAATTGAAATTCTTCTTAACCTTAAAGGAGTTGCGATCGCTCTACACGGGCAAGATGAAGCAACTCTGACTTTGAGTAAAAAAGGCCCAGGTGTCGTAACTGCTGGTGATATCCAGTTAGTAACGGACTCTGAAATATCTAACCCAGATCATGTTATTGCGCACTTAGATGACACTGCAGAGTTAAACATGCAGATCAAAGTCGCTCGTGGTCGTGGTTATGAGCCTGCTGACGCTCGTGTTGCCAGCGACGATGAGACTCGTCCAATAGGTCGTTTGCAACTGGATGCCTCTTTCAGTCCTGTTCGCCGTGTGGCTTACAGTGTTGATAATGCTCGTGTTGAGCAACGTACTGATTTGGATAAACTTGTCCTAGACATCGAATCTAATGGTACTATCGACCCTGAAGAAGCAATTCGTCGTGCAGCGACTATTCTTCAACAGCAAATTGCTGTCTTCGTAGCGCTTGAAAGCGAAAGCGAAGCAGTTGTTGAAGAAGAAGAGGATGAAATTGATCCGATTTTGCTACGCCCGGTTGATGATCTTGAGTTAACTGTTCGCAGTGCTAACTGTCTGAAGGCAGAAAATATTTACTATATCGGTGACCTAATCCAACGTACTGAAGTTGAGCTTCTTAAGACGCCTAACTTAGGTAAGAAGTCGTTAACCGAAATTAAAGATGTTTTAGCACAGCGCGGTTTGTCTTTGGGTATGCGTCTAGAAAACTGGCCACCGGCTAGTTTAAAAGACGACAGCAAGGTACTAGCTCGCTAGGTCATTGTTCCATGACCACCGTAGTTTGGTAAGGAATTAAAAATGCGTCATCGTAAGAGTGGACGTCACTTAAACCGTACTAGCTCTCATCGTAAAGCGATGTTCAAAAATATGGCTGCTTCTTTATTCGAGCACGAAGTTATTAAAACTACGTTGCCGAAAGCCAAAGAACTTCGTCGCGTTGCTGAGCCACTAATCACATTGGCGAAAGAAGATTCCGTTGCGAATCGTCGCCTTGCATTTGCTCGTACTCGTAGCAAAGATGCAGTTGGTAAATTGTTCTCAGAACTAGGTCCACGTTACCAAAACCGTCCAGGCGGTTACGTACGTATCCTTAAGTGCGGTTTCCGCGCTGGAGACAACGCACCAATGGCTTACGTTGAATTGGTTGATCGACCAGTTGCGGAAGCAGAAGCTGAGTAATCAGTTCTCGAAATACCAAAAAACCGGACAATAGTCCGGTTTTTTTATGCCCGAGATTTATCCCCCCAAGTCCGTGCGTCACATGCTTTGCGCTTGTGTTTGCTTTCGCTTTCGCCTCCGTTGAGTAAAGAAACGCCACCTTAAAGCCTGCACTCTAAGTTTTAGCTGTGACAACTCATAGATGCTGAGTCGAATGCAGAACAACTGTCTTGGGTTATTTTTTCCTAGATTAGTGATCAGTTAGGTCGTGATGGTGACTCGTCGCCATCCTGCGCGCGCTCTGCCGCAAACGTGCTAGATCTAAATATGTGTTCGTTCTTTCTTTCCGAATGGTTCAATGTCTTAAATGCGGTTCTTATATTATCCACAGCAGTAAAATTAGCAATGAAAAGGTAGATTGTTGAAAACCCTGTTTATAACCTGATTAATTCCTACACAACTGTCTAATAGGCAACGAGATAGAATATTGTGGATAGATCTAAGAAAGGTGTAAGAAGTCCACTGACTTTGGCATGTGGATAACGCTTTTTTTATTCTAGGTAAGTCTTGCTGTCTAGTATTGAGCCTATTGGCAAGAAAACTTACGAAGAGTAAAAAGAGCGCGAATTTAACCTTAAGTACGCCACGTCTTTTTAGTCTCTCGACGAAGTAGCCGACCTTCGTTAGGAGTGATTGAAAGGTGTTAATATTCCCGCTCATTCTCGCCTTAATAAGCTGTATCTCAAAAAGGACTCAAGCCTATACGATTTATTCGTATCCTCTCTAGCTACTTTGTTGTTAGAAACCATATGATTGAATAGATACAGAAAGCGATCACAGCCAAAAGTCGTACACAGTATCTGTGACATAGATAGACTTGCGGGCTCTTTAGATAAAAACTATCTTGTAACAACTATGTGGATAAAACACGATTTAGATAAGAGCTCAGGCGATACCGGCTAATTAGATAAAAGCGCATTAAAGAAGAGACATTGAGAGCACAGCAGTCGCGCAAAAACTAAACTTATCCACCAACTAACTTGAATGTTAAGTCGGTGGATAAGTTAGTACAGAGCTTTTTCTAGGAACTATCGCACTATGCTAAGAAAGCATCGGTTTTAAGAATCGAGCGGTATGTGAACCCTCGTGTTTAGCTACTTTTTCAGGTGTTCCTTCCGCAATAATATAGCCACCGCCGCTGCCACCTTCCGGCCCAAGATCCACAATCCAATCTGCTGTTTTGACAACGTCCAAATTGTGTTCGATTACAACGATGGTATTTCCGTGGTCACGTAAGCGATGCAATACCTTAAGCAGCTGCTCTATATCCGCAAAATGAAGCCCCGTTGTTGGTTCATCAAGAATGTACAGCGTTTTGCCTGTATCGCGCTTAGAAAGCTCTTTAGCTAGTTTCACTCGCTGTGCTTCACCACCCGATAGCGTCGTCGCAGCCTGACCTAGTCGGATATACCCAAGACCCACGTCAATGAGAGTCTGTAGCTTACGCGCAATAGAGGGCACCGGATCAAAGAACTCACGAGCGTCTTCGATGGTCATTTCCAAACATTCGTGAATGTTTTTGCCCTTATAGTGGATCTCCAATGTTTCACGGTTGTATCGTTTGCCCTTACAGACATCACAAGGTACATAAACGTCAGGTAAAAAGTGCATTTCTACCTTGATCACACCGTCGCCCTGACAGGCTTCACATCGTCCGCCTTTCACGTTAAAACTAAATCGTCCCGGCTTGTAGCCGCGAGAGCGAGCTTCCTGAGTGGCAGAGAATAATTCACGCATTGGTGTGAAGATGCCTGTATAGGTCGCAGGGTTTGAGCGCGGAGTACGTCCAATTGGGCTTTGGTCAATATCGACACATTTATCAAATAAGTCTAGACCGTCTATTTTTTCGTATGGCGCGGCTTTGAGCGTTGTTGCACCATTGAGTGCCGTAGCTGCAAGCGGGAAGAGCGTGCCGTTAATCAGTGTTGATTTACCAGACCCTGAAACACCCGTTACACATGTCATCACACCATACGGTATGTTCAACGTAACGTTATTTAAGTTGTTGCCTTTAGCACCATGTAGCGTGAGATGTTTGCCTTCTTTCGCTGGGTGGCGTAAAGCAGGAACCTCGATCTTACGCACGCCGTTTAGATATTGCCCCGTCACGGATTTTTCACACGCCATAATATCTTCTGGCGTTCCGCTGACAATAACTTCACCGCCGTGTACGCCAGCACCCGGGCCGATATCGACCACGTGATCAGCGATACGGATTGCGTCTTCGTCATGCTCGACAACAATGACAGTATTGCCAAGGTCGCGTAAACGAGTCAACGTTTGAATGAGACGCTCGTTATCCCGTTGGTGAAGACCAATTGAAGGTTCGTCCAGAATGTACATGACACCCACAAGACCCGCGCCAATCTGACTGGCGAGGCGTATGCGTTGTGCTTCGCCGCCTGATAACGTATCCGCCTGTCGGTCTAAGGTTAAATATTCAAGGCCAACGTTAACTAAGAATGTGAGTCGGTCTTTGATTTCTTTTAGTATTTTCGACGCGATTTCGCCTTTAGCGCCGGTCAGCTGTAGCTCATCGAAATACTTCAAGCATTCCGCGATAGGCAGCTTAACGACCTCGGGCAATGTCTCTTCGCTGATAAAGACATTGCGAGCGGCACGGTTTAGTCGAGAGCCGCCACAATCGCTACACGGCTGAATGCTAATATACTGAGAAAGATCGTCTCGTACGCTTTCTGACTCGGTCTCGCGATAGCGTCGTTGTAAGTTTGGAATTACACCCTCGAAGACATGTGAGCGCGTCATCTTATCGCCACGTTCATTGATGTATACGAAATCGATCTTATCTTTTCCAGAACCAAAGAGAATCTTATCTTGGAACTTTTTCGGTATGTCTCGGTACTTGGATTCGATATCAAAGTCATAGAAATTCGCCAACGCATTGAGTTGCTGGAAGTAAAAAATACTTCGTCGACCCCAACCGCGAATGGCCCCCTCTGCAAGCGTCAGCGATTCGTCCTGAATGACTCTCTCAGGGTCGAAGACCTGATGCGTGCCTAACCCATCACACGTCTGACATGCGCCATTAGGGTTATTAAAAGAGAAGAGTCTCGGTTCAAGCTCGGTTAGGCTGTAACCACATACGGGACAGGCAAATTTACTGGAGAAAATATGTTCGTCTTTGGGCTCGTCCATGTTGATGACTTTGGCGATACCATCGGACAGCGCCAAACAGGTCTCGAACGATTCGGCTAAACGCAACTTTAGATCCTGACGGACTTTAAAGCGGTCAATGACGACTTCAATCGTGTGTTTTTTATTTTTTTCTAACGCAGGGGCGTCATCTAAATCGATCACCAAACCATCGATCCGCGCGCGGATAAAGCCTTTAGATAGCAGATCGCTAATCGTATGTAAGTGCTCACCTTTTCTGTCTTTTACGATCGGCGCGAGCAGCATCATCTTACTTTCTTCTGGAAGAGATAAGACCTTATCGACCATCTGAGAGATGGTTTGTGCTTCGAGTGGCTCTCCATGGTCGGGACATCTAGGCTGGCCCGCTCGTGCGAATAAGAGTCGAAGATAATCGTAGATTTCGGTAATTGTCCCCACGGTCGAACGTGGGTTATGAGACGTTGACTTCTGCTCAATCGAAATCGCAGGTGACAGACCTTCGATATGATCAATATCTGGCTTCTCCATCATGGAAAGGAACTGCCGAGCGTAAGTGGACAAAGACTCTACATAGCGACGTTGTCCTTCCGCGTACAAAGTGTCAAACGCCAGCGAGGATTTACCAGAGCCTGAGAGTCCGGTAATAACAACCAACTTGTCGCGTGGAATGTCTAAATCCACATTCTTCAGGTTATGAGTGCGCGCGCCGCGCACAGTAATGGTATCCATGAGTCTCCTACCAAATATGGGTAAAACAGGAAAATTTTAATCTGTGTATAATAACTGTCTATTTTTACAGTAGTTAAAATAGAGCTTCAACGGTATTTTTAGTAAAATCGCTCATCTTTTTTAATTTACCCTAGGGCTAAAAAGGCAAAGCGTAAGTCATCACCCTTCTCAAGCTTATACGCGAGTACGATGAATTTGGGCGTATTTTTGAAGAAATATCCTTTATCTTCAATCACTTGTTAGGATGTCGGCACGTATCTAAAACGCTGTATAACCCCTTTTCAGGCTATAATTTAGGCTTATTATGGATCTTATTGAACGTCGTTCTGTATTGGCGCTCGCCTTGGTGTATCTATTTCGCATGTTGGGCTTATTTCTTATTATGCCCGTTATCAGCATTGCAGCAGATGACTTAAGTGGTGCAAGCACTGCATTAATTGGTGTTGCGATCGGTATTTATGGTTTTAGTCAGGCAAGTTTGCAAATCCCAATGGGGATGATGTCAGACCATTTTGGCCGAAAACCTATTATCTTTATCGGTTTGATCCTATTTGCATTGGGTAGCCTTATTTGTGCCAACGCAGACGATGTGTATCAACTTATTACTGGACGGGCAGTGCAGGGAGCTGGCGCCATTGCTAGTACGTTAATGGCATTGTTAAGTGATGTCACCCGAGAACAAAACCGAACCAAAGCCATGGCGACCGTTGGTATCAGTATTGGTGCCTCGTTTATGATTTCTCTGGTGTTGGGGCCTTGGTTGTTTGACCTAGTTGGCTTAACCGGCTTGTTCTATTTATCTTTCGCGTTTTCTATCGTCGGTATTGGCTTAATCTTGTTTGCAGTGCCCAATGTCACACAACACAGCTTTAAGCGAGACACGACGCCAAGTAAAGTAGCTTTAGCGCGTGTGTTAAAAAACGGTCAGCTGCGCTTTTTAAACATCAGCGTCTTATTATTGCATGCTTCGTTAACCGCTTTGTTTGTCGCGATTCCGACGATTTTGTTGGAGCGTTTTGACTTAGCACTGGGGATGCACAGTGTTTTGTATTTAGTGGTTATGGGGCTTGCATTTATTGGCATGTTGCCTCTGGTGATCATGGCCGAAGCACGCGGTAAAATGAAATTAATATTATTGATTGTCATCGCGACAATCGGTATTTCCACATTACTTATGGGCTGGACTACAGTATTATGGGTGTTTGCAGTTTGGGTGTGTGCGTTCTTCATCGCCTTTAACACGCTTGAAGCGACCTTGCCTTCTTTGATCAGTAAATTGGCCCCTGTTGGTTACCGTGGTACTGCCATGGGTGTGTTCTCAACACATCAGTTTATGGGCGCGTTTCTAGGCGGGGTTGGTGGCGGATGGTTAGTTCAGCACTATGGAATGCAAGGCCTCTTTACAGTGGTTGGCTTGATCTGGTTAGCTTGGCTTATTATCGCCAGCCGTCAGCCTGCACCAAAATCGCTAAGTAGTTTAGCATTCAGCCTGCCCGATCTAACGGATGCAGAGTTGGAGGCATTTAAAAGGGAATTAGAGCGTATTCAAGGAGTGGAAGACATGCAGATTTTTACGGATGAGCAAACGGCTTATCTCAAGATAGACAAAAAACGGTTAGACAAAGAGACACTGAAGCGCGTAGCGCCTCAAGTGTCAATTTAGAATAGAGTTTCTGGAGAACGAACGTCATGGCACGTGGAATTAACAAAGTAATTATAATTGGTAATGCGGGTAGTGATGCAGAAGTACGCTACATGCCTTCTGGTGCAGCCGTGGCAAACGTCAGTTTAGCAACGTCTGAAAGCTGGAGAGACCGTCAAACAGGTCAAATGCAAGAGCGTACTGAATGGCACCGTGTTGCGTTCATGGACCGTGGTAACTACCGCTTGGGTCAGATCGCTGGCGAATACATCAAAAAAGGCTCTAAAGTCTACGTTGAAGGTTCATTGCGTACGCGTGAGTGGGAAAAAGACGGCATTAAACGTTACACTACTGAAATCGTAGCGAACGAAATGCAATTGCTAGACGGTCGTGCAGACGGCCAACAAGGCGGTTACGACAACAACATGGGCGGCGGCTTTGGCGGTCAACAAGCACCTCAACAGGCTCCGCAACAAGCGGGTGGCTTCAACCAGCCACAACAGTCTGCGCCACAAGGCGGCTTTAACCAACCTCAAGGTGGTGGCTTCAACAATCAACCACAGGGCGGCGGTTTTAACCAGCCACAATCTGCACCTCAGCAAGCGGCACCACAACAGCCACAATCATTCGGTAGTTGGGGTAACCAACCGCAACAGCCTGCAGCAAGTGCACCTGCTCCACAAAGCGCACCGCAGCAAAAAGCGCCTGAGCAAGCTAAGCCACAGCAGCCTGCACCAAACTTTGATGACTTTGATGATGATATCCCGTTCTAAGGAATATCGAGTTTAGAGTTAGATCAATAGAAGCCTCGCATTTGCGAGGCTTTTTTATAAGGGAGAGTTAGAACCATTGTTCTTATTTCGAGTCAGCTCTCTTTATAGTTATTCAAGTAATTTCAATGACTATTTCTGAGTTCATAGGTACGTGTTTTATGATTTCACAAGAGTATTGCCAAAGATTGTCTCGTTATAATGCTTTGATAAATGAGCAGTTATTCGCAGCATGCGCTCAACTGCCTGATAAAGAGCGAAAGGCTGATTGTCAGCTGTATTTTAAGTCCATTCACAGTACGTTGAATCATATTTTATATGGCGATATTGCGTGGATCTCTCGATTTATCGGCGATGATAGTAAAATACCGGAACTTGGACGAGAGCTTTATGGTGACTATGATGCTCTTCGGGATGCTCGCTTTCGGTGGGATAGAGAAATTAAAAAATGGTCTGATCAGATAGATGAGGCGTGGTTAGCTGGTGAATTCTCTTTTATTAGTAAAGTAGATAATCTGAAGCGGTCCAAGCCCGCATGGTTATTAGTGACACATATGTTTAATCATAGTACGCATCACCGAGGTCAGATTACTTCTATATTGAGCCAGCGTGGAATCGATTATGGCACTATGGATATACATTTATTATTGTAATATCAGGCTAGGAGACCTGTAATCCTAGCCTGATATTAGTGTTGTTGTTCCAATCTACTTTAGAAACGGATCTTCTGAATCCTATATGTGATGTCATCTCATTTGCTATACCAACTTGATCTGTTGCCCAAGCGACAATAGAGTTGTTAATGCCCTTTAAAGATCAAGTGCATACGATTACAGCAGACAACGGTAGAGAATTTGCTCATCATGCTAAGATTGCAGAAGCGCTGGATACCAAAGTCTATTTTACCCGCCCTTATAGCTCTTGGGAGCGCGGCGCGAACGAAAACAGTAACGGTCTTTTAAGGTAATATGTGCGTAAAGGAGCAGATTTAAGAGAGATTGAAGATGACATGATTCACTGGGCGATGACGAGAATCAATTATCGTCCAAGGAAGTGTTTAGGGTTCAAGCAGCCAGCGGTCGTATTTAAAGAGATGTGCTTAGTGGCTTGAAATAAAAAGTGTTGCACTTCGAACTTGAATTTAGGCCTCATCTGAAAAGCTTAATCATATCTTCTGCATATTATATGTTATTGACGTAATTTATTTACTGTGAAAGAATAAAAAATCGCGGTCATATATGACATGTAAAGCGACGGATATATTTAATGGATTAAAAAAAGGAAATCATGCATATGAATGCTAATCTTTATTATAAAAACCTCCGGTTTAACAATTTCCCTGTTCCATTCTTAGTTGATGAAACACTTCGAGAAGGTGTTGAACGTTGCCCTTTTCCAATCTCTGTTGAATCTAAAATGCAACTTTTAGAAAAAATGACAGAGGCTGGAATAAGAGATTTTATTGTAGGGTGTGGGCCAGAAAAGCCAGATGTCTGGGAAGCTCTATTCAAGTATCGGGAGGCTAATAGAATCCCGAAAGACACAGAAGCGTCATATATTATATTACTTAATTGCTGGGAAACTGCATTTGACTATTTTAAAAAAGGAAATTTCAATCCAGATTGGATAAAAGAAACTACGTTTAGCTTTGGGATGATTAATTACAGAGAATCTCAAGGGACTTTCAAAAAGGCTGTGGACGCATTTAGAAGCTTAGGGGCTGGAAAGTTTAAAGCCAGTGTTCTAAATAATTTTAGAAATGGTGTTGAACCTGAAAAATATGCTGAGATATGTAGACAAATAAATAATGCTCTGGAACTCGGTGTCAGCATCATACGCATTAATGATTCGGTGGGATCAATGCAGCCTCATATAACTCACCAGTTGTGCTCTACTTTAGTCAAGGACTACCCTAAAACCATTTTCTGCTTCCATGCCCACAATGATACAGGGCTAGCACTTGCAAATGCGATGGCGTCTATCCAAGCTGGTTTCCAAATGATCGAAGGTTCTTTAGCTGGCTTCGGAAACCGTTCTGGAATCGCTCCTATGGAGCAAGTCCTTAATATGTGCAGAGTGAATAATATTAAAGTGGGACGTCAGCCTATTGATATGAAAAAGTTGCTAGAAGCTGCTTTATTAAGTGAAGATATATTTATGCAAGCTCCAAATGTATTCCGACCAGTAAGCGGTGCAATGGAAACAGACTCTAATTTTGGTGTGTTAAATATTCCAGATTTTTTAGGTGTACCTGATAAGAAAAACTACTTTGTTAATTATCCAGGACTTCACCCCGACACTATAAAAATGGCTTTTAAAAAGTGTGAGATAAAAAACATCTATACAGAAGAAGAAATCTTGGAAGGTATAGATAAGTTGAGGAGTATTATGGAAACTGAAATACATTCTATAACTGAATCCTATCAAGATATGAAAAGTTCAGTTTACCGCTTCTATCATGAAAATTCATGGGGTTACGAAAAACTTTCTAAAAACTTCATTGATATTATGAAATAACCCTCATATGGGTGAGAGTTTTCTGATATCTCGCCTTTATTCACCTTTAATGGATTTAATATGTTTTCTATCGTCTTTCCAATATTTATGGTCATATTTATTGGTTATGTATTCGGCCGTTTTCGTAGTTTCCCCATAGGTTCTGATAAGCTACTAAACGACTATGTATTATATATATCCCTCCCCGCACTGTTGTTTATTGCTGTCGCGAATGCTGATCCTGTAGAGTTATTGCAATGGGAGTTTGTATTCGCAACTTTAGGTGGTATTGCTGTCGCGTACCTTTTAGGAGTAATTCTAGGATCATTAAGACAGTTTAGTCACACTCAGTCGTCTTTAGTTGGTATGGCCGCCTGTTATGGTACAACAGGATATATGGGAGTTCCTATTGCTGTATCTGTATTTGGAGAACAAGCGGCAGTACCTGCAGCAATTGCTACTATACTACATAATATTCCGGTAATTATGACGGTTATCATTACTCACGACATCGCTGCTAAAGCTTCTCAGGATAATGGCTCTTTACTTGATAGTCTCGTTGGTGCCGTAAAAACAACATTTTTAAATCCGCTAACACTTGCCGTTATTGCCGGTGGAGCGGTATCATTTTTATCTTTAGCCATTCCACCAATGATCCAGTCATTTACTACCTTTTTGGCGGGCGCATCTGGTCCAACCGCCTTATTTGCACTTGGGCTTGGGCTTGCAAAACTAGAAAGTAAAGACAGCACGTCATTGCGTAATATTGCCTTTTTAAGCCCGATTATCATTACAAAAGTGTTGGTTCAGCCCTCTGTTACTTTTGCGATTGGCTATTTTATTTTTGGGCTAACACTCGATAATATCTGGTTTATTGTCGCTGTTCTGATGTCTGCTCAACCAATTGGTGCAGGTGTCTATGTCTTCGCGAATAAGTACAACTTTTTTAAGGATGAAGTTGCGGTTTCAATCACCATATCTCTTATCATTACAGTGATGTCTCTCTCATTTTTGTTGGAGTATCTAAAAACTTAGCGTTATTGAAAGTCCCAACGATCTATGAGTAGATCGTTAGTTAAGTCCACATGAAAAATTGTGGACTTAACTGATTTTTTGTAGCGAGATGAATGATAAAACGGGTTAGAGTTTAGGTAGTCACCCCTAGATAACTTTTAACCTATTGAATCTAATATATTTTTATAAGATAGCTTCTCCATTGATCTTTCTGTAAATATGTGATAATTCTCAAAAACTGTTCAGAACAGGTGAGTTTTATGAAACCTCGTCAGACAAAGGCCGTCCCGCAAAAGGATTTATTCCAGCGTCAACTTGTTGATATCATCGATCCCAATCAACCTTTAGTTCGACTGGCTAAGATCATTGATTGGAATTTGTTAGATGATGAATTGGGAGTGCACTTTGCGACGGTTGGCGCAGCTGTGTTACCCACTCGCCTTATGGCGGGATTGCTGTATTTGCAGCACTTGCATAATTTGTCTGACGAAATGGTATTAGAGCAATGGCTTGAATCGCCTTACCACCAATACTTTTGCTGCGAAATCTTTTTCCGTACGACTTTCCGTGCCATCCAACGGTGATGCTCAGCTAATATAGTCAGGTGTAAAGTGTTCATTAGCAAAGGACGTCATCTTTTACAGTTAACTTTACACTTTTGTCAGGATAATCTGTAAGGTTTTGATTTTACTCACTCATGCAGTAAATTCTATTTCTCAGGTATATTTAACTGTTCTAAGGAATATTGAGTTTAGAGTTAGATCAATAGAAGCCTCGCAGTTGCGGGGCTTTTTGTTTTGGACTGAAGAAGTTAAGTGTGTGCTTGATAAGAAAACGAATTCGTGTGGTTCTGCCAAATATGGAGCGATTCATTATCATACCCCAAGTTCTGTAGTACTTTGCCCCCGTTCTTGATTTTAGCATTGTCTACAATGTTTAAGCTATCTAAGGCCAAGTAAGTGTCAAAAAACTTGTTTGCGTCGTTTTTTAGACCAACATTGAAATAAGAAAACGTGTCAGAATAACATCTTGTTTCGTATGACAGTTTAATTTGGAATCCTTTTACATGGACTTAGATATGATCAGAATTGCGTTACCAAACAAGGGTGGATTATATCAACCCTGTATCGACCTGCTTAAATCGTGTGGTTACAAAGTAAAAAAGCCGACTAAAGGCTTGTTTTACCGAGATTCACAGAATGAAGTGGAATTTTATTTTCTGCGTGCCAGCGATATTCCTATGTACTTGAGCAAGGGAATTATTGACCTTGGAGTGACAGGGGATGACTTCCATCGAGAAAAAGCGAGTACCGCTAAAAAAGTGCTAGATTTGCCGTTTGGGCATTCGAAACTGTGTATAGCAGCAATGCAAGATTCTGGTTTTCAATCTAAGGAAGATCTATTTGGTTTGAGAGTTGCCACCTCGTTCCCGAACATTGTGCGTGATTATTTTCGAGATGACCAGATGGAGATTGTTGAGCTAGACGGAGCCGTTGAAATTTCGATTAGCTTAGGTTTGTCTGATTGCGTTGTCGATATAGTTGAGACGGGCGCCACGCTCAAATCTGCTGGGTTAAAGATAATATCGGAGCCAATTTTTACGTCCAACGCCTCTCTTTACTCCGTATCAGAGCCACGTAATAAAAAAGGTATTGATAAGGTAGTGAATAGAATATCTGGGCGACTTATCGCACTGGATTACCAGTTAGTGGAGTATGATGCGCCTGTAAATATACTGGACGATGCTTGTAATCTGACCCCAGGTATTGAATCTCCAACTATTTGCCAATTAAGGGATGATAACTGGTGCTCTGTAAAGTCTATGGTTAAGAGAGATGAAGCACATACTATTTTGGACAATCTGCAAGCGCTCGGTTGTAAAGCGATATTGCTGACCAATATTGAAATGGCCAGAATTTAAATAAGCTAATTTAACACTCTCATATGTTTGCGTAACAAATGAAAAAAGCAAAAAATAAAGGCCCGTGTGGGCCTTTATTTAAAATCTGAGTTAGTTTGCGTTAACTAGATTGTGTAGCTCTGTTAAAGACGGAGCGATTTTTACACCAGGGACATTTGTACCCACTGTTGCTTCAAATGAACCTTCGATGCTTGAGCGGAATGAGGTAAATGAAATTCGGTAGACGCCACGCACTAACGCTTCGCTAGGGTTGGTCATGGACGAGACTTTTCTCAAAAGAGAGTTGAAATGCAAACCTTTTGGATTGGCTGGTAGTTCTGATGAATCGTCATCACGGCCAAGGTTCTGTAGCACTTTACCGCCATTTTTGATTTTAGCGCTGTCTACAATATTTAAGCGATCTAAGAGCAAGTAAGTATCGAAGAATTTGCTAGCATCATTTTTCATACCGACATTAAAGTTGCTATGAACGAAGTCTGAATCACTTGGGGCAGAGGTTGAAGGTGAGATCATCGATACACCAATTTCATCAACTGCCGCAGGCACCCAAACATAAAGGTAATATGCATCTTTGTTTTTATACTTACCATCTGGTTTTACTGAAGAATCAATGTAACCAAAGTAGTTTGTATAATTTGTATAGGGTACGCGGGCTTCGATTCCTGCCATTCCTCTTGAAACAGAGCTTTTTAAGTGAGGAGTTGTTGCAGAACAGCCGGCCAGAGCGGCTACCGCTACGCACGGTAATACGAGACGAGAAAACTTCATTGACTGACTCCATGTCATAATGTCGTTATTTTGAAAGAGCGCGGAGTATAGCGAATGTCTGATTCATTGGATATATAAATACGGATTATTTGCCGCTACCGATTCCAAATAGACAGTGATTTTTATCTGGTCATTTTGAGTGTTGATGCCATGGCGAGCCTCATCAATATTGAAAAAACAATTTGGGCGGCATGCCAACCATTCGCGTCACCATAGCGCTGAATATACTTGGGGAGGCATACCCCAATTCATAAGCGATCTGATTAATGGGCATTTTTTGAGATGCTAATGCCAATGCATTGGCAAGGATAACTTGTTGACGCCACTGGCTAAAGCCCATTCCAAGTTGGTCTTGAAACAATCTCGATGCGGTACTTAGACTAATACCGCAGCGTTTGCACAGTTGCTTGAGACTTATACTTGGTAATGGATCTTCTAAGAAAACGTTACAAAGTACTTTTAATCTCTTTTCTTCAGGAAGTACAACACCTAAAGACAATGGATGTGCCTCCTTGAGTTCGCTCCAAATGAGAGTGCAAACAGCCCAGTATTCATAGTCATCTATGTGCTCTTCCGAAATCTGGCTTAGTTTTACGATAAGTTCATGTAATAAGGGGCTGACTTTAAAGGCCTGACACTCTTCCCACTTTTCTGGGCTGTCTAATTCATACTCGGACCTTCTGTCCCGCTTAGCGATATACACAGAGAAAAGCTTAGCATGTTCTAGAAGTGTTGCAGCATGCTCCATATCGGGTGGTATCCAAAGCCCGTGATTTGGAGGGACGATATGGGTGCTATTTGGCGTTGAAACTTTAGTCACCCCCGCATCAGAAAACACCAATTGCCCCCACGAATGATGATGAGACTCTACCTTTGAAGCAGCTTCCATTGAGCGCGCTAGTGCTCTTATCGGTCTGCTTTTATCTGGCTTCAAACGATCTGCTGCTTTGAGTACGTTGCTATTTTTTAAATCTGACTTGGTCTCGATACCTTTTGGCATTCTTTCGACATCCTATCATGCGTCTGTTTGATATAAATATAACAAAGGAAAGCGCTTTTGGGCGCTGCTCTAGTTAACTAACTGTGTTTTTTTGGAGGTAGGAATGTTGTCTATTGAAGCTCAAAGTGGCGAAGCCAAGTCGATTCTAAAGGAGCTGAAAGCGAATACAGATTATCACGCGTTTTCGATTCATGGAGAGACTTCGCGTTGTAATACCATTATAGCTAAAGGTGAGCACGTATTTGTGGGCATTAGCCCTTTTAACTCCCGTTTCAGTAAAGAGTACATTCGAGCAATTATCGAATGGGCTCAAATTAATTTTTTACAAGTTGATATCCTGCTGCCTAGTACCGAAGAAGCCTCAAGGCTGCTAGTTGCAACGGGATATAGTACTGAAAAGGCGAAAAAGAAAACAGCGCGCGAGTTAAGGCGTCTGAATAAGTATGTGGAAGAAGCATTATCTAGGAGTCTAATATTCGAAGGAATTAGAGTTATAGACTTTTCGCATTATTTACTAGTACCAGAATATATAGAGCTTAAAGATAATGTCGAGAAAGCATTTGAAGAAGATAGCTGCTTTCGAGAATCATGTCTCCAAATGTCTCGCCAGGCATTACTTGGTAGGCTCAAGGGTGTGGGAAAGGGAGAGCAAGATCTGTCAGAAAAAGATATTAATATCGCTCTTCCTTACATCTTTGCAGAATTGCCTTTTTATCTTGATACCCCCCGCATTCTTAACGTTTCTTCTTCCACTTTGGTATATCACCGCCCATGGCCGATCGGTAAAGGGCTATACGCGGGTGAGTTTAATTTAAAGGTGGGAAGGTTCCAGAGCTATGGCGTCATTAAGCCGATACACACTTTTTAATTATTTTCGTTTATCTGGAGTACTTTATGTCTCATATAGAAACATTTGATGTTCTTAATCCCGGTTTTGTTGCAGATCCATATCCATTTTATGAATACCTTCATCGTAGTAATTGCATATTTCAGGATAATCAAACGAGTGCATATTTTATTGGAAAGTACGATGACGTAAAGACAGTCCTTACTACACCTGTCTTTACTACTGCACCGTTGTCCGTTAGAGCTCAACCAGTAATGGGAGATCGTGTTCTTGCTCAGATGGAAGGTCAAGAGCATTTACATAAACGCAAAGCGGTATTGCATGGCTTGAGTGGAAAGTACTTTAAGGAAAAGTATAGCGTGTTAATTTCTAGGGTTACTCAAAAGTTACTCCAGCCGTATCTCGAAAAAGGAGAAATTGATCTAGTTTTGGATTTTGGGAAAGACTATGCCGTTCTAGTTACGTTAGGCATTTTGGGACTTCCGTCAGAGAACTATCAGCAAATTGCAGAGTGGCATGTTGGAGTTGCCAACTTCATAACTCAGTTAAATCAGAATGAACTAGAAAAAATGCACAGTCTAGAATGTAGCCGAAGCCTGAGGGCGTTTTTAGCTCCAATTGTGGAAGAGCGGAGGCTAAGTCCTGGAAGCGATCTTATTTCTCTTTTATGTCTTTGTGATGAAGAAAACGCAATGAGTACAAAAGAAATAGTAGCTCTCTGCTTGAATATTTTATTAGCAGCGACAGAACCTGCCGATAAAACATTGGCGATGCTTTTCAAATGTCTGTTGGATGATCCAGAACTATTTGATGTAGTGAATCGAGATCGAAAACTTATGAGGCGAGCGATCGAAGAAACCCTTAGGCTTCATTCTCCCGTTCAGCTTATTCCTCGTCAGGCTAGCACCGACATTGAACTATCTGGAGTCTTGATTAAAAAGGGAGCATTAGTTTTTAACATGATTGGTGCTGCTAACCGAGACCCAAATATCTTTCCGGAACCCTCTAAATTTAAGTTAAACCGAAAAGTCGACCAGTCGAAAGTTCCGATAAAAAAACATCACTTAGCTTTTGGGGCGGGACTACATATTTGCCTTGGAGCTGAGTTTTCGATAAGACAGATAGAGATCACCGCGAATATTCTAATGGATTTACTCTTGGATATGCGGATTCCCAATGATTTTAGTTATGTGGAGCGGGGTTTGTATACCAGAGGACCAGAGTCTCTCAAGTTATTATTTAACAGAGCTCCTCATCAGGGAGATATGTATCGTTTTTCCCTCGAAGTAGATGTGGGGGCTATATGACTTCATTTCTAAAGCGGAAACGCGCTTCGGATAATTTAATAAATAGTAACGTGTCAGATAACTGGATTATTCTTTCGTTGGTTTTAGGAAGTATTCTTCCTTTATTAGATTCCACTGCTTTGGGTGTTGCGATACCTTCATTGAGTCAATACTTCTCTGTATCGGTTCATGAATTACAGAAAATCGTTACATTCTATACGCTTGCGGCTGCTGTAACTGTTCCGCTATGTGCTTGGGGTATGAAGCGATACAACACTAAATGTGTATGGCTTTCGGGGTTATGCTTGTTTCTTTTGTCTTCAGCGGCCTGTGCCACAGCAGACTCTTTGAATCAATTAACGGCGTATCGCATTGTTCAAGGAATTGGAGCGGGTGTGCTGATGTCAGCAATGCAGCCCATTTTATTGAATGCGTTGGGGCGAGAGCAATTTAGAAGCGCAATGGCAAAAGTTGCCATTCCCGCGGTGGTTGTTCCGATCTTTGGACCGTTTGTTGCTGGTGGTATTTTGGAGCTGACGAGCTGGCATTGGATTTTTTTAATCAATGTTCCTATTTCAATAGGAGCACTGATATTTGCATTATGCTTTGTTCCAAATTGCTTAGGGAACAGAGGAGCAGCGTTAGATCTCACGGGCTATCTGACTTTTGCATTGGCGTTAGGTTCTCTCGTATATGTTCTATCGAGCATTAGTTCATCTAATAGAGCGTTTTATTTATCATGGGATATCTTCTGTTTCACCTTCATCTGCATAGCGTGTTTTTGTTTTTACATTTTTCATACGCTGAGGAGGTCAGAGTCCGCTGTGCTTGATATAGCTCTGTTTGCAGGGGGGCAATTTCGGAATACGGCTATTCTGTTGTTTCTTAGTAGCTTTGCCTTTTATGCTGGTTTGTTCATTTTGCCTTCGATATTTGTCCAGTCTTATGATTATTCTGTGCTCCTCTCTAGTTCTATGTTGGGGATCGGAGGAGTAGGTGCGTTATTGTCTCGCTTTTATCTAAGCCGACTTTCCTCGGTGTTTTCAACGGCAAACGTTGCGTTGATCGGAACTCTGTTTGGGGTATTGGGAACGGCACCCTTACTTTTTCCCCTTGTATTTGATTCGAGCATATTAGTTGGGTTATGTATGCTTATTCGGGGAGCCGCTCTTGGGTTGTTAACTCTTTTAGCAATGACTAACCTCTATGTTGATATTACTAAGGAGAAGACGCCGGATGTAAGCGCATGGTCTAGGGTCTTGACTTTGTTAGGAGGCTCAATTGGCACGGCTTTGATGGGAGTTTTATTTCATGTAGACATATTTGGCTTTCCTTCCATGACAATCGTCGCTTTGCTTGCGGCGAATACAATTTGTCTAATTCCTGCTTTTTCGTTAAATATGCATAAAAACAACCCAACCTAGGTTAAAAGACAAGTTCATTCGTTGCTCTCTATATCCCTACTTCTTTTTAATGTTATCGGTAGCATTAAGTGGTTATGAACTTACAAGGAATTACGTTTCGCAATAAAAGCCTACAGGAAAACGATGGCGTTTCTTTCCTTTTCAAGGACACTTTGACGAAAGGTGTTTTGTCGTTGTAGTCGTCGAGTCGCATTACTGCGGCTTCCATACTGGCTCATAAATAATCGGATTCGTCGAAATGAATAAATTCCAGATGCAAATTTTTGGCACGTTGAGTGCCATTATATTCATGATTGTTGCCCTGTTTTCTATTATGAATTACTTGTCTTTTAAGAGTGAGTCCGTGGCGCTGAATAAATCTATTCTGCAAACACAAAACTCTGAAATTGAAGCGGAGCTCACGACACGAATTAGCGGTTATTTAAAAATGCTGTCGTCGGTCGATATTACGAGTAGCGACATCGTCAATGATCAACTTTCTAAAAATGGTTTGATTCAGTTACAGGCATTAACTCGCTCGCAAAATGACATTGCAGACTCCATTGCTTTTATGAATAAAGATGGAGAGTTATTCGGCGGAGCAGAAGGGAAGATGTTCGGTTTTAATGCTAAAAAATTAAATCGCCCTTTTTATACTGCACTCTTTCAGGATGGCCAATCTACCTATATTTCGAAGCCGTTTAAGTCCGCTTTAACGGGTAATGAAATTATTGCGATGGCGTACAAAATAAACGATGAGTTCTCAGTGGTTTCAACTGTGTTGTTGAAGGCTGTGTTGGGTAATTATGCAGAACGAGAGGGTATGTACCTTTATACATCTGATGGCACCATACTGGTAGCTCCAAACCCAAATGATATCGGAAAAAATCTTTTTGGGATTCATCCTTCTTATGAAGGGTTAAGTGACAATAATCGAGAACTTGATTACATCGCTTACGTTAAAGCGTTTGATAGAGAAGTTCACCTAACGGGCTTCTGGGGTAAGCTGGATGTCACGGGTTGGCAGTTTGTCGTGCTTACTGAAAACGACAATATTTACGCCGCCGCTGAAAAGCAATTAGTGTTCTCTTTGGTCTTTGGCTTGATATGCATTGTTGTTTCGATGGGGATCTTGTATCTGATTATTAAAAGGCTTGTATTGGAACCCGTGGGCGGCACGCCGAGTAAAATTGCAGAGTTGCTGGAGGACATGGCTAAGGGGGATTTGAGTAAAGAAATCGAGCGCACTGGGAATGAAACAGGCATATACCAATCGTTCGTTGATTTATCTCATCAATTAACCTCTTTGATTTCTACTTCTCATGGCATTTCTGAAAACGTGTCTACGGCGTCAACCAAGCTAAACGTTGTGATGAAAAACACACGCGCGAATGCAAAGATAGAGCTCGATCAAATAGGGCAAATTACGTCCTCGCTTCGGGAGTTGAACTCCGCCTCTCAGGAAGTCAGTGAAAAAGCCGTCGTAGCAGAGGATGCTGCAAAACGAGCACAGGAGAATGTGGCCAGTGGCAACAAGACATTAGATACAAATATTGATCTGACTGATCGAATTAATGCGTCCTTTGCTGAAACCGCTCAAATAGTGGAAGAGTTGCGACAGTTCGCGATTGAAATTGGCAGTGTGACCGAGGTGATCAGTGGTATTTCAGAGCAAACAAACTTGCTTGCGCTTAATGCGGCTATCGAAGCAGCGCGAGCAGGGGAGCAGGGACGTGGATTCGCGGTTGTAGCTGATGAAGTGCGTAACCTTGCGTCTAAAACGCAAGAGTCAACGGTCAATATCCAGGGGATTATTGAGAAACTGCAATCTCAATCCGAGCGCGCCAATACCAATATGGGCAGCAATGTGAAATTGATTGAGCAGTCTGTGTCGTTGGCGACTCAGGTGAAAGAGTCGTTTGATGATATTTCTGACGCGGTTCAATCTATCTCTGATGTGAACTCTCTGGTTGCGACGGCATCGCATGAGCAATTAAGTGTAACGGAAGATATAGGTCGTATCACCGCAGAGACTTTCGATTCTGTGAGTGAGAATATGACGTCTATAAATGACACACTCCAAGCGTCGCAGGATTTGTCTGAACTGGCAGAAACACAGAAGAACTCTCTGTCGTATTTTAAGCTTAACGGGTAAGACTCTTTCAGAGTTAATTTTAGAGCTACTTTCAGGGCTATTTTTTTCGTTGAGAGTTATTTGTTCCATAGAAAGTTAAACGCAAATAAAGACATCAAAAAGGCCTTAAAAGGGCCTTTTTGATGTCTAAGACTGAATACGATGTGTGTTTGGTTGTGTTGTGAAAGATGTAAAAAGGAAATCAAATTTTCTGTTATTCATTTTTTCGAGTAAAATCATCTGTTAACGTTTTATTTATCTGCATGAGGTAGCATTGTTTGATCAATGTGGTGCTTATGTTTGGGGTTTTGAGTGGCAGACGATGATGATTTTTCCCTTTTTGCTCAAGAAGTAGAGGGGGTAACACCTTTAAAAAAAGACGAAGTATATCTTGCGAAGAAAGGTGCGCCTGTCGACTACGAAGCAAGAAAGCTCGCTGCTCAGGTGGCAGCCGAAGCGGATCGTAATCATCTTTCTCATGATTATGTGTTGAAAGTGGATCCCAACGACATGCTGGAATATAAGAAAGATGGCGTGCAAGACGGTGTTTTTAAACGTTTGCGACAAGGCAAATATGGCATTGAGGCTCGATTGGATCTACACCGCCGTACAGTTGAGCAGTCGCGTCAACAAGTGTTCCAGTTTGTTGAAGATTGCATTAAGCATGATATTCGAGTGGCGATTATTGTTCATGGTAAAGGCGATCGAGAGCCCGACCCCAATAATCAAGCCACCATTAAAAGTTACATTAATAAATGGCTTCGTGATTTAGACGATGTCATGGCCTTTCATTCTGCCCAACGTCACCATGGCGGCCTCGGCGCAGTGTATGTTCTCTTCCGGAAAAGTGAAAAAGCGCGTCTGGAAAACTGGGAAAAACATCAAAAACGTTAGGGTTTTTGTGTCTATTTTTCAATCAGGCGAGCAATTTGTTCTGTAGAAGCGCGGAATTTGATACAATTGGCCTCTTTTCTGGCAGTCCACTTTTTAACCATTGAATTTTGCCAGAGCGATACCCAATTCTTTAGATATCACCTATGAGTACCGTTTACGAGGTAGGGAATGACAAATAGCATTGCACACCATCCTGCGTTTTCATTTGTACGCAGTGAATACATCGATGCACTGAATGTATCCGTTCAGGAATTCGAACATACGACGACAGGCGCAAAGCACTATCATATCGCCTCAGATAACGACGAAAATGTTTTTTTGGTTGGATTAAAAACGGTACCGACTGATTCGACCGGTGTTGCTCATATTTTGGAGCACTCTGTCTTATGTGGTTCTGAGCGTTTCCCTGTTCGCGATCCGTTTTTTATGATGATTCGCCGTTCACTTAATACCTTCATGAACGCGTTTACATCCTCCGACTGGACGGCTTACCCATTTGCCAGTAAGAACAAGAAAGACTATTTCAACTTACTCGATGTCTATCTTGATGCTGTATTTTTCTCGCGCCTTGATCCGATGGATTTTGCTCAAGAAGGACATCGACTTGAGTTCGAAGAGCCAGAAAATGCAGAGTCTGACCTAACGTTTAAAGGCGTTGTGTTTAATGAAATGAAAGGCGCAATGAGTTCGACGACGTCTGTATTGTGGCAGACCATGACGAAGTATTTGTTCCCAAATAACACTTACCATTTTAATTCTGGTGGTGAGCCAACGGATATTCCAGATCTGTCTTATGACGATCTCATGGCATTTTACCGTAAGCATTATCACCCATCGAATGCGGTGTTTATGACATTTGGTGATATTCCAGCAGAAACTTTACAAGCCCAGTTCGAAGAGAAGGTGTTATCGCGATTTGAGTCATTGGATGCAACCGTGTCGGTTGACAATGCAAAGCGCTATTTCGCGCCTGTACGAGTAGAAGAAGGCTTTGCGGCGGAAGAAGTAAAAGAAGATGGCTCGCACGTTGTTGTGAGTTGGCTTCTCGGTGAAAGTACAGACCTTGGGCAGCAATTTGAGGCCCAGTTGTTGTCTAGTGTGTTGCTAGATAATTCTGCGTCACCACTGCGTCGTGTATTGGAAAACTCTGAGTTAGGCCAAGCTCCTTCTCCATTGTGCGGCCTTGAAGACAGCAATAAAGAAATGAGCTTCATGTGTGGTCTTGAAGGTGTGAAGCGTGAGAACGCTGAAGCCGTTGAGAAGCTTATTTTAGACGCATTAGAAGAGGTGGCTGAAAATGGCGTTGACCAAAGTATGGTCGATGCGATGTTGCACCAGTTAGAGTTGAGTCAGAGAGAAATTGGTGGCGGCGGCTACCCTTACGGTCTTCAACTGATTCTGGCAGGTCTGTCTACGGCGGTTCATTCTGGCGATGTAATCGCTCAGTTGGATCTTGATCCTGTTATTGATAGCATGCGCGAAAAAGTGAAAAATACGGATTACATTCCGAATTTGATTCGCAGTTTGATCCTTTCAAATGCGCACCGTGTGACGTTAACCTTGTCTCCGGATGATTCATTAGAAAATGTGAGAAACGACGCCGAAAAAGCCCGTTTGGCGAATATCAAAGCGTCTCTTTCTGAAGATGAGAAGCAAAACATCATTGATCGTTCTAACGCGTTAAAAGAGCGCCAAGAGCAGGTGGATGATATTAGCATTCTACCTAAAGTAGGCCTAGAAGATGTACCTGCATCGATTCCTGTTTACGACAATCAGTCACTTGAAAAAGCCGTACCCGTTACGTTTTACCCTCAAGGTACAAATGGCTTGGTGTACCAGCAGCTAGTGATCGAACTGCCTGAGTTAACCGCAGAAGAAACGGCCGTTTTACCGACGTTTGCTATGTTGCTAAGCGAAGTGGGTGTGGGTGATAAGGATTATCTGGCAATGCAATCTCGTCAAGCTGAGATTTGTGGCGGGCTAGGTGCGTCGAACTCGATTCGCGCAACGCTTGAAGATAAGCACGTACTAAATGGCTACTTTGTCATCTCTTCTAAAGCGCTTGTGCCAAATGCGTTAGCAATGACTGAGTTGATGACGGATACGTTGAAAAACGTACGCTTTGATGAAGCCGGTCGCATTAAAGAGCTAATTGCGCAGCGTCGCGCACGTCGTCAACAGTCGATTACAGGCCAAGGTCACTCTTTGGCAATGACGTCAGCGGCGAGTGGCATCTCTGGGCTGTCTTCACAGGAAGAAGCGTGGGGTGGTATGACAGGGATCGCAAACCTAATCGCGTTGGACGATTCTCTCAAAGAAGGTGATGACGCAATGAATGTATTGGTTGCCAAGCTAACATCCATACATTCAAAAGTGCTTTCAATGCCGAAGCAAGTCTTGCTGGTGGCGGAAGGTCATCATTTGGAGTCGCTGGAAGCTGAGCTTTCCCCTGTTTGGCAGAACATTGCTCAATCATCTTCTGAGTTGGGGCGCTTTACATTACCGTTTGTTGAGAAGACGGTAAAACAAGGTTGGACGACAGCAACTCAAGTTAGCTTTTGTTCGAAAGCGTTTAAAACACCATCCGGCAGTCACCCAGATGTTGCACCGTTAACGGTATTAGGCGGCTTCTTGCGAAATGGTTACTTACATAGAGTCATTCGTGAGCAGGGCGGTGCTTACGGCGGCGGGGCAAGCTTCGATGGTACAGCGGGCGCTTTCCGCTTTTATTCGTACCGCGATCCGCGTTTGTCTGAGACCTTGGCGGATTTCGACCAGTCTGTCTCATGGTTATTAGAAAATGATCATTCAGAAGAAGCATTAGAAGAAGCGATTCTCGGAGTGATTGGTTCTCTTGATAAACCGAGTTCTCCAGCTGGAGAGGCGCAAGGAGACTTCTTCTTGCAGTTACACGGTCGTGAACAAGCGTACCGTGAACAACAGCGTAAGCGAATTCTCTCTGTGACGGTAGAGGATTTGCAACGTGTGGCGAAGAGTTACTTAACGCCTGAAAATGAGAGTGCCGCAGTGATTAGTTCTGCGGCGAATGCCCAAGTTCTTGAGGAACAAGGCTTTACAATTAACAACCTATAACAAAAGTTCGCTAGAGAACGGAATTATTAATGGATCAGTTTCATGATATTCGCCCTTACAACGACGATGAAGTCGCCGGGGTGTTAGAAAATCTGGTGGAAACACCTGACTTTATTAAAACCATTATTGGTTTTCGATTTGCAAAATGGCCACATTGGACGCGTGGAGTGCTTAACTCTCTTGTTAAGCTCGTGCTAAAACGAGAGACCTCTAAAATCCAGTGTGTTCATGACTTTCAAATGAAAGTGGCGGATTACATGGAGCGCATGATTAAGACAACAACAACGGATGTTGAGTATCGCGGTATCGAAAAACTCACGAAAGGAGAAGGGTACCTTTTTCTTTCTAATCACCGCGATATTGCAATGGATCCTGCGTTTGTAAACTATGGGCTCTATCTGGCAGGGTTGGATACCGTTCGTATTGCAATTGGCGATAACTTGTTACGTCGTGAGTTTGTCTCTGACCTGATGCGTTTGAATAAGAGCTTTATCGTAAAGCGTTCTGCGAACGGTGTGCGGGAAATGATGGCGGCGTTTGGTCAGTTGTCTTCCTATATCACACACTCTTTAACAGAAGATCATTCCAATATTTGGATTGCTCAAAAAGAAGGGCGCGCGAAAGATGGCATAGATCAAACGGATCCAGCCATTATTAAAATGTTTTACATGAGTCAGAAAAAACAGAAAGTCGCATTTCCTGATGCTATGAAAAGCTTAAAAATCGTCCCTGTTTCTATCTCGTATGAATACGACCCTTGTGCCTTCGATAAAGCAAATGAGTTGCAAGAAAAATCGACGACAGGAAGTTATGAAAAATCTGAATTCGAAGACATTGATAGCATTAAGAATGGTATTGTAGGATTTAAGGGTAAAGTCGTGGTGACATTTGGTGATCTGATTGACCACAATTGCGACACGCCTGAGGCAATGGTTGAAGAAATCGATCGTCAAATCGTCGCTAACTATGCAATACATCCTTCGAATGAGGCTGCTTTAGCCATGTTGAACGGTGAAAAGTCAGGCGATAAGGCATTTTCTGAGTACATAGATACGTGTCCAGAAGCGTTACGAAAGACGGTACTACAAATGTACGCGAATCCATTGATTCAACAACAGAATAGAGCGCAGTAGCGCTCTAATTGGTTTAGAGATAGGGGTTTACATCTTTATGAATCGTAAGATGTCATTAAGGTCATGGATTGGTTCCATTCTGTTTTTGATTATCTATTCAGTATTGACCGGTTTTACGGGGGTGGTTGCCCCGACAATAGCGTTCTTCCTTCCCGAGCGTTGCAGACAACCTGTTCTTAATGTTCACAACCATATTTTATTGTTCCTATTCAGAGTGGTATGTGGCGTTCGAGTTGAAATTGAAGGGTTGGAAAACGTCCCTAAAGGAAGGCCTGTGGTGTTGGTTTCAAACCACCAAAGCGAATGGGAAACCTATTTGCTTCAAGTATTAACGACGCCCATTTCAACCGTCCTAAAAAAGGAGCTACTTTCTATTCCGTTTTTCGGCTGGGGATTGCGAATGGTTCAGCCTATTGCGATCGACCGCTCAAAACGAGCAGGGGCATTGAAGCAAATACTGAAGCAAGGCAAAGAGCGAATCGCCTCAGGCCGATCAGTGTTAATTTTTCCTGAAGGAACGCGTGCTAAGCCCGGCCAAGAAAAAGCCTTTAATAAAGGCGCTGCAATGTTAGCGGCCTCTGCCAAGGCGCCTATATTACCTATGGTTCATAATGCCGGACATGTATGGCCCAGTCGTACGTGGAAACGTTACTCAGGCGAAATCAAAGTATCAATTGGTAAATTGATTGAATCAGAAGGGAAGTCGACCAGCGAGATTCACGAAGAGATGGAATCCTGGATGCGTACGACTATGAGTCAGATGCACTGATTTGAGATATTTTTTTATATAGAGTTCGATTGCAGTTTAATAGAAGGAGTTAAGGATGAAAAAGTTAGTTGTCGCTGTGGGGGCGTTAATATGTTTACCATTGCAGGCATACACTCTAGATACTGATGCGTGTATGGGGACCGAGTATGTCTATAATGAAAGTAATAAGTTAGAGAAGTACGATCCAACAGTTCATACCTTTATTACGGAAGCTAGTGAGATAGTATATAAAGGATGGCAAAGGATTCCTCCAACAATACAGAATCCTTATCAACGCACTCACATAATAGTTGAAAATAAGTCAAATCAAACCGTAAATTTTAAGTTTTCACCATATCACTTTAGTTCGAATAATGGTGAGCTAGTTGCTGGAGCTGGGTATCAGTATCTTCAAAAATTTTCTGCTTCGAATAGCCCTTCTTCTGTTGCTGGTGCAGTGATGCCTTCAAAAACACTTGGGGGAATATATTTCCCGTTTTCGTCGACATCCTATTTTTTTAGTGCGTCTATGAGTTGGGAAACGACTGAGTGTTTGAGGAGTAAGCCAATGATGACTACCGTTCGAACAGTTTTTGATCAAAATGGTCAAGGTTTTTCCGAGTTCTATTTGAATGGCGGTAATGCTTGGTAGGGTCATTTAAGGAAAAAAAACCGCGACAAGTCGCGGTTTTTTTAGATCTGATCTTAATAGCTCGCTATGAAGTAATCGAGTTATTAGCCTTCGTATTTTTTGAAAACAAGGCTGGCGTTAGTGCCACCGAAGCCAAAGCTGTTAGACATAACATGCTTAAGGTCTACGTTGTCTTGACGCTCTGTCACAACAGGGATGCCATCAGCCTCTGGATCTAGCTCTTCAACGTTAGCAGAAGCGGCAATGAAGTTGTTTTCCATCATTAACAAGCTGTAGACAGCTTCATGAACGCCTGCAGCACCTAGAGAGTGGCCAGATAAAGACTTCGTTGAGCTAATTGAAGGGATCTTGTCACCAAAGGTCTCTTTAACGGCTTGAAGCTCTTTCATATCACCAGCAGGTGTACTTGTACCGTGCGTGTTGATGTAGTCAATGTCACCGTCGATAGTGCTCATTGCCATTTGCATACAACGCATCGCACCTTCACCCGATGGCGCAACCATGTCATAGCCGTCAGACGTTGCACCGTAACCTACGACTTCTGCGTAGATTTTCGCGCCACGTGCTTTAGCGTGTTCAAGTTCTTCAAGAACCAACATGCCGCCGCCGCCAGCGATGACGAAACCGTCACGAGTTGCATCGTATGCACGAGAAGCTTGTTCTGGTGTGTCGTTACGCTTAGAAGAAAGCGCACCCATTGCATCAAACATACATGTTTGCGTCCAGCTTTCTTCTTCACCACCACCGGCAAAGACGATGTCTTGTTTGCCAAGCTGGATAAGTTCCATGCCATTGCCGATACAGTGTGCACTTGTAGAACAAGCAGATGTAATCGAGTAGTTCACACCCTTGATTTTAAAAGGCGTTGCTAGACATGCTGATACGGTGCTACCCATGGTTTGAGTAACACGGTATGGTCCAACACGCTTAACGCCTTTTTCGCGGAGTGTATCTGCTGAGTCTACTAAGTTCTGTGCAGATGCACCGCCAGAACCCGCGATTAGTCCCGTGCGAACGTTAGAAACTTGATCTTCTGAAAGACCTGAATCAGCAATCGCTTGTTGCATAGACAGATAGGCGTATGTCGCAGCGTCGCCCATGAAGCGGCGTACTTTACGATCGATGACAGTAGCGTCAACGTCGATTCGACCACAAATGTGGCTACGGAACCCATGTTCTTTATAATCATCGGCAAAACGAATGCCTGATTTGCCTTCTTTTAAAGAGTCTAAAACGCTCTCTTTATCATTACCTAAGCAACTTACAACGCCTAGGCCAGTTACTACTACACGACGCATAAATCTGCCTCTTTACTTTTAATTAGAAATTTTCAGTTGAAGTGAAAAGGCCAACACGCAAATCTTTTGCTGTGTAGATCTCGCGACCGTCGACTTTTACGCTTCCGTCTGCGATACCCATTACCAACTTACGTTCAATCACACGCTTCAATTGAATATGAAAGGTGACTTTTTTGGCTGTTGGTAGAATTTGGCCTGTGAATTTGACTTCGCCAGCACCTAAAGCACGACCGCGGCCTTTATTGCCTTTCCAACCTAGGAAAAAGCCAACAAGTTGCCACATTGCATCAAGACCTAAACAGCCAGGCATGACTGGGTCGCCAGGAAAGTGACACTCGAAGAACCATAGGTCTGGATTGATATCGAGTTCGGCAATGATTTCGCCTTTATCAAACTCGCCGCCTTCCGCTGAGATGTGAGCGATGCGATCTATCATAAGCATATTGCCAACGGGAAGTTGTGCGTTACCCGCACCAAACATTTCGCCGTAGCCGCATTTTAGTAGTTCGTCTTTTTCAAACGATGAAGCTGTAGTCATTATAGTCCTATTTCCACTTTCAGCCTGTCCCTAACACAGGGCGCTTCTTGAGTGGTCCAATTAGCAGTAATAAATCCTGACAATTATATCGATATGATGGCTTAATATGAATGTTTGCAGACAAAAAAACCAAGGATACTCGTAAAAAGAGGTAAAAATAGAAGGTACAGATGCGGTAAAATGACGATTATTGTCTCATTGTATCTCCCTAGAAATTATAATATGTTCTAACTGGGTTATTTTGATATGTTTTTAGATTATTTCTTTGGTGGCTGGTAATTCATGAATTCGCTTAATTTTGAGCCAATATCTTTTCAGAATGAAAAAGATAATTGGGCGTTAGCTGGCTACAAACATCAGTCTGAGAGTCCGCGTAAAGCGCTCCATTTTTTGCACGGTAATGGTTTTGCGGTCGGTACCTACAGTAAAATGCTGTCTCCGCTTGCAAAGGATTATACTATCCTGACTCAGGACGCTGCCGGGCATGGGGAATCTCCTGCTGGCAAAGCGTTTATTGGTTGGAATGAGACAGCACGACGTTTCAATGAGTCTCTAGTGCATTACAGCGAGACGTTGGATGTGCCCCTTTGCGGTGTAGGGCATAGTTTCGGTGGGGCGATGACCTTATTAATGAGTGTTCAAGCGCCTGAGCATTTTGAGCGACTGGTTCTTTTGGATCCAGCTTTGTTTCCTCCTCGTCTAATTTGGCTGCTACGGGGGATGCAAATTGCGGGATTGGATCATTATGTTCCATTGGCGAAGCGAACGCGTAAACGCCGAACTCAATGGGATTCCTATGCGCAAGTTAAAAAAAGCTTTTTGGGGCGAGGTATATTTAAAGGTTGGGACGAAGAGTGTCTAGAGGATTATATTCGCTACTCGTTAACCTGTGACGATCACAATCATTACCATTTAAATTGCCCAACTTGGATGGAGGCGGCTATTTTTGCCAGTTATCCAAAAGGTCTTTGGAAAGCTGTTAAGCGTCTGTCTGTGCCTACGCAAATCGTGTACGGTAAAGACACTTATAAATACTTTAAAGAATCGTATCATTTAGCCGCCAAGCTCAACTCTAATATCCAATTAGTAGAAGTGGAGGGGGAGCATTGCTTTATGCAAGAGCAGCCTTTTGATACGGCGGAAGTGGTTAGAGGCCTTTTGTAGTAAGGCCTCTTGAGCTGAGGGATTCTCTTACTCTTAATTACGTCGTTTTACAGCGGCATTCGCTAGGGCGATAAGCGCCGATTTATGCTCAGACTCTGGGAAAGCCTGAATTGCCTTGATCGCTAAATCGGCTTGCTCTTCTGCTTGTTTTTCCGTGTATTCGATCGCTCCACAGGCGCGTACATCCGATAGAATCTGTTCTAGATTCTCAAGCCCACCTGTTAGGATTGCTTGTCTTACGCGCTCTTTAGCATCAGCATCGCCGTGTTTCATTGTGTAAATCAACGGGAGAGTTGGTTTGCCCTCTGCTAGATCATCACCGACACTTTTGCCCATTTCTTCTGCCGTACTAACATAGTCCATTACATCATCGACAAGCTGAAAGGCGGTGCCTACATACATACCGTAAGCTTGTAGGGCCTTCTGATGTTCTTCTGATGCGCCTGCAACGACAGCGCCACACAAAGCCGCGCCTTCAAATAGCTTCGCTGTTTTGTATTGTATGACTTTGAGATAGCTTTCTTCACTCGTGTCAGGGTCGCCACAGTTGATAAGTTGTTGTACTTCGCCTTCAGAGATGATGTTGGTTGTATTTGAAAGAATCTCCATACAGGGCACACTGCCAACATTTACCATGATTTGAAAGGCACGAGAATAGAGGAAGTCGCCTACCAAGACGCTAGGAGCGTTACCCCATTCCTCGTTTGCCGTCTTTTTGCCTCGACGCATATCGGATTCATCAACAACATCGTCATGGAGTAAAGTCGCAGTGTGGATGAATTCGATAATAGAAGCCATCTTGACGGTGTGACTAAGTTGCGTTTCGGAAAGCCCTTGAGCGGGTTGTGCTGCACGTGCGGCAAGCAGAACCATAAGGGGGCGCATTCGCTTGCCGCCGTTACTGATAATGTAGTAGCCAATCTGTTCAATGAGAGGAATCTCACTTTTCAGTTGGCTAAGAATGTAATCATTTACCTGACTGAATTCATCAGCCACAACATCATGAATCTTGGTGGGTTGCATGGGTCTTCCGAAGCTTTGTAATCGTATGCTATTGAGCAATTGCGCAACATGCTAGGTAAGCGCGACGAGAGGGTCAACTAAAAACACGAAAAAGTACTAGAAAACTTGTGTTGCTATTGTTTTAAGTGGTTCTCTTTTGTACAATGCTGCGTCCGATTTACCCACACTTTGCTCCCTATCATATGGTATATCGTGATTGCTTGGCGTCTTAGGCTTGTCCTTTGATTCAGAGTGAATACGAACTTGCCACTAGAAGTAGGTCAAACTTATTCCAGTAGCCGGGTAAATCTAATTGGAGAAAAAAATGTTTGCAGTGATCAAAACCGGCGGTAAGCAATACCGCGTGCAAGAAGGTCAAACTCTTAAAGTTGAGAAGCTAGCTATTGAAGCTGGTGAAGCTGTTGAGTTCAACGACGTTCTTCTTGTTAGCAACGGCGACGACGTTAAAGTTGGCGCGCCTGTTGTAGAAGGCGTTAAAGTAACAGCTGAAGTTGTTTCTCACGGCCGTGGCGACAAAGTTAAAATCTTGAAATTCCGTCGTCGTAAGCACTCTATGAAGCGCATGGGTCATCGTCAGTGGTTCACAGAAGTGAAAATCACAGGCATTAACTAAGCGTTAAAGTTTTAATATTTTAGGAGTAAATCATGGCTCACAAAAAAGCTGGTGGTAGTACTAAGAACGGTCGCGACAGTCAGTCGAAACGATTAGGTGTTAAGCGTTTCGGCGGCGAAGTTGTTATTCCTGGTAACATCTTAGTTCGTCAACGTGGCACTCAATTCCACGCTGGTGAAGGTGTTCGTATCGGTAAAGATCACACTTTGTTTGCGGTTTCTGAAGGTCAGGTTAAGTTCGAAGTTAAAGGTAAATTCAAGCGTCGCACAGTTTCTGTCGTTTCTGCTTAATTTCTTTTATCGAAAAGAACGAAAAGAGCTCCGCAGCGCGGGGCTTTTTTTTTGGAAAAATTCTATAATCAGACGTAATTAGTCTGGTAACCCTCACAAGAGGTGATGTTGTGAAATTCGTTGATGAAGCGACCATTTATGTTCGAGCAGGTAAAGGTGGAAACGGCTGCTTGAGTTTTTGGCGCGAAAAATTTGTAGCCAAAGGTGGTCCTGACGGCGGTGACGGCGGTGACGGCGGTAGTGTTTTGTTAGAGGCGGATGAGTCTTTAAATACACTGATTGACTATCGTTATACCAAGAAATACCTTTCTGAAAATGGCGAAGGTGGTCAAGGCCGTGATATGACGGGTAAGAAAGGTGAAGATTTGGTGCTGAAAGTGCCTGTTGGAACCACGATTATCGATGAGGATACGGGCGAAACGCTAGGAGACCTTACTCAAGTTGGTCAAAGGTTGAAAGTTGCTCAGGGCGGTCGTCATGGTCTGGGTAATACTCGTTTTAAATCCAGTACCAATCGTGCGCCAAGACAAACGACGAAAGGAACGCCCGGTGAAGAGCGTAACCTTAAGTTGGAAATGAAGGTGTTGGCTGATGTTGGTCTGTTGGGGTTGCCTAACGCAGGTAAATCCACGTTTATCCGATCCGTTTCTTCTGCTAAGCCTAAGGTAGCGGATTATCCCTTTACTACCTTGGTGCCTAACCTTGGTGTCGTGAAAGTGAAGAAACACCAGAGTTTCGTTGTTGCGGACATTCCAGGAATTATCGAGGGTGCGGCAGACGGCGCAGGCCTTGGGATTCGCTTCTTGAAGCACTTGGTGCGTAACCGTATTCTTCTGCATATTGTTGATATGGCGCCGTGGGATGAAGTTACTCCTGCTGAGGCGGCGGTTATTGCGGTGAATGAGTTGGAGAATTTCTCCCCAACGTTGGCTGAAAAGCGTGATCGCTGGTTGATTCTGAATAAGATCGACATGGTTCCTGAAGACGAAGTTGAAGAGCGTTGCCAAAGCGTGATCGATGCGTTGGAATGGGAAGGTAAGGTGTACCGAATTTCGGCGATTTCAGGTGCGGGTACAGAACCGCTGTGCCTTGATTTGATGACGACGCTAGATGAAATGAAAGATCGTTTATTGGAAGATGACTCTGCTAAAGAAGAAGAGAACAATATACGTGCTTTGATTGATGAAGAAGGTCGAGACCGAATTCGTCTATTGAGAGAGAATCGTCGACGTAGAGGTCAAGAAGGCGATGACGATGACTTTGATGATGACGATTATGACGTGGATGTAGAATACGTTCGTTAATTTTGCTTCAGTCATTTTGTATGAAAGTAGAGTGGTAAAATGGATATCAGAGAGAAAATCGCAAAGGCACAGCGTGTCGTTGTCAAAATTGGCAGTGCATTGCTCACAAACGATGGGCAAGGGTTAGATGTAAATAGCATTGGTAGTTGGGTTGAGCAGATTGCTGAGCTAAGGAAGCAGGGGAAAGAGGTTGTATTGGTCTCTTCTGGTTCAATAGCGGCGGGCATGAAGCGACTTGGTTTTCTCTCTCGACCGACACAAGTTAACGAGCTTCAGGCGGCGGCTGCTGTCGGGCAGATGGAGCTAGTGGGAGTTTACGAATCTCATTTTGAACGCTTTGGTTTGAATACAGCGCAGATACTTCTCACACATGATGATTTATCTAATCGACGCCGTTACCTGAATGCACGCTCATCGTTGCGTACCTTGCTTGGATTGGGTGTTGTTCCGATTGTTAATGAGAATGACACGGTTGTAACGGATGAAATTCGCTTTGGTGATAATGATACATTGGGCGCGTTGGTTGCGAATTTGGTTGAGGCGGATTTGTTGCTCATATTGACCGATCAAAATGGTCTTTACGATAAAAACCCAAGAGATCATAAAGATGCAACATTGATATCGCATGCTTCAGCTTCGGATGAGAGGCTTGAGGCGATGGCGAGTGGCGGTGCTGGTGTGCTGGGAAGTGGTGGAATGCTAACAAAGGTGCGCGCTGCGAAACTGGCTGCGCGTTCTGGGGCTGACACTCTTATTGCGTCTGGTCGCGAAGTGGGTGTGATCGTGCGCTCTGTGTCTGGTGAGCCTTTAGGTACTTGGCTGTTGCCTGACTTCACGCCGTTAGCGGCTCGTAAGCAGTGGTTAGCAGGGCATCTAAAGAGCCGAGGTGCGTTGATACTGGATGAGGGTGCGGTACGAGCATTGCGTAAAAAAGGCACAAGTCTGCTGCCAGTCGGCGTGAAAGATGCTGAAGGGTCTTTTGCTCGTGGTGATATGGTGATTTGCGTGGATGAGAAAGGCGGATTGGTTGCGCGCGGATTAGTGAACTATAGCATTGCGGAGACGCTTAAGCTTCTTGGTAAGCCTTCATCTGAAAGGGGTGATGTGTTGGGCTACGAGGGTGAGCCTGAATTAATTCATCGCGATGATTTGGTTATGATTTAAAGAAGAGGGTTCAATGGCTAAGCCTGGTAAAACTGGATTTGAGCGAGTTATGGATGCGGCTAAATATTCCTGTCAGGGGTTGAAGGCGCAATGGCATCATGAAGCGGCATTTCGTCAAGAGGTTGGGTTGTTTTTGTTGGCGGTGCCATTGGCGTTGTGGCTGGGTGACTCGGCATTAGAGATTGCTTTGATGATTTTTAGTGTGAGCTTGATTTTGATTGTTGAGACATTAAATTCGAGTGTTGAGGCAATTGTGGATAGAATCAGCAATGAGCATCATGAGCTGTCTGGAAGGGCTAAAGACTTGGGTTCTGCTGCAGTTATGTTGGCGGTGATTCAGGCGGCTGTTGTTTGGGGGTTGATTATATTCTTTGGTGAGTGACAGATTGGTTTTGTCGAGCTAGAGTGTGTTTGTTGTTGCCACTTCTTGTGTAGAAGTTGTCTGATTAGAAAATCTGTATATAAAAAAACCGGCTGACGCCGGTTTTTTTATAACAATTAGCCTAGTGCTTTAATTTTAGCACTCAGACGGCTCTTATGACGAGCTGCCTTGTTTTTGTGGTAAAGGCCTTTGTTTGCTGCTTTGTCTAGATTAGACGTTGCTGCAACGTAAGCTGCTTGAGCTTCAGCTTGGTTGCCTGCTTCAATAGCTGCATCTACTTTTTTCAAGTATGTGCGCACCATAGAGCGCAGGCTACCATTGTGAGCGCGACGCTTGATCGCCTGGCGCGCACGTTTTCTTGAACCGGCGGAGTTTGCCACAGTCTGGCTCCTTCAAATCTTTTATAAAATGAAACAACACAACGTGTCGTTATATAGTGAAATTGATGTCAAGTTTAACTTGAAAATCTCGCGGCGGATTGTACCAGTTTTTGCGCTTGCAGCAACCCCATTATACAAATAATAGCCAAAATGATGTTTTTTTGAGCTGTAATATCCCGGTGCGAATGCTATTCTAAATTGCCTTAATCAATTCTGTAATAGAATCCTGTTCGTTGTTGCTTGGTGGGCGGGCTATCGGAAATAGAGGTTAAGCGCACACCTATCAATCATTTCATTTCTGAATTATCGGCTAGTAAAAACATACTCCTTATGGATCAGACGACAGTGACATCTAAAAAAACGCTCTTGCGATCCAGTGTGCTCGTATCCTTTTGTACTTTGCTCTCTCGTATACTTGGTTTGGCTCGTGATGCGGCATTAGCTTCTGTTCTTGGAGCGAGTGGTAGTGCGGATGCCTTTTACGTTGCTTTTAAAATTCCTAATTTTTTCCGTCGCTTGTTTGCGGAAGGGGCGTTCGCGCAGGCCTTTGTTCCTGTATTAAGTGACTATCGAATTAATAACACTAAAGAAGAGGTTCGAGAGTTAATTGGCGCGGTTACCGGATCGTTAGGGGTTGTGTTGTTGGCGATGACTGCGTTGTTTATGGTCGCAGCGCCGTGGGTGGTTTATGTGTTTGCTCCTGGTTTCACGGACGACCCTTTGCAAGCATCGATTGCCGCAGAGTTGCTTACGATCACTTTTCCCTACTTGCTGTTTATATCGCTCACTGCTTTGGCAGGGAGTATCTTAAATGCCCATGGCGAATATGGCGTGCCGGCTATCACGCCCATTTTTTTAAATGTCTCATTACTAGTGGCTACTTTGTATTTTGCTAAAGAAGCTGCGCAGGCAGAAACCGCGGTCGCATGGGGGGTGTTTTTTGCGGGTCTGATTCAGTTGCTGTTTCAGGTGCCTTTCTTGGCCAAAATGAAGTTGATTGCCCGCCCGCGCATTGGGTTTCGCCATTCGGGTGTAAAGCGCATTTTGCTATTAATGGGGCCGGCACTATTTGGTGTGTCTGTAGGGCAAATTAATCTTTTATTGGATACGGTCTTGGCTTCTTTTTTGGAAACTGGCTCGATAACGTGGCTTTATTTGTCTGACCGACTTTATGAGCTGCCTTTGGGGTTGTTTGCTATTGCGATCAGCACCGTTATCTTGCCTTCGTTGTCTCGGAGTTTTGCTGCTGAGAATAGTGCTAAGTTTGTGAGTACGCTTGATTGGGCGCTTCGAGTGCTTGTCGTTATTGCGTTGCCTTCTTCCGTTGCCTTGTTTTTTCTTGCGGAGCCGCTTATTGCTACGATTTTTTACCGTGGTGCTTTAAGTGCTAATGATGTTCAAATGGCCGCATTGAGTTTGCAGGCATATTCTATTGGTCTTGTTTTTATGATGCTTATAAAAGTGTTGGCTCCAGGGTATTACGCTCGTCAAGATACGAAAACACCTGTACGAATAGGGATTATCGCTATGGTCTCGAACATGGTGTTTAATCTGATTTTGGTTTGGCCTTTCGGCCATGTGGGACTCGCGCTCGCAACGAGTCTTTCTGCTGGATTAAATGCCTTTTTGTTGTGGCGAGGTTTGGCAAAAGACAAATACTTTGTTTGGCATGTGCGCTGGCTAAGGCACGTCGCGTCACTCTTTATGGCGTGTTGTGTATTGGGAGGGTGGATATATTTTTATCAGTCTCGCGGGATCGATTGGTTGCTGTTGTCTGATATTCAGCGTGTAGGTCATGTTGCGATATTGGTGATGGTTGGTGTTTTTCTCTATGGCGGTTCGTGTTTCTTATTCGGGTTAAGGGCTAAGGATCTAAAAGTTGCTGCGGTGTGATCTACCTTTGAGTGGCCGACTACTATATAATTCCGGTTATTTTTTCGACGTAGGCGAAGTGTTTATGGCTTGCCTGTGTCCGGTGGTTGATTCAGCACTAGAGGTTTTATGGAGCTAATTAGGGGTATTCACAATATCCGCTCTAAGCATCAGCATGGCGTACTCACAATCGGGAATTTTGATGGTGTGCATTTAGGGCATCAAACAATACTCTCTAGAGTGAAGTCGCTTGCAAAGCAATATCAGTCACCTGCAGGTGTCATGATTTTCGAGCCTCAGCCTCGCGAGTTTTTTGCGCCTGAATCCGCACCGGGTCGTATAACCCGGATGCGAGATAAAATTGAGTTGTTGCAACAACAAGGTATTGATTATGTCTTGTGTCTGCCATTTAACAACAAATTACGTAACCTCGATGCGTCTGAATTTTGTAATCTCATATTAAAAGAGGGGTTACATATTCGGCATTTGGTGGTTGGCGATGATTTTCGGTTCGGTTGTGACCGTCAGGGTGATTTTGAGTATTTATCTCGCTTTGGTGAATTGAGCGAATTTGATGTCGAAAGTACATCCTCTGTTTTGTCTCAGAATAACGAGCGAATCAGCAGTACTTTGGTTCGACAGCAGCTGGAATCAGGGCGCTTCGATGATGCGCTTCGTTCAATGGGACACTCTTTGGTCATGAGTGGGCGTGTCATTGGTGGTAAGCAGCTTGGGCGAACGATTGGTTTTCCAACCGCAAATGTGCATCTGAAAGGGTGCGAGCCTGCTCTTCGAGGCGTATATGCAGTCAGTTTTTTTGTCGATGGGCAGCAATATCAAGGTGTTGCTAATATCGGTGTTCGGCCTACTGTAGATGGCAAATATCCATTATTGGAAGTACATGTTTTTGACTTCGATGGAGACCTATATCATAAGTATGTCTCTGTTGAGTTTAATTGTTTTATTCGTCCAGAGCGCAAAATGTCTGGGCTTGATGAGTTAGAAAAACAAATTCAATGTGATAAAGAGGAAGCGTTGCGCTTCTTTCGCAATCTGTGAACGACGATCTTTGAGGATAAGTTAACAAACCATGAGTGATTACAAACCAACGTTGAATCTGCCAAACACGGACTTTCCGATGCGTGGTGATTTGGCAAAACGTGAACCTGCAATGCTTAAACGCTGGCAGGATATGGATTTATATCAAAAAATGCGTGAAGTTAGTAAAGGCCGTAAGCCTTTTATTCTTCATGATGGCCCTCCATATGCCAACGGTAGCATCCATATTGGTCACGCGGTTAACAAAATCCTCAAAGATATTATTGTTAAATCTAAAACCGTAAGTGGCTACGATGCGCCTTATATCCCTGGTTGGGATTGTCATGGTTTGCCGATCGAGCACAAAGTCGAGCAGATGATAGGTAAGGCGGGCGATAAGGTTTCGTTCAAAGAGTTTCGTGCGAAGTGCCGAGAGTATGCTTACTCACAGATTGAAGAGCAGAAAAAAGACTTTATCCGTTTAGGAATTCAGGGTGACTGGGAAAAACCGTACCTGACAATGAATTTCGATACGGAAGCGAATATTGTTCGTGCTTTAGGCAAGATCGCAGAAAATGGCCACCTCGTTAAAGGTTTTAAACCAGTTTATTGGAGTGTGGTTGGTGGGTCAGCGTTAGCTGAAGCAGAAGTTGAGTACCAGGATAAAACTTCCCTTTCGCTGGATGTTCGTTATGCGCCGCAAGACGAAGCCGCTTTGACTGCAAAGTTTTCGGATGTAGAGGGTGAAGGGAAAGTATCTGTTGTTATTTGGACAACGACGCCTTGGACGCTTCCTGCAAGTCAGGCCGTTTCGATTCATCCTGAGTTTAATTATGCACTTGTTGAAGTGGATATGGGGTTAGGAAAAGAGCGTTTAATTCTAGCAGAGGACATGATTGATAGCGTGATGACTCGATACGGCGTGTCGGACTACCGTATTGTTGGTCGTGCTGTTGGTAAGGATTTAAACGGAACGGTATTGAATCACCCATTCCTAAAACGTGATATCCCCGTCATACTTGGTGAGCATGTAACAACAGAAGCTGGTACAGGCTGTGTTCACACTGCGCCTGATCATGGTGTTGATGACTTTAATGTAGGTCGTGAAAATGGTCTCGGTACAATCAATCTTGTTCAAGACAACGGCGTATACTCTGAGGCTGCAGGCGAGTTTGCCGGCATGCATGTGTATAAAGTAGACACTGCGATTCTTGATGCGCTAAACAGAAATGAGGCGTTGGTCTTTGAATCTAAAATCTTCCACAGCTATCCGCATTGTTGGCGTACTAAGACACCTTTGATCTTCCGTGCAACACCGCAATGGTTTATTAGTATGGATGAAAAAGGTTTGCTGGATGAGGCAAAAGAAGCCGTTAATGGTGTGAAATGGGTGCCAACGTGGGGACAAAACCGCATGGAAGGGATGTTAAATAACAGCCCTGATTGGTGTGTGTCTCGTCAGCGTACTTGGGGTGTGCCGATTGCTTTATTTATCCATAAAGAAACGCAAGAGCTTCATCCCGACACACCTCGTTTGATCGAAGATGTTGCTAAGCGTATTGAGAAAGTAGGGATGGATGCTTGGTTCGACCTGACTCCAGAAGAGTTATTGGGCGATGAGGCAGATTCTTACAGTAAGGTCACAGATACGCTTGATGTATGGTTCGATTCTGGTGTGACGCATTATTCTGTTGTGGATCAACGTGAAGAATTGAGTTTCCCTGCCGACCTATATTTAGAGGGCTCTGATCAGCACCGAGGTTGGTTCCAGTCGTCACTAAAAACATCTATCGCTATTCGTGGAGAGGCGCCGTACAAGCAAGTGCTTACCCATGGCTTTACGGTTGATGGTGACGGCCGTAAGATGTCGAAATCTTTAGGGAACGTAGTTTCTCCTCAAAAAGTCATGAGTACGCTGGGCGCCGATATTATTCGCCTATGGGTCGCTGCGACTGATTATACGGGTGAGATGACCGTATCTGATGAAATCTTGAAACGCGTAGCGGACTCTTACCGTCGTATTCGTAATACTGCTCGCTTTATGTTGGCGAACTTGAATGGTTTTGATCCAGCAAAAGACATGGTGGAAAGTGATCAAATGATCGCCCTGGACCGTTGGATTGTGGATCGTGCCGCTCAATTGCAAAAAGAAATTGAAGAGGCATACAACGAGTACCAATTCCATACTGTAAACCAAAAAATCCAAAACTTCTGTTCTGTGGATCTTGGTGGTTTTTATCTTGATGTTATTAAAGATCGTCAGTACACCACACAACCGGACAGTTTGGCTCGTCGTTCAGCGCAAACTGCGCTTTATCATATTGTCGAAGCATTCACTCGTTGGATTTCTCCAATCTTGAGTTTTACTGCCGATGAAATTTGGCGGTCTCTTCCTGGTGAGCATGGCGAGTCAGTCTTCCTTGAGACTTGGTATGAGGGTCTAACAGAGCTTTCTGGCGAAGAGCGTTTTGGACGCGATTTCTGGAAGCAGGTGCTAGAGGCCAAAGTAGCGATAAACAAAGTGTTAGAAGCGGCTCGTAACGAAGGTAAGATTAAAGCCAGCTTGAGTGCAGAGATTACGCTTTTCTGTTATGACAACTTGAAGTCAGTGCTTGATCAGTTGGGTGATGAGCT